>NZ_QLTL01000006.1:0-314344 GCF_003269045.1 Pseudomonas sp. URMO17WK12:I7 | reverse complement strand
GCCGCCGTCGCTGCCCAGATAACGCACGCTTTCGACCAGGCCATGGCGCGGGGCCTGGCTGCCGTCGTCGCAGAGCAGGGCGAGGCTGACGGGTTGGCCGATGAGTTTTTCCGGGTCGTACTCGGTGTCCTGCACCAGCACGTCAAGGGTGTAGCGCGGGGTGCGGCCGATGCGCTCGACGCCGTGGGCGCGCAGGGCCTGCAGCTGATCGGCACCCAACGGGGTGGTCAGCTGCAGCAGGCGGCCGCTTTGCGAGAGCGGGGTGCCGAAGGTCAGGTCCATGACAAGGGGTCTCCTGAGTGGGGGCTGATCGGGTGGTTATTCCAGGGCCTTGATGGGCGGGTCCTGGTAGTCCTCATCGATAGCGATGCCCATTTTTTTCAGGCGTGCTTCGGTTTGAGCACGTTCCTGGGCCATGCGTTTGAGTTCGGCGGGGAGGAGGGTTGTCCATCTTTCACGGTCATCGCCTTCGAAATAATCTTTATAGAATTCGCTTTCTGACTGGAACGCTAACGTGAACAGGTAAGAAGCTTTCTTTTGGGGCGCAACCTCACTATCCCAACGCAGTACACTAAGCACCAGATAGACGCCGTCTTTTTGCAAATACCAATTGCTCAATGACCGTTTCGACAACCACGCTTTCTGGGTCAGCCTCAATTCAGGATCATCCCAAGGCCCAGTGCCTACAGGTTTATCTAAAACGGTGTAAGCTTTGAATTTTTTGGCTTCGGTGCCCGGTATACGGGCTTCGTTTTGAAGGATGAATCGACGCCAGCCTTCTGCCCGCAATTTGTCGAGCAATTGTGCGTGATACATCATGGCTTCAGTGTGTTCGGCATCTGGTTTCACACCGCCTAACGTTACGTTGGCGCTGGTCACCATATCGCTTTCAAATGTAGTGAGCTTTGTGCTGACTACGTCGTCAAACTTCAAGCTGCCAGCATCAGAAACAATTTCCAGGTCCGCTCGAAGCGGCTCGCTGAACGTCAGTGAGTACTCATACATACACAGCCCCAGCATGCAGTCCTTCTGAAACTGCACAGATGAACCCGAGAAGGCATTCTCGACAGGCGCGTCCAGCTCAAATCGTATGGCGGGCTTTTCCCCACTCATGTTCGCGTCCCCACAACCGGCAAGCGCCAGGAAAAATGCACAACTGGCGTACTTGATCATCAAACGCCCTCGCTCGGGCGCTGCCCGGCAACCGCCGCCTGCAACGGCCCCAGCAACCAACCCCGGGTCTGTGTCGATGCATGGCGGTCCAGTACCAGCACTGCACCTTCCAGGCTGTTGGCCGTGTGTAACGCCAGCGCCAGTGCGCTCATCTCGCTGATGCCCGGCGCGTATTCACCTGCCAGCAAGGCATAGCCGACGACGTGTTGTTGCGGGTCGCAGTCGGGCAGGTGGGTGTTAAGCAGCTGGTACAAATGATCGAGGCGGTTGTCGTCGTGGTGGCCGTCGGTTACCAGGGCCTTCACATCAGCCAGGGCAATGCCGCTCTGCGCGCACAACTGCTCGCTCACTTGTTCCAGGCCGCCACAGCCCCTGCGCGGCAGTAGCGCACGCGGCCCATGTTCGTGGACCACGGCAGGATGCAACTGCCAGCGGGCATTCGCCTCGGGGTTGGCCAGGTCGATGCGTTGCAGGTTGAGCACGGCGATCGCTTCACCGGCCATGCGCTCGCCCTTGATGCTGCCGGCGCGGTCCACCGTGACCCAGCTGTCGATGCCGATGCACAGCAGGTTGGCGGCTTCCAGCTCGTTGCATTGGGCCCACGGCAACCAGGTGGCGAAAGTCTGCTCGGGGGCACTGAAACCGTGGCCAGGCAGGTAATCGAACGGCCAGGCTTCGAGCAGCGCGTCCAGCCAGGGGGCGGCGTCGATGCTGGTGGGGGCGAACACCACCACCTGGGTCTGGTTCCAGTCCAGGCCGCTGGCGAAGTCGTGCCACTGGCCGAGCATGGCTTGCAGCAACTGCAAGGCCCTGGGTAACGCCCTGACCTCGGCACGGGCGCTGCCTGCGCGAATGCGCCGCACGGTATGGCGGTGCCCGGCCGGCGTGACCAGGCGCGGATCGTGCTCGAAGTCGGCGTTGACCCTGCCCAGTGCCTTGCCTGCCTGGGCCTCGGCCGGGGTCAGGTTGGGCAGCCACAGCCAGGCATCACTGAGGCCGATGCGGGTGGTGTCGTACTCGGCGCGCGGGCGAGGCGGTGGCGCAAGGCGTTGCGCTTGCTCGCGGCGCTCGCCGATAACGTCCCACAATGAGCGATGGCCCTGGGCGGAGGGTTTCAACATGCTGGCAGTCCTTACAGTATTCCGGTGTCGCTGTTGGTGGCGATCAGGCTGGAGCCGCAAGCGGTCTTGTCGCCATGACGGGCCACCGGCATGCCGTCGACCAGCGTCGTGGTGTCGCCGCTGGCGATTACGCAGGCACCGTGCAGGCACATTACCTTGTCGCCGAGCCTGGCCACGGCACGGCCGTTGACCAGGGTGGAGGTGGAGGCCTGCACGACCATGCCGCCGCGGTCGGTGGGGTCGTTCAAGAGAATGATGGGGCGCATGTCGAAACTCCTTTTCAGCCGGCTAGGACCACAAATCAGTCACGAGGTTGCAAGGTGCCGAGCACATCGCGAATACCATCGACCACGCTGCTGTCCTTGATCACATCGTTGAGCCAGGATTCCAGCGGCATGTTGCCCCACTTGATGGCGCGTTCCACCAGGTACGGCACCGGGCTGTGCGGCTCGGTCTGCTTGAAGAACTGTGCCACGCCCTGGAGCAGGGTGAAGGCTTCTTCGCGGTTCAGCGGTACGGTGCGCAGGGGGGCATCGCCGCCACGCTGGGTGGCGGGTGTGGCCGTGCTGGCCGCTGTCGGGCGTTCAGGCTGCGCGGCTTCTTCGGCCGGTGCCGCTGCAGTTTCCGCCAGGTCGACGCCGCGCTCCTTGAGCAGGCGTTCGACCAGTTGCCGGGCGTGCACCAGTACGTCGTTGAGGGCGAGAAAGCTCGGTGCGTCATCGCCGAACACGGCATCGGCGGCGGCTTGCAACTGCTGGCAGGCGCCCAGGCATTCGCCGATCTGCACGTGCTTGCTCTGCAGGTGTTCGGTGTCGGTCAGCACCACCGAGCGTTGGAACAGTTCGGCGTTGATCTTGCCCTCTTCCAGGGCCTGTTGCATCGCCGACGGGTTTTGCCGGGCCAGGTTCTCGACCTGGCGCGACTCTTCATACTTGAGCAGGCTGTAGCCTTGCCCCTGGGTGATCGGCAGTGTGCGGACCACCTCGGTCAGCGTGGTGGTCAACCACGCCAGGCGGGTAGCACGCTCGTCCACCCCCTCCTCGAGGGAGGGATAGAGCGTGTCCCAGAAGTCTTCCAGCAGGGCTTGTGCCACCGCCAGGGAAAAACGGATGCCCGGAAACTGCTTCCTGTGGGCCAGGCCTTCACTCAACCAGGCCACCAGCATCAGGTCCTTGCTCTGCTCGGTGAGGCCGGCGGCGGCCAGTTGGATCACCTGCTCCCAGTCGGCCTGCTTGAGGTCGGTCTGCCAGTCGCCCTGGGTCAGGTACTCGGCATCGGCGCGGCGCGCCTCCTTGATCTGATCGAACAGGCTGGAAAAACTCAGGTCCTCGCCGGCCCCCCCGTCAATCGGGGTACGCAGGGCAGACAGCGAAAGGTCGTCAAGAATGTCGTGCATGGACGGCTCTGTGTGCAAAGGTGAAAGGAAGGCCCCGTGCCGTTGCCAGCACGGGTCCCTCGAGTGAGCTGGCCGTTACCGGCGCCAGCTCAAGTCAGGCTCAGGAGTAGACCTTGTTCAGCGAACGGTCCCAACCGCCGGTGACCTTGCCGCCACCCGCGCCGTCGGAGCGCTTCTGCTGGGTGTAGGTGGTCTTGATGCGCGAGAAGTTGAACTTGATTTCCTCCATCGGCAGGTCGCTTTCGGACTTGGCTTCGCCGTCCAGCGGCAGGTTGCCGAGGAAATTGACCGAGGAGATCACGACTTCTTCGAGGGTGATGGTCAGGTAGGTCACCTTGTCACCACCGGCACGGTTCACGTTCAGCACCACTTCCTTGATGTGCTGGCCTTTGCAGCATGCTTCGAAGGCCTTGGCAGAGGCCTTGTCGACGTACTTGCGGATGGTGAAGTCGCTCAGATTGACACGTTCGGACGAAGCGCCACCGGAGGAGCTGGCGGTCGCCGAGGTCGCCTGGGTGGCGCCGTACTGATAGCCCAGTACTTCGATCCAGTCCTTGTGCTTGTCATCCAGAGCTTCGCCTGGGATGCCGTCAATCTTGAGGTAAGCGTCAAATGCCATTTTTACATTTCTCCATAGGTATAAAGGGCTTCCTTGATCCAGTACGTGGACCTGCCCTGAGTGTGACCCCTGCGGGCCAGCCGCAGGCGTCGTGTTGAGACCGGGCGTTCAATCCAGTGCCCGGACCTCGATCTCGACGCGCCTGTTAGGTTCCAGGCACTGAATCAGTTCGGCGCGCGGCGCTTGCATGTTGCAGCGCACCAAGGGTTTGTCGCTGCCTTCGCCCACGGCATCGACCAGTTCCGCCGGCAGGCCCTTGCCCACCAGGTAGGTCTTGATGGTCTGCGCACGTTGCCGCGAAACCTGCAGGTTGCTCTGGCGGTCGCCAATCTGGTCGGCATGGCCGGTGATCACGATCTTGCCGACGTTGGGGGTGTTAAGCAGTTTGTTGGCAATGCTGCTGAGCTGGCGTTGGCCAGCGGCTTGCAGGCTCTGGAAGTCGGCGCGGCCAAAGGCAAACAGGGTGTCGGACTCCAGCGTTATGGTCTCGATGGCGCGCAGCGAGCGGGTCAGCAGGCTGTTGATGTAGTTGCGCGAACTGGAGACCAGGAACGCGTTGTTGAGAATGCGCGGCACGTCCGGCTCGCGGATCTGGTCGCTGTAGAAGGCGATCTGGCGCCCGGCGAACTGGTAATCGTCGCCCTCGCCGGAAGCTTGCGCCGACTGCCCGGCAGGGCGTGGCACCTGCTTGTAGATGGCCGGGTACCAGTAATCCGGTATACGTGCCTTGAGCACGGCCGGCTGTGCCTGCTCACGCTGGGCCTTGGAAAGCATCAGGTAGGTGTCCAGCGTGGTCTGGCCGAAGGTGGCCACCGACTGCGCACGGTTGTCCACCGGCAGGGCCTGTGGCTCGACGCTGTCGATACCGCTCACGGTTTCCAGGCGCGAGGCGTTGCGCTGGTAGATCTTGATGCTGCTGAGCAGGTACAGCGAGCGGGTCAGGTTGTCGGCGGTAGGCTTGAGCATGACCTTTTCCAGCTGCGTGAAGTACGCCTGGCGCACGAATGGCTCGATGTCGTGGCCGCTGTACAGGCCCATGCGCATGCTCAGCGGCACGCCTTCGCCATGGTGGCGGGCGTACAGCTCGGCGGCGGCCTGGCGCAACTGGTCCAGGCTGTGCCAGGCGGTGTACTGCTGAGGGGCGGCGGCATCCTGCTGGCGGGCGCTGTCGAGGTTGGCCGCTACGGCCTGGATCGCCGCCTTGTTGTTGCTGTACGACCAGCCCCAGGCCAGGCACAGCAGTAGCCCGGCCAGGCTGGCAGCGCCGACCCAGCCGGCCTTGCGGCTGCGCTCGCGGCGGTTGCTGGTGTACAGCGCCACCAGGTGCTGGTCGGGAATGATCACCTTGCGGAACAGGCTGGCGATGAACAGTGGATCGGCCTGCTTTACCACCGGCTTGCCGGTGCTTGGTGCTGCCAGCGCGAAGCGCTCGCGCACGTTGCTGGCATAGCGGCCGTGGGCTGGTTCGTCGGCATCCAGGGCACTGGTGAAATAGAAGCCGCGCAACAGTTCCGCGCCTTGATAGGGGTTGGCCCGCAACAGGTCGGCGACGAAGGTGTTGAGCAGTGGCTTCAGTGCTGCCAGTTCCAGTGGCAGACGATAGGCAGCCGGGTCGCGACGGGTCAGCTGGATGTCCTGCTGCAACAGTTGCTGGTCAGCCAGCGCCTGCCAGTGCCCGACCAGTTCGTGCATCGCTGCGGCAAAGCGTGTACTCCAGTCTGACTGCTCGAAGCCCTCGTGGCTGAAGGTCTTGCCCATCACTTCGTCACGCGAGTGTGCGTCCAGCTGGCGGTAGAAGTGGGTAAAGCCCGGCAGCAGGTCGCACTTGGTGAACACCAGATAGATCGGCAGGCGCAGCTCCAGCAGCTCGTGCGCTTCCTGGATACGCTCGCGCAGGCGTTTGGCCAGGCGCTCACGGCCATCGGCACCGGCGTGCAGGATGTCTTCGATACTGACTGCCACGATCAGGCCGTTCAACGGGCGGCGCTGGCGGTGCTGGCGCAGCAGGCCGAGGAAGGCGCGCCATTTGCCGGCTTCCTCCTGGTTGTCCATGTAGCGGCCAGCGGTGTCGAGCAGCACGGCTTCGGAGCTGAAGAACCAGTCGCAGTTGCGTGTGCCGCCAAGGCCGGCGACCCGTGCGCCTTCGCGTTCGGCGTACGGGAAGGTGAGGCCGGATTGGTAGAGCATTGTGCTCTTGCCCGAGGCCGGCTGGCCGATCACCAGGTACCACGGCAGCGCATACAGCGCATCCTTGTTGGCCCTACCTTTGGAGCCGCCTTGCAGGCGTTCGATGCTCTGCAGCAGGCGCTCGCGCAGCAGGCTGACTTCTTCACGGTCCTGCGGGTTGGCATTGAGCACCGCCTGGTCGGCATCTTCGCGCAGCAGCGCTTCCAGGTCATGGTGTTGCGAGACACCGCGGTACATCAGCAGCACGTAAAGGGCAGACAGCAGCACGAACACGCCGATACCGGCCAGCAGGCTGTAGAGCGAAGCAAAGCCCAGCGCCACACCGGCCGCCCAGACCAGGAAAATGGCCAGGAAAAACACCACGCCGAGTACGTACGGCTGATATTTGAAGAAGTAATACTTGAGCCTGTTCATCAGTATTGTTCGTCCCGAGCGCTGGCGAAGCGCTCTATGAAATCGTTCAAGGCCAGGTCATCGGCCGGCAGCGCCAGGGGGCTGCCGGTCGATGGGTACGGCAATGGGGCCAGCAGGTCATGCCGTTCGCTGCAGTCGGCAATGCCGGTCAGCAGCCGGTAGATCTCGTCACTGCCGCGGGAGGTGAAGCACAGCAGCCCGGGGCGCATGAAGTCGTCCACCAGCACGCTGACGTCAGGCATGCCGGCGCTGCCGCGCAGGCGTGACAGCAGCGTGCACCAGAGGTCGGCCATGGGCCGCTTGAGGCCGCTCTGAGCCGGCAGCGGCAGGCAGATCGGCGCCGTGTGCGCCTGCTGCAGGGCGGTGCGCAGACGGTACAGGCTGGCCATGCCGGCCTGGGTGTCGAACTCTGGGTAGCTGTGGCGCAGCGGCCGGGCGACATCGCGCAGGTTGAAGTCGCGCAGAAACTTCTCGTGCACCCGGCGGTACAGGTCCAGGTCCTGTGCGGTCCAGCCGCGCATGGCCTTGACCCGGTTGAACAGCTCGGCCATGTCGGCGCCCTGGGCGGCTTGCATGAGCAATGGCTTGATCTGCCCCGCGAAAAGCTCGCAGAGAATGTGCGGGCTGACGAAGCGCGCATCGTGGTCCATGCGGATGCTCTGGAACACCATGAACGGGTAGCGCCGGCCACTGGTGTCGCGCGAGCTGATGAAGCCGCCAAGCAGCCACTGCCCGGCGCGGCTGCGGTAACAGAAGAAGCAAACCGGCAGGGCATCGAAACGCTCGCGCCAGTCGGCCTGCGCCTGCATGCGGCCGAGGCCGTTCTGCAGCCACAGGTCGAACTCGCAGACCTCCGGCAAGGCGCCGTTGAGGCTGACGAAGTCGGCGCTGGCAGGGACTTTGCCGAAACATCCGATCATTGGCCAGGTGCCCCTGTCAGGGTACGGGTCAGCATCAGTTCACCCGTGCGCTGTCGTTGAGCACGCTGAGTGCCTTGACCTGGGCCAGATCAGTCATCTTCACGCCGCCATAGTTGCGTACCACCAGGCTCACCGGGCCGGCCACCGACTGCCAGGTAAAGCGCTGCTGCACGGTGTCCAGGTCGCTGACCCGGGCACTGTCGTTCATCTTCAGCAGACCCCAGCGGCCGGGGTAGTCGAACACGTTGATGCGCTGGCCTTCCAGGGTGACCACATCCAGGCGTGCGCCCGGGGTATTGTTGTTGCCCGGCCAGGCGAAGCGGTTCCAGCTGGTGCGGCCGTTGCGGTAGTGCTGCTCCTGGCCGTCGAGGGTGAAGATGATGTCGGTGTAGCGCGCCGAAGGCTCGAGCATGATCTCGAAGCCGTTCTCTCGGTCCGAGAGGCTGGCGATCACCTGGCCAACCGAGCTGGCCTTGTCGATGCTGTCGACCATCCTGGCGTTGACCAGTGGGCTGGTGTTGCTTCCAGTGCCCATGCCCAGGCCTTCGCCACCGGCAAGGTTGCCGATTTGATTGCGCTTGAACGCTGGCAGCAGGCCGCTTTCGGGGTCGACGAAACGCTGCAGGTCCTTTACCGAGGCTTCGTTGTTGCTGTTGGCGACGATCGGGTAGCGGTGCGCCATGACTTGCTGCCATGGGCGGGCCACATCCTGTGCCCAGGCCTTGGCGATCTGTTGCCCGGCCGGGTCGCGCAGGGTTTCCCAGGTGTATTGCAGCGGCGAGTTGAACAAGCGCTGCAGGGCACTGGACAGCTTGCCGGCCGAGGTGTCTACGCTGGTCTCGACGTAGTTGCGCACCAGGGTGACTTCCGAAGGTTGGCCGTCGAGGGTTTCACTGATCAGCAGCTTGCTGTTCTTGCCAACATCCTGCGAGCGCTGGATGTTGCTCAGGCGCACCTTGAGCTTGCGCAGCGCGGCCAGGTAACGGTCCATCACGGTGCTGTCGGCACCTTCGGCATTCTGCGCGGCGAACAGTCGCGAGACCGGTTCGAAGCGCTTGGCCAGGCTGCCGTCATCAACGCGCGGCAGTTGCGCGACGACGTTTTCCACCGCAGCGCCCTGGCTGCTGAAGGCGCCCTTGATACTGCCCCAGAAGCTGTCTTCAGCCGCGCTGGCTGGGGAGGCGGACGCTTGCTTGGGCAGGTCCCAATCGGTGTTGTGATTGACGGCAGCCAGCAGGCTCTTCACCGGCGAGTTCTGCACGTCGCTGAGCACCGCCAGGCGCTCATTGGCGTTGGCCATGTCAGTGAAGTGGCGTACGCCAACACCTTCGAGCAGGTTGAACCAGGCTTCGGCGTAGTCGGCCTTGTAGCGGGCCAGCAGCTCGCGCATGAAGTTGGCTTTCTGCACCAGGCCGTTTCCGCCTTCGCCGTCGAGCACCCAGTCGCTGTCGTTGCGCAGGTCGCCCGAGAGCAGCTTGATCAACTCTGGCTGCACGAACGCTTCCCAGCCCTGGCGGGTGTAAAAGGCTGGCACAGCTTCGGAGGAGAACAGCTGGTTACGGCTGTTGGCCGGCACCATGTCGGCCAGGGTCAGGTTCGGATACTGACGGCCCGACTCCAGTTGCAGGCGCAGGTATTCACGGTCGACCAGGGAGCTGGCGATCATGAACGAACGCAGGCTCTGGCGGGCCTCGCTGACCAGTTGTTCGTTGCGGCGCAGGGCCGGGGCCGTGCCCTGTTGCAGGTAGCGCACGTACAGCGCGCTGTTTGCCTGCACCAGTGCCGGGTCGACGTCATGGCCCTGAGCCTGCGCGGCCTGGGCCCAGGCGCGCGGCAGCTCGGCGGCGACGAAGTCGGCGTCCGGGTGTTCCTGCGGGCGGGTCAGGATCAGGTACAGCTTCAGCGCGCTGTAGGCTTCGATCACCGAGGCCACCTGCTGCTCGCTGAGGCGCCCGAGGCTGTCCTCGGACAGTGACAGGCCGGCGGTCAGGGCGGTGTCTTCGGACGGGTCGGCACTGGACACCGAACGGGCTTTTTCATGCAGCGCATCGAGGGCGCGGCGGCGGCCGTCCTGGCCGGCCTCGCTGGCAGCAGCCTGCACCTGGCCAGCCAGTTGCGCGCCGCTGCGGGGAACCTGAGTGGTCAGTGCTGCAGCGGTCGGCGCCTTGAGCACCTTGACCCCGTTGCCTGACGCGGCATCCGCCGCCTCAGCCTTCGGCGCGCGGCGCTTGCCGGTGTCGGCCAGTGGCGTGCGGTCGACGGTTTCGGCGAACTGATTGAGCGCGCGCAGTTGCACTTGTAGCTGCTTGCCGATTGGCTCCAGGGCCTGGGTGCGCAGTTGCTGCAGGTACGCCTGGCGCAACGGGCTGAGCAACTCGGCACCGCTGTACAGGCCGGCGCCCAATGCCAGCGGCACACCCTGGCTGTCGTAGCCTTCGAACTGGCCGAGGTAATGGCGCAGCTGCTCCATGGCTTGGCCGGAGGCCAAACGCTCGGCCTGCTCGGGGGCCTGTTCCAGCTCGCTCAGCTCGCCACCAAGGGTGGCCAGTACCTGGCGGTTGTTGTGAAACGACACACCTTCCCAAGCCAGCAGGGCAACGCCGGCCAGGGCGGCGGCGCCGGCCAGGGCAGGGGTGAGGGCACGGGTACGGCCCTGGCGCGAGTAGTACAGGCTCAGGTTGCGATCAGGGAACACCACCTGGCGGAAGGTTTCGGTGATGAAGAAACTCTTGTCACCGATCTTGCTGGCTGGCTTGTTCGACGCCGGACGCTCGCTGGCCTGCAGGGCATAGTGGGCGCCCAGGGCATCTTCGTAGACCGGTGGCAGCTGCTCGTCGGTCTGCAGTGCGCTGGTGAAGTACACACCCCGCACGATCGGTGGGGTGCGGCCGTCGGCGCTGCGCTCGAACTGTTCGAGGAAGCCACCCAAAACACTCGACAGCTCGGCGAAGTAGTTGGGGAACTGCAGCAATTCGACGCCTGCGGTGTTGCCGCCAGCGATAACCTGGTGGTCGACTTGCTCACGCAGGCTGCCCAGCAGCTGGGCAAAGCGGGCTTCGGCGACGTTGCGCAAGCCCTTGCTGCGCACCTCGGCGAGCGGGAATGTCATGCCCAGCGGTTGCTGGCGTTGGGCATTGTCCAGGCCCTCGAAGGCCTGGTTGAAGCCTGGCACCAGGTCAGTCTTGCTGAGCATCAGGTACAGCGGTGGGTTCACCCCCAGGCATTCGCTGTACTCGTCGATGCGGCTGACCAGGCGCGCCGCCATGGCTTCGCGCTCGGCCACGGTGGCACAGATGATTTCTGGCAGGCTCACCACCAGCACCAGGCCGTTCACCGCAGGCTTGCTGCGCTGTTTGCGCAGCAGCTTGAGGAACGAGGCGAACTCGCTGGCAGAAGCGTCATCGCGCAAGTAGCGGCCGGCTGTATCGATCAGCACCGCTTCAGGGCTGAAGTACCAGTCGCAGTGCTGGGTGCCGCTGTCGAAACCACTGGCCTGGGCGCCGGCGATCGATGCCGAGAGCCCGGAGCGGGTCAGCAGGGAGGTCTTGCCAGAGGCCGACATGCCGATCACCAGGTACCACGGCAGGTCGGACAGTGCCGAGGCACCGCCGCCACCGGCCGAGCGCGCCGAGCGCAGCATGGCGATGGCGTGCTTGAGGCGTTCGCGCAGCACATGCTGGTCGCGGAACTCGCCTTCGGCGCCCAGCGAGCGGTCTACTTCCAGCTGCACCAGGCTCTCGATGTTCTGCTCGGCGCGGATGCGGCGGTATTGGCGCAACACGATCAACAGCAGGCACACGGCGCTGAACAGTGTCATCGCCACATACACCTGCTCGGGCGAGAACTGCCAGCGCGGCAGGGCGAACCAGCAGGCCAGCAGGCCGATTACCCAGACCAGTGCCAAGGCAAACCAGAAATTTTTCAAACAGCGCAGTAGTGCTTTCATGTCTTCCTGACCGTACCCGAATTAAACGCCGAACAGCCGGCGGACCTGCTCTGCCAACGCGGCGACTTCCTTGCCCAGCAACCAGTCGAGGGTCAGGTAGACGGCCCCGCAGACCAGCGCGATGAGTACCAGGTACAGCCACAGCGGCACTTCGTAGCGCAGCATCTGCGAAACCTGGTCCGGCAATGCCCACTGTGCTGCCATTGCCTTTCGTGGCGGCTGGTGGCGGGCGATGTCCTGGCCGAGGGTATTGGCGATGTAGCGCAGCTGGTCCTTCTGCTCGAGGCTGTACTTGCCTTCGAAGCCCAGGGCCAGGCAAAGGTGGTAAACCTCCAGCACGTCGAGGTTGCGCTTGACGTCGGTGCGCAGGGCCTCGAGCTTGTCGAAGAAGCCTTGGCCGGCTAGGTGTACGCCGAAGTACTGGAACTGCAGCGGGTTGATCTCGATCTGGTTGCGGATCTCGCTGGGGCCAGCGTTCAGCACGCTTTCGTCGAGGAAGGCGCACAGCGCGTACTGCACGTCCTTGACCTGCTCGACGCTGTAGTTGGCTCGACGGGCATCGCGCTCAAGGGCCGGGAAGAACTCGTCGATACCAGCACGCAGGCGCTGCACGTCGATCACTTTGTTGCCACGCCGGATCATCAGCGCCATGGTCAGGAAATCCTTGACCAGGTCCTTGAGCGTGGAGGGTTGTTCGACGGCGGTCGCGCCGCCTGGCATTACGGCAACAGTCATTTGAGCACCGCCATCAGTTCGAGCTTGAGGTTCTTGAAGGCACTGGGGACGTAGAAGGCGATGGCGTGGGCGCTCATCATGCGTTCATACACCCGTCCGTGGGGTTCGATCGCGAAGTACTGGTTGTCCAGACGCACCGGGATGGCGTTGGGTGTCCGCACGCAGTGGTTGAGCGTGGCACCCGGCATGGCCGTGTTGACCACCACTTCGATGTCTTCCGGCGAGCCGACTTTGAAGGCCCGCGGTACCAGCTCCAGTACCTGGGCTCCAGGCATGTCGGCGTGCACCGAGATGTAGAAGTCGGCGCCGGCCAGGCGCGGGTCATTGAGGCGGCCGACGTAGTAGGACGGCCGGGTCTGGTCCAGCGCAATCGGGATGTACTGGTTGGGCACCACGCTGTTGAGCAGTTCGCGCACCAGGCGGTCCAGCTTCAGCAACGAAGCAGCGGGGTCCTGATGGTCGTAGGCCGGGATGTCTTCCAGGCGTGCATCGAGCGAGAAGGTCAGCAGGCTGCCGGCCAGCTCGGCGAGGAAGCGATAAAGTTGCTCCGGGTGCAGGCGCGGGTGCTGCAGCAAGTGCGCAAGGCCAGGGTAGGCCCGATTGACCGTGTACAGCAGCCAGAACAGGCTGACATCGCTGGAACCGAACTCGGCGATCTGGTCGGCGCGTTCGCGGCGGCGCCCGGACAACGTCTCGCTCTTGCTCTGCAGCATCGCCAACAGGCGTTGGGCAATGGTCAGCAGGGTTTCGTGGGCACCCAGGTGCAAAGCCGGGGGGACGAACTGGCTGTCGACGCTGAAGGCGTTGACGTTGTTGCGTTGCAAGTGCAGCAGCGGGCAATAGCTGTAACCATCCAGTGCATCGCCGTCGACCAGCAGCACCACGTTCAGGCGCAGGCTGGTGATTTCGTTTTCCAGGTCGCCTTCGTTGAGGTCGGGCAGGGTCGCGAAGGCTTTGCGGAAGCGGCGGGCGCCCTTGCGCTCGGTGCCTTCTTCGAGGTAATTGGCACTGTACGGCTCTGCCAGCTTGAGTGCGGCATACACTTTCAGGCCGGAGCCCAGTAGCACTTCCTTGAGGTCGCGCGCCGCTGGCAGCGGGTCATGCTGCGGGGCGTCGAACACCGAACCATCGGGAAATACCATGTGCAGGCGGTTGAGCTGCAGCACACCACTGCTCAGCGCTTGTTCATCGACCTCGAGCGCCTGCACACCCCAGTGGAAGGGGGACGAACGCAGGGTCGCCTGAGCCAGCTGGTGCTGATGGAACTCGTCCTGATACTGGAAGTGTTGCGGCAGGAGGAACATGCCTTCCGACCACATCACGCGGCTCTTGTTGCTCATTGGATACCTTCCAGTGCTGAATCGAACACGTTGGTCATTGCTTTCTTGGCCGATTGCTCGGCGGCATCGGCAGCGGCCTGCTGGGCTGCGTCCAGTGCCTTGTCCTGCAGTTGCTGGCTGACGCTGGGTGCTGTTTCCAGCGGTTGTGCCGGTTGCAGGGTGGCGATGGCTTGCTGCGCCGGCAGCTGCAGGACATCCTGGCCACGCTCGGCAGTGACCTGGTTAAGGTCGAGCAGGACTCGCCCGCCTTCGGACGAGAAGAAGATGCCGTCCTTGCGGAAGGCGTCGGCGTTGAAGGCCATCTTCCAGCGCCCGCCGCTTTCGTCGCGGAAGAACGCGGCCACCGCGACATACCGCGCCTGCTTGGCCAGGGGCCAGTGCTGAATGTTGCCCATGCCCGGTAGCACCACGGTTTCGCGGGTATCGAGCACGGTATTGCCCAGCGCTTGTTCAGGGTGGTCGAGCAGGCTGTCGGCATCGCTGCTGATGAAACGATCGAGGCTGGTCAGCTGGTAGACGCGCGCAACCACCGACAGCGGGGTGCCGGCCACATCCGGGTTGAGGTGGTTGCCGCCGTCGATGGTCAGGACCACTTTTTCGTCGCTGCTGAACAGCATGTCGCCTGCCCAGGTGTCGTCGACACGCTTGCCGACGCGGTCAGTGATGCCGCAGGCGGAAAGTGCCGAGGCCATGATCAGTACACCCAGTAACCTGCCCATTGTCCTGCTCCTGAAGTCTTGTTCTGGCAACTCCCGGTTACCCCGGGGCGCTGCTGATGGTCCTTGCGTCAACGGCCGCTCCTTCACGCCAGGCTGTAGGTGAAGCCGCCGGTTTCATCCAGGTCGATGCGCAGGCTGTTGATCGGCTGATCTTCGGCCATGCGCGCCAGTACCTGTTCGGCCAGCTCCGGCATGAGGCTGCCCGAGAGGATGTTGTCGATGTTGCGCGCACCGCTGTCGACCTCGGTGCAGCGCGCGGCAATCGCCGGCACCAGCGCCGGGCTGAAGTGCAGCTGGGCCTGATGGTTGCGTTCGAAGCGCTGGCGGATGCGTTCCAGCTTGAGGCCGACGATGCGCTCGAGAATGGCGTCCTGGACCGGGTAATAGGGAACGATGCTCAGGCGGCCCAGGAAGGCCGGCTTGAACACACTGTTGAGCTGGTCGCGCAGGTCTTCGACCAACTGCGCTGGCGCCGGAACCTGCTCGGCGCCCAGGCAGGTGCGCATGATGTGTTCGGTGCCGACGTTGGAGGTGAGGATGATCACGGTGTTGCGGAAGTTGATCTCGCGGCCTTCGCCATCGTCCAGCACGCCTTTGTCGAATACCTGGAAAAACAGTTCGAGCACGTCCGGATGGGCCTTTTCCACCTCGTCGAGCAGTACCACGCTGTAAGGCTTGCGCCGCACCGCCTCGGTCAGCACGCCACCTTCGCCATAGCCGACATAGCCGGGAGGTGAGCCCTTGAGGCTGGAGACGGTATGCGCCTCCTGGTACTCGGACATGTTGATGGTGATGACATTGCGCTCGCCGCCGTAAAGGGTGTCGGCCAGGGCCAGCGCGGTCTCGGTCTTGCCAACGCCGCTAGGGCCCAGCAGCAGAAACACGCCAATCGGCTTGTTCGGGTCTTCCATGCGCGCCCGGGAAATCTTGATGCGTTTGCCGATCTCGTGCAGGGCATGGTCCTGGCCCAGCACGCGCTCGGCCATCAGTGCCGGCAGGCGCTGCACGGTGTCAATTTCATCGCGCAGCATCTTGCCCAGAGGGATGCCGGTCCAGCCGGAAATCACTTCGCCGATAGTGGCGCCATCGACCAGGGCATGGACCAGCGGCTCTTCGCCCTGGACATCGGCCAGTTGCACCCGCAGTTCGGCCAGGGCCGCGCGGTTGTCGCTGTCGCTGGCATCGCTCAAGGCATGGATCTGCTTGACCAGTTCCAGCTCGCGCTGCCACTGCTGCTCCAGGCGCTGCTGACGCAGGCCGGCCTGTTCGATCTGCTCGTGCAGTTGCCCAAGGCGGCGTTGGTGGTCGCTGCCCTTGCTTTGTTCCTGTTCCAGCAGGTCGATCTCGGTGCGCAGGTTGTCGACCAGGCGCAGGCAGTCTTCAAGACGGCCGGGCTGCGAAGTCTGGCCCAGGGCAACCCGCGCGCAGGCCGTGTCGAGCACGCTGACGGCCTTGTCCGGCAGCTGCCGGCCGGTGATATAGCGGCTGGACAGGCGTACCGCCTGGACCAGCGCGTCGTCCATCACGGCGACCCGGTGGTGGCTCTGCATCTTCTCCAGCAAGCCACGTAGCATGTAGATGGCCTGGTCCTCTTCAGGCTCTTCGACCTTGACCACCTGGAAGCGGCGGGCGAGGGCGGCGTCCTTTTCGAAGTACTTCTTGTATTCGGCCCAGGTGGTCGCAGCGATGGTACGCAGCTCGCCCCGTGCCAGTGCTGGCTTGAGCAGGTTGGCAGCATCGTTCTGCCCGGCCTGGCCACCGGAGCCGATCAGGGTGTGGGCTTCATCGATGAACAGGATGATCGGGTGCACGCTGCGCTTGGTTTCCTCGATCACCGCTTTAAGGCGGTTCTCGAACTCGCCCTTGATACCGGCGCCGGCTTGCAGCAAGCCCAGGTCAAGGGTGTGAATGGCAACGCCCTTGAGCGGTTCGGGCACGTCGCCCTCGGCGATGCGCAGTGCCAGGCCTTCGACTACGGCGGTCTTGCCGACCCCGGCTTCACCGGTGAGGATCGGGTTGTTCTGCCGACGGCGGGTGAGGATGTCGACCATTTGCCGAACCTCGAACTCACGCCCCAGTACCGGGTCGATGCGGCCTTCCCGGGCATTGCGGGTCAGGTCGACAGTGTATTGGTCCAGTGCTGGCGTCTTGCCCGCGCCACGCAGCGGGGCAGGGCCGCTGGTGTCGGCCGGCAACGCCGTGGCCTGCTGGGCTTCACCGCTGGCGCTGATCAGGGCCGGGAGGTTGGCGCGCAGGTCGTCGACGTTGATCTTGTCCAGTTCCGCTGCGCTGGCCAGCAGCAGGCGGCGCAGGTCGGCATCGTCGAGCAGGGCCAGCAGCAGGTAGCCGCTGCGGATCTGACCGGTGCCATATTCGATCGAGGCCAGCACCCAGGCACGCTCGATCAGCTGGGTAATGTGCGGCGACAGCGCTGGCGTGCGGGTATTGCCAGTCTTGAAGCCCTGCAAGGCATCGGCCAGCTGTGACTGCAGGCGCTCGACCACCACATCGTAGTGGCGCAGCACAGGCCGCAGGTCGTTGTCATCGCCTTCGAGCAGTTGCAGCAGCACGTGCTCGATGTCCACTTCGTAGTGACGCTCGGCCAGGCACAGCGCAGCCGCGCTTTCCGTGGCGCCGCGGCAGGTGTCGTTGAGCTTGGCAAACAGTGACTTAAGGTTCACAGCGAGACCCCATCAAAAGGAATACTAAAAATGCCGCAGCGCGCAGGTTCGACCTGGCTGCCAGGGCGTTTCAGCCAGCCCAGCCAGCCCAGCGCCACACCGCCTTCGCGCCCCAGGCGGGCAACCGGCACAGCGTCGGGCTTGAGCTTTGGTGCCAGTTCGAAATCCAGGCTGGGGCCGAGGTAGAAACGCACCAGTTCCACCAGCTTGTGGTAGTCCTCGGTGCCGGGCTGGAAGCGCCGGTAGTCGGCCAGCTCCAGCGGGCCGATTTCGATCCGCACGCACGACTGGTAGTCCCATACGCGGTTGCCGATCACGCTGCTCTGCCCCAGTTGGGCGTTCTGCCGCCCCAGGCGCGTGCATTGCTCGGCTTCGAGCTTCAGCCAGCGCCCGGAAAACGGGCGCAGGGTGAAGGGAAGGGAGAAATAGAAGCAGAGCATTGCCTGCAGGTTTTGCGGGTTGCGCGGACGCTGGCTGAACAAACCGGCGAAGTAGCTGAACAGTTCGTGGCGCAGGCCCGAATCTTTGCGGGTGAACTTGCGCTGACGCGCATGCTCGCCAAAGCCCACCATGCTCAGCAGGTAGCGCTCGAAGTCCGAACTGCCTTTGCGTTCGTGCTCGATGTGAAACTTGTACTTCTGCCAGGCCTGGTAGAACTGCGCGACCATGCGGTGCGAGAACAGGTCCATGAACGCGTGCGCGGCGTCGTCACGGTGCTGGATGTGGCGATTGATCAGCAGCTCGGTGTACGGCCGTGGCAGCACCCCGGACGGGCCGACCAGGCCCATGAAGGTGACCTGGACCTCCGACAACGGTTGATCGTTTGCGTTGGTGCGTTCGGCGCGCTCGAACTTCAGCTCGCTGACTTCGCTGACCGGGAATGCCAGCGACAGCTGCGAACGGAAGCGCAGCGGGTCGTCGTGCGGACGGGTTTCCGGGTCGATACGTCCGGCTCTGCTGTAGTGCAGGCGCAGCAGCCGCACCAGTTGGAAGAATTCGAACCGGTAGGGCTGGGCACGTGCCTGGTCTATCAGACCAGTGGCTGATCGCCGGTTCTGGGTGGCCATTGTACGATTCTCTTTTCCCGCTGGCGGGTACGTAGGGTCAATTGGGTAAAGCTGTTGACGGTGCAGTACTGGCCGAAGAAATGGTCCAGGATCTTGCCGAACAGGAACACGCCGCTGCCGATGTACTGGCTTTCGTCGAGTTCCAGGGTGATACCCACGCCGCGCACGAAGTTTGGCCGTGGGTGGCCGATGCGGGCGACGACCGGATCGCTCTTGATCGACAGGATGCCGCCAATCTGCTTGCGTACAGCCAAGCCGCGTCGGTAGTTGTAGAGGCTGAGCATTTCCTGCAGCACTTCCTTGCCTTGGGTCACCAGCGACATGTGGTTCAGTGACAGGTGCGAGATCAACCGCCAGATCAGGCCGTCGCCCAGTGGCACGCGGGCAGTGGCGGTGGGCTTTCGCAGCAGGCGGATGGTGTCGACCACGCTGTCCTGGTCGAGGCTCAGGTCGCTCTGGCTGCCGCCATAGCTGAGCAGTTGCGGCAGGTCGCGGTTGCTGCAGGTCAGGGCGATGCTGAGGGTGTCGCTGCTGCTGTCGATCAGGTCCAGTTCCCGGTCCACCACGCGGATCACCATTTCCGTGCCGCCCTGGCTGCCGCGCCGTGACGGCTGGCGGCGACCGATCCAGTAGCAGGCATCGGGGCCGAGCTCGCCCCGTGGCTCGAAGAACGGGTTGCACTCGCTGACCTTGTCGCGGCCGCCGAGCTTGCGCACGCGTTGCACACGGTCGATCGACACCACTTCGGCGTTGCCCTGCAGGCGCACATCCGGGGTCACTGGATACTCATGCTGGGTATGGCTCAGCTTGATCGGCTCGGCCTGCTGCTTGAACAGGTTGATGATCGGGGTGCAGCCGAGCTTGAAATTGTGCCGCCCCAGGTTCTGTGCGAGGCGTACCAGGCGCTCGCCGAGCTCGAAGTGGGAAAAGTAGAAATTCAGCTCGATGGCCTGAATGTCACGACCTGCCAGGCTGCGCTTGAGCCCGCCAATGTCGAAGAACATGAACTTGTCAGGGAAGGTGAAGTAATCGTGCAGCAAGCGGTAGCCGGCAAACGAGCGGGCCGAATAATCCACCAGGCCGTCATCCTGCTCGAAGCCGACAGCCTGCAAGGCATCAGCCGGCAGGCCGATCTCCCGGCGCTGGCCGTTTTCGTAGAAGCTGACGGTGGCCTTGGCCAGGTTGTTGAACAGCAGCTCGTACAGCTGCAGCATCAGTGTGCTTTCACCGTCGAGGAAGAAGCGCAGCGAATGGATGTCGAGCTGACCGAAATGCAAGTCGGTGGTGGCGGCCAGGCCGATCTTCAGGTGCGCCACGAGGTCGGCGCTGTGCCCGTTGAACACCGAACGTTCGAGTTCGGTGAAAGAAGCGTCCTGCACGGCCACGGGCCACAATTGCACCGGGTAGCAGGTGCGGAACCGGCAGGCCACACCCTCGATACTGCGCGAGGTGATTTCGGTGTGGCGGGCGATGTCGTAGCACGCCGCCAGGGTCGAACGGTTACCCGCGGAAAACTCGGCGATCGACAGCGCCGGGGTCGGGCGCAGGTAGTGCGGGTACAGCACCTCGAGGAAGGCTTCGACGATTTCCGGAAACTCGTCATCGAGCTTCTTGTGAATGCGTGCGGAAAGGAACGAAAACGCTTCGATCAGGCGTTCGGTATGAGGGTCTTCACAGTTGTCCCCCTCGATCAGCAGGCGCGAGGCGATTTTCGGGTACTCGCGGGCAAACTCCTGGCCGAGAAAGCGCAGGTGCGAGAGTTCCTTTTCGTAGTAGGGCAGCAGATCGTCGAGCATCAGTTGAGGTTCTGCACTTTGTATTCTTGGGTATTGATCTGCAGTACGGCGTCGAACGAGACCTGGCGGGTGGCATCCTGAAGATGCAGCACGGCATCGACCCGGAAGGTCAGCATGCGGTGGCCTACCTGCTGGGTCATCAGTTGTACGCGTACCGCACGAAAACGCTTGTCACCAACGGTGATGGCGCGTTCAAGCTGGGCCTGGATCAGGCGCCGGTCCTCGGGGTTGAGCACGCCCTTGCTGGTGAAGTCGGGCATGCCGTATTCGAGGATGGTGCCGGCCAGCTGCGCATGGCCGCCCAGCCGCTCGGCGACCATGCACTGACGAGTGTTGACCAGCACTTCAAGGTCGCGGATCAGGCTGGCCTTGTAATCGGCCAGGGAGCACAGCCGCCTGGAGACCGCCTCGCTTGCCTGATGAGGGGTGTCATCAAGCAGGCGATCCAACAGTGTTGGCACTAATTGATAGTTACGGCTCATGGGTGACTGGCGCCTTCCTGGCTTGGGTTCGATCAGCTACGGGTGGATTGCGGCAGTTCGGCGACCAGACGCAGCGAGGCGGTCAGTTCGTCAAGCTGGTAGTGCGGGCGCAAGAACGCCACGGCCTTGTAGGCACCTGGCTTGCCCGGCACCTCGACCACTTCGACGCTGGCTTCACGCAGCGGGAATTTGGCCTTGGCCTCCTGGCTGGCGGTGTCGTCGAGCAGCACGTAGTCGGCCAACCATTCGTTGAGGAACGACTCCACGTCCTTGCGCGAGGCGAAGCTGCCGATCTTGTCGCGCATGATCGCCTTCATGTAGTGGGCGATACGCGAGGTGGCGAAGATGTACTGCAGCTGCGCCGACAGCCGTGCGTTGGCATTGGCAATGTCGGTGTTGTATTGCTTCTGCTTCTGGGTCGACTGGGTGCCGAAGAACGCAGCGTAGTCGGTGCCCTTGCAGTGGACCAGGGGGATGAAGCCAAGGTCCGACAGCTCTTTCTCGCGGCGGTCGGTAATGGCGATTTCAGTCGGGCACTTGAGCGCGATTTCACCGTCGTCAGTCTTGAAGGTGTGGGTCGGCAGGCCTTCGACCAGGCCACCGCCTTCCACGCCACGGATCGCCACGCACCAGCCATAGCGGGAGAAGGCATCGGTCACGCGGGTGCCCAGGGCGTAAGCGGCGTTCATCCACAGGTACTTGTTGTGGTCACGGCCATCGACGCTTTCGACGAAGTTGAACTCGTCCACCGGCACGGTATCCGGGCCATAGGGCAGGCGGCCGAGTACGTGCGGCAGGGTCAGGCCGACATAGCGCGAGTCTTCGGAGGCGCGGAACGACTTCCACTTGGCGTATTCGACGGTGTCGAAGATCTTCGCCAGGTCGCGCGGTCCGGACATGTCGGTGAACGAGTCCCAGCCGAACAGCTCCGGCGATGCTGCAGAGATGAACGGCGCGTGGGCGGCAGCGGCGACGTGGGAGATTTCTTCAAGCAGGTACATGTCCTCTGGGCTGCGAGTGAACTCGTAGTCGCCCACCAGCATGCCGAAAGGCGCACCGCCGAAGGTACCGTACTCTTCTTCGTAGATTTTCTTGAACAGTGCGCTCTGGTCGAATTCGGAGGCGGCCTTCAGGTCGCGGACCAGGTCCTTTTTCGATGCGTTGAGCAACTGGATCTTCAGCGTGGTGCTGGTCTCGGTCTGGTCGACCTGGTACTTCAGGCCGCGCCAGGAGGCTTCCAGCTGCTGGAATTCGCTGGCGTGCATGATCTCGTTCATCTGCTCGGAGAGCATCGCGTCGATTTCGGCGATACGCGCATCGAGTACGGCGATCAGATCCTTGCTGGGCGTCAGTTCGCCTTCCAGCACCTGACCGACCAGTTCACCGATCAGGTCGCGGGTACGGCTGCGCTCGGTTTCCGAACGGGCCACACGGCTCTCGGAGATGATGCTGTCGAGCAGAGAGGCCTGGGGCGCGAAGTTCTCGACTTCGACCAGGTCGGATTCCTGTTGAGGCAATACTTGCTTGTCGGTCATCGTCTGGCTCCTGCTTACTCTTTGCCATCGTCGGCAGGTACGGCGGCTTCGCGACCGAATTCCTTGCCCAGGGTTTTCAGCTTCTCGGTGTTCTGCAGCACGTCCATCAGCAGCTCTTCGAGCTTGTCGTTGCCGCCCATCTTGTTGCGCAGGTCGGCCAGCTTGTTACGCACTTCCAGCAGCTTGCGCAGCGGCTCGACCTGCTTGACCACGTTCTGTGGCTCGAAATCTTCGAGGGTGTTGAAGTTGAGCTCGACGCCCAGCTGAGTACCGTTCTTGGCCAGGGTGTTGTCCACGCGGTAGGTCAGGCGCGGCTTGATGCCCTTGAGCACGCTGTTGAAGTTGTCGCGGTCGATGAAGACGAACTTGCGGTCCTTGAGCTTGGGCAGCGGCTCCAGCGGGTTGCCCGAGAAGTCGCCCAGTACGCCGACGACGAAGGGCAGTTCCTTCTTTTCGAGCGCATCGCCGATGTCCACGTCGTAGGTGATGTGGACCCGAGGTGCGCGAACGCGGTCAAGTTTGTGCTGGGTGCTTTCCTTCTTCGCCATCGTGTTCTCCAGTGCGAGCAATTCGCTGCGAATCATTGCGCGGCCCGCGAGCGGGCCCTGCGCGTTACAGTCCTTCGATCGTCAGCAGCAGGCGCTGCCGGATGTCGTCGTTCATTTCCAGAATGTTGTCGCGCCCCACCAGTTCTTCGAAGCTGGTGTTGCCGGCAATTTGCGTGCTGCTACGGATGACCGAATCGTCAGGAAGTTCCGAACGTACCGGCGAGCTGATGACGCAGAACGGCAGGTCGCCAAAGCCCTTGAGGCGCTCGAAGCTGAGCCCGTAGCGCAGGCCTTCGAACAGCCGGCCAAGGCCCGGCGATTTGCTCAGGCAGTAGAACAGCACCAGGTAGTGCACCACGAAGCGGTACAGCTCGGCGCTGCTGCGGTTGGGGTCTTTGATGACGTTGCGAAACTGCGCCAGGTCGAAGGCGTGAAAGCCCACCACCCAGCGCGTCGGGCTGGTGATGCGAATGACCTGGCCGCTCTGTTCGAGGACCTTGTCGTATTCCAGCGGGAACAGTTCGGGGGTGGTGCTGATCAGGTTCAGCGGCACTTCCAGTTCGCTGACCAGCTGGAACGGCGCGGCCGAGCCGATGCGCTCGTAAAGTTCGATCAACGACTGGAAATGGCCCTGGGTTTCGCGCCCGCTGCTGCGCTGGGCGCCTTGCAGGTATTCGCCAAACAGGGTTTGCGGACGGATCAGCGGTGCCACGGTGGCAAGGTAATCCGCCGCCTGCGCCTTCAGCGCATCGGAGATCGCCCGCGTCTGGCTACGCAGCTTGATCAGTGCTTCGACATCGAATGTCTGTGTCATCGGTACATCGTCCATGAGCCTGCTTGATCGTCCTGAAACGCCAATGGCGTGGACCTGAAATCGCGCCTCTCGGCTGCGGCAAATTTGTGTGCTGGCACATGAATATCGTGTTGCCAGTAATGCCGAGTAGGGCACCCCGCTGTGAAAGAAGTTCCTGCGAGGGCGGCAATTTTTTCCCTGTTTTGTGAACTTCCGCAATGATGGCTGGATGCTGGCTCGGTGTGGTTTCATCCACTGAAAATAGGGGATTGGCCCCTAAAGATAAGGGGTACAGGGGGTAAGAACGGCGTAAAATTTTGCGCTAAAAGTTTTTTGCAGGAAGTGAACTGGGTCTCATTTTTTCGGGTGCAGACGCAGGTGTGCAGGCCACTGAAAGGCGCGGTTCAATGATGGCAATGCGACGGAATATGCCGCACGCTGCGACGTTAGGGCAGCCTGCTAGAGCGGTTTTGAGCCAGTGGTACGGACTTCGATTCCCCACTCCCACAACCACCCCAGCAACGCATGCAATTCGTCGGTGGCTTCGACCAAAGGGTCGCCATTTTCATACAGCACGGCATCGCTGAGCGTGCCCATGCCACGCGGCATTGCGAACACGCTCAGGCGAACCTGTTGCGGCTCGCTGTGCAGGCGTGAGCGGTAGCCCAGGAACGTGTTGGCCCAGCTTGGGTAGCCGCCATCGCGCTGTAGCAGAATGGCGATTCGTGCCATCACTGCCGAGATCTCCGTGAGGTCCAAGTGGCACGGGTCAGCCACGCCGCGTTGAGTGCCAGGTTGCATCATCAAGGCAGTGTCCAGTTCACGACGGCGGCAGCGAACGACCATGGGCATAGCCATCGCAGGATCCTGTAGCCAAGCGGCGTATCGGGCCTTGTCGATGCGGTAGTGCTCTTCGTAATCGACCAAGGCATTGCTGACCGGGATGGACAGGTAGCACTGCTGTGAAGTCAGTTCTATTCCCAGTGCGAAACGGTGTTCGCCGCTGGTGTAGGTGTCATTGAATGTCATGCTTGAAGTGCCTTCGGGTTAAGCCGCTAGCGGCCATCCACTTGGACGCAGATGTTCTTCTCGCCGACGATCTTGCATGGCCAGTTATCGTTGATGTAGCTGTCTGGCGTGAAGCACATGCGCTCATCGTTCACCCAGAACATCTGCCATCCGGAGCCCGAAATGCGCAGCTTGGGACAAGACCAGTAGCCCTTGGCGGAGAGCGTGGCAGTGGTCAGCGCGATCATGACAGGTGCCAGGGCCATGAGTGCGACTGTGAGTTGTATCGAGCGCAATTGCCACGCGTAAAGCCAGGACTTTTTCGGTGGGTCGAATTTCTTGCCGGTCCAGGCGGCGATCAAGCATCCCACGACCCTCATCGGCGTGAACGGCAATGCCGCGATCACGAAGAATGACATCAGGGGTGTTTCCACGATCGGTGCATGCCTGTAGAGGCGACCGTAAAGCGGGAAGATTTCAGTCCAGAGCACGTAAACGCCAAGCGCCCCCGCAGCCAGCAGGCAGAGGGCCAGGCCAATGCCCGCCAGTTTGAAAAGGATCGGGGATCTTACATGGAGTTCGGCATGATTCTTCACGGTGGCCTCAGCGTTCCTTGCTGCATCGGTCTGGTCTCTGCTGTTGCCTGCACGGTACGTTGCCACTGAGTAGCAGGTTCAGCAGAATGTTCGCACGGATGAGCGCAACGCACAGCAAGGAATGAGCATGATCGACCTGAGAAGCGCGGATGCAACTCTGAGCGAGTATGCCCAGCGTTACGTCGACCTGCTGCCCGACTGGTCGCCGCAGTTGCAGCAACGCATGGACTACACGTTGGCAGCCGATGCCCCCAGGCTGCCGCGCATCAAGCCTGCCTGGTTGAGCGAAAGGCCCTGCACGTTGTCACCGGCACAGGCGCTGGACCGTGCGCAAGGTGCACTGTTGGGGCTGGCGATTGGTGATGCGGTAGGCACGACGCTGGAGTTTCAGCGGCGCGATCAAGGGCATGTCAGCGATATGGTCGGCGGTGGTCCTTTCCGCCTGGCGCCGGGTGAGTGGACCGACGATACCAGCATGGCGCTGTGCCTGGCGGATACCTATGCAAGCCAAGGCAAGTTCGATTACGCGACTTTTGCCGATGCCATGGTGCGCTGGTACCGGCAGGGCGAGAACAGCGCCAATGGCCGCTGCTTCGACATTGGCAATGTCACGCGCTGCGCCCTGGAAGGGTGGGAGGCGCAAAGGCTTGGATGGAGGGGAAATCGGGAGGCTTCGACAGCGGGCAATGGTTCGTTGATCAGGCTCGCGCCTACTGCCATTTTCCGGCGCCATTCACTGTCGGCAACCTGGTGGGAGAGTGTCGCACAGAGCAGCGTGACCCATGGCGCGATCGAGGTGTTGGAGTGCTGCAAGTTGTTCGGTGCGCAGCTGCACCTGGCACTTAATGGGGCGGACAAGGAAGAGGCATTGGCACCCAAGGTACGCCCCCTGCAGCCCCGGGCCTTGATCATCAATGCCGGGGAGTACAAGCGCAAATCCCGTGAGCAGATTCGCTCGTCCGGGTATGTGGTCGATACTTTGGAAGCCGCGCTGTGGGCTGTGTGGAATACGGACAATTTCCGAGATGCGATTCTGTTGGCTGCCAATCTTGCCGATGATGCCGACAGTGTGGCGGCGACGGCGGGGCAGATTGCCGGCGCCCTGTATGGCGTGACGGGCATGCCGCCGGAGTGGGTGGCCAAGGTGGCCTGGTCTCAACACATTTTTGATTTGGCCAGTCGAGTATTTGAACTTGCTCCGCCGTGTGATGAGTTAGACGAGCTCGTATATGATCAGCACTGAAAACTTTCAGTGATACGGTAATGCCGTGGCGAGTTCCGGATCTGTTGGCTCAATCTCTTTTGTAGCAATGGCGCCAATATTCATTCATCCATGTTGATACAGAATTTTTTCCGTCTACATTTTTGCAAGGCCTGAATCGCCCCTGGTTTCCTAGACACTCTCCAAGCTCAGAAAATAGCGTTTCTCATACTGTACGGGTGACAGCTGCATCATGTAGTGGCTGTCAGGCATGGCGCTGGACGGCACGGGCTGCGCCCGTGTTCGCGGGCCAGCCCGCTTGCACAGGTTTCGCGCCAGTCCTTGGAAACTGGGCAAGCACTTGGGATCAGACGACTGCCACTCTGCAAGGCCAGCGCAGTAGGGCATCTCGATCTTGACGTTGAGCTCAAACGCGTTTTGTTCTGTGAGCGAACCGCCAAGGCTGTGATAATGGCAGGCAATCACAAGGGCCATGCCATGCTGACCATCTCTAACAACGTGCATCTGCCCGATGCCGACATCGAACTGACCTACATCCGCGCGCAAGGCGCAGGTGGGCAGAATGTCAACAAGGTGTCCAGCGCCGTGCACCTGCGCTTCGACATTCGCGCCTCGTCGCTACCGGAGTTTTACAAGGAGCGACTGTTGGCACTGCGTGACAGTCGCATCACCGGCGACGGCGTGTTGATCATCAAGGCCCAACAGTACCGCACCCAGGAGCAGAACCGCACTGACGCACTGGCGCGTCTTGCCGAGTTGATCATTGCTGCCGGCAAGACCGAGAAAAAACGCCGCCCCACCAAGCCAACCCTCGGCTCGAAGACTCGCCGCCTCGAAGGCAAAGCCAGGCGCAGCACGGTCAAGGCGGGGCGGGGCAAGGTGGAGTTCTAGGCGCGCGACAAGCATTTTTTGCAAGGTGGTTCCACTGGGCGGAATCACATTCGTTTGTACTCCCTCGCCACTCGCGCTTATCTGTCGCCAAGCACGACCTGCCTTTCCCGTCGTGATCTCAAGCGAACAACAAGAACGGGACCCACCCGCGCGAGGAGATTCCCCATGCAGCAACACCAGCACATCCTGGCCTGGCTCAATGACGTGGCCAGCGACCTGCACGCCATCCGCCACGATATCCACGCTCACCCTGAACTCGGTTTTGAAGAAAGCCGCACCTCGGCCCTGGTCGCCACGCTGTTGCAGCAGTGGGGCTACGAGGTGCACACCGGCATCGGCAAGACCGGTGTGGTCGGCGTGCTGCGCAACGGCAGCAGCCCGCGCAAGCTGGGCTTGCGTGCCGACATGGACGCGTTGCCGATCCATGAGGCCACCGGTGCTGCCTACAGCAGCCGCCACCAGGGCTGCATGCACGCCTGTGGCCACGATGGCCACACCACCATGCTGCTGGGCGCGGCGCGCTACCTGGCGGCGACGCGGCAGTTCGATGGCACGCTGACGTTGATCTTCCAGCCGGCCGAGGAGGGCCAGGGTGGTGCCGAGGCGATGCTTGCCGATGGGCTGCTGGAGCGCTTCCCCTGTGATGCACTGTTCGGCATGCACAACATGCCGGGGCTGCCGGCTGGGCACCTGGGCTTGCGTGAAGGGCCGATGATGGCTTCGCAAGACCTGCTGACCGTGACCATCGAAGGCGTTGGCGGGCATGGCTCGATGCCGCACCTGACGGTCGACCCGCTGGTGGCGGCAGCCAGTGTGGTGATGGCGTTGCAGACGGTGGTGGCGCGCAACATTGATGCCCAAGAAGCGGCGGTGGTCACGGTCGGCGCGCTGCAGGCGGGCGAGGCGGCCAACGTGATTCCACAGCAGGCGCTGCTGCGCCTGAGCCTGCGTGCGCTGGATGCCGACGTCAGGGCGCAGACCCTGGAACGGGTGCGGGCCATCATCGTCAGCCAAGCCCAGAGCTTTGGCTGCACGGCCAGCATCGAGCACCGCCCGGCGTACCCGGTGCTGGTCAACCATGCCGCGGAAAACGCCTTTGCCCAGCAGGTCGGTGAAGCACTGCTCGGCGCGGACAAGGTCGATGGCAATACCCGCAAGCTGATGGGCAGCGAGGACTTTGCCTGGATGCTGCAGCGCTGCCCGGGCGCCTACCTGTTCATCGGTAACGGCGTGCAGCGGCCGATGGTGCACAACCCTGCCTACGACTTCAACGACGACATCCTGCTGACCGGCGCCGCCTACTGGGGCGCGCTGACCGAGAGCTGGCTCAAGCCGGCCTGATTGCCCTGTATTGACGACTGCCGCTGGGAGCCCGGGCGCCGCTGCGCCTGGGCGATCACCTGAACAGAAGATGGAGTGTTCCGCATGCAGATTTCCAATACAGGCGCCTCGCGTACCCGGCAAGTGGTCGCGGCGGTCATCGGCAATGCGCTGGAGTGGTATGACTTTATCGTGTACGGCTTTCTGGCAAGCATCATCGCCCGCCAGTTCTTTCCCTCGGACGACGAATACGCTTCGCTGCTGATGGCCCTGGCCACGTTCGGCGTGGGCTTTTTCATGCGCCCGGTGGGTGGGGTGCTGCTGGGGGTGTATTCCGACCGCAAGGGGCGCAAGGCGGCGATGCAGCTGATCATCCGCCTGATGACGGTGTCGATCGCCATGATCGCCTTTGCCCCCAGCTACCTGGCCATCGGCATGGGCGCGCCGCTGCTGATCGTGGTCGCGCGCATGCTGCAGGGCTTTGCCACTGGCGGCGAGTACGCCAGCGCCACGGCGTTTCTGGTGGAGAGCGCGCCGGCCAATCGCAAGGGCCTGTATGGCTCCTGGCAGCTGGTGGGGCAGTGCCTGGCAGTGTTTTCCGGGGCGGCGATGGTGGCGCTGGTCACCCACCTGTGCACGCCCGAGGCGCTGGACAGCTGGGGCTGGCGGATACCGTTCGTGCTTGGCTTGCTGATTGGCCCGGTGGGGCTTTGGATTCGCAAGCACATGGAAGAACCCGAGGAATTCCTGGAGGCGCGCAAGCAGGCCAAGGGCCAGGCGCCGAGCCTGTGGCAGGTGCTGCGCGAACACCGCCGCAGCCTGCTGGTGTCGATGGGCCTGGCGTGTGGCGCGACGGTGTCGTTCTACGTGGTGCTGGTGAACATGCCGACCTTCGCCCACAAGAACCTCGGCCTGCCGCTGGACCAGGTGCTGCTGGTGCAGATGCTCGCCGTGGGCCTGATGACCGTGGTGATTCCGCTGTCTGGCGCGCTGTCGGACCGGCTTGGCCGGCGGCCGGTGCTGATGGCCTTCACCCTGGCGTTCTTCGTCATGGTCTACCCGCTTTATGTGTGGGTGGCCGCGGCGCCCTCGATCGAGCGCCTGCTGGTGATGCAGCTGCTGCTGTGTAGCGCCATCGGTGGTTTCTTCGGCCCCGCGCCGACCGCGCTGGCCGAGCAGTTCCCGGTCGAGGTGCGCTCCACGGGCGTGTCGGTGGCCTACAACGTGGCGGTGATGGTGTTCGGCGGCTTCGCACCGCTGATCGTCACCTGGCTGAGCAAGGTGCTGGGCACGCCGGTGGCACCGTCGTTCTACGTGCTGTTCGCCTGCCTGCTGACCCTGCTCGGCACCTACTGCCTGAAAGAAGCACCGCGCGCCGGCAAGGCCGTCGCCTACAACCTTGGAGTAAAACCGTGAACGCGTTAGCTATCGACCCCATCGTCGCCCTCGACGCCGAGGCCTTGTCCCGGGCCATCCATGCACGCCAGGTAGCGTGCCGCGAGGTGATGCAGGCTTACCTGGGCCATATCGAGCGCTGCAACCCGCAGGTCAATGCACTGGTGTCGTTGCGCGCAGCTGAAGCCTTGCTGGCCGAGGCCGATGCCTGCGACCGCGAACTGGCGCAAGGCCAGTCGCGGGGCTGGATGCATGGCATGCCCCAGGCGATCAAGGACCTGGCCGCCACGGCCGGGCTGCGCACCACGCTGGGTTCGCCGCTGTTCGCCGAGCAGGTGCCGGCGCACGATGCCATCAGCGTGGCGCGGGTGCGGGCGAACGGGGCGATCATCATCGGCAAGAGCAATGTGCCGGAGTTCGGCTTGGGTTCGCAGAGTTACAACACGCTGTTCGGCACCACCACCAATGCCTACGACCACAGCCGCGTGGCCGGAGGCAGCAGCGGCGGCGCGGCGGCGGCGCTGGCCATGCGCTTGCTACCGGTGGCTGATGGCAGCGACATGATGGGGTCGCTGCGCAACCCGGCGGCGTTCAACAACGTGTTCGGCCTGCGCCCGTCGCTAGGCAGGGTGCCCTATGGGCCGACGCCGGAGCTGTTCGTCCAGCAGCTGGCCACTGAGGGGCCGATGGGGCGCAGCGTGACCGATGTCGCCCGCTTGCTGACGGTGCAGGCCGGGCATGATGCGCGGGTGCCGTTGTCGCTGAACGATGGCGGGCGGGATTTCGCGGCGGGGCTGCAGCGCGATTTCAAAGGGGCGCGGATCGGCTGGCTGGGTGACTACGACGGCTATCTGCCGATGGAAGACGGCGTGCTGGGGCTGTGCGAAGCAGCCCTGGCCGATTTCGCCGAGCTTGGCTGCACCGTCGAGGCCTGCCAGCCCGCGTTCGATCCGGCGCGGTTGTGGCAATGTTGGCTCACCCACCGCCACTTCCTGGTGCACGGCAACCTGGCGGCGGCCTATGCCGACCCGGGCAAACGGGCGCTGCTCAAACCCGAGGCGCAATGGGAAGTGGAGGGCGGCCTGCAGCTCAGTGCCGCTGCGGTGTATCAGGCGTCGCTGGACCGCAGCGCGTGGTACCAGGCCATGCAGAAACTGTTCGAGCGTTACGATTTCCTGCTGTTGCCTGCGGCCCAGGTGTTCCCTTTCGACGCAGCCCAGGCGTGGCCGAAGGTGGTCGGGGGGCGCACCATGGACACCTACCACCGTTGGATGGAGGTGGTGATCGGGCCAACCCTGGCCGGTTTGCCGAGCATGAGTGTGCCGGTCGGTTTCAATGCCGCGGGGCTGCCGACGGGCCTGCAGATCATAGGCCCGGCCCAGGCCGACCACGCCGTGCTGCAGCTGGCCTACGCCCATGAACAGCTGACCCGTTGGGTGGACCGGCGCCCGCCGCCAAGCCTGCTGGAGCGGTAAGGGGGCTGGCCCGGCCCGTATCTTGCTGGGCATGATGACCATCCACGCATAGACAGGGAGGTCGGATACATGGGCACTGCGACAGACAGCGGTGGCGTGCGCTCGGTGGAACGCGCGCTGGCCATCGTCGAACTGCTTGGCGAGCATCAGGCCCTGGGGCTTGAGGAGCTGCATTACCTCACCGGCCTGCCCAAGGCCACGGCATCGCGCATGCTCGCCACCTTGCAGGAGCAGGGTTGGGTCTACCGCGGCCTGAGCGACCGGCGCTACCGCCTGTGCGCCCGCCGCCTGTTTGGCGACCGCCAGCAGCGTTTCAAGCGCCAACTGGTGGAAACCGCCGCACCATTGTTGCTGGAATTGAGCGAGCGCACCGGGCTGGTGGTCGACCTCTCGTGCTTCGACGGCGAGCGGCTGGAGGTGATGGAAAGCGCGATTCCCCAAGTGTTGCGCAAGCGTTATCCGAACAACTGCCAGATCGTCGGCCAGCATGCCAGCCTGTTCCATTCAGCGATGGGCCGGGCTTGCCTCAAGGAGCTGGCGGTGGATGAGGTGCAGCGCCTGGCCCAGCATGAGCGGGTGGGCGGTGAAGTGTTGATGCGTGACCTGGAAGGTGATGTGCAGAAGGGCTTCGGCCAGCGTACCGAGGGCTATTGGGAGTATCCGGTGCGCCTGCCGTTCCTGATCCGCGCGATTGCCTTGCCGGTGAGGGTGCAGGGGCAACTGGCCGGGAGCATTGCCTTGCACTGGCCGCTGGACCAGGCGCCGGTGGAGCAGGTGCTGAGTTTGCACCTGAACAGCCTGGCGACGACTGTTGGGGAAGTGCAGCATGCCTTGGTGGGTTAGGGGGGGTTGGCGGTAGATTATTGGTGGGTTCGAGACCGAGCGCCGCCCGCGCGGCGCATCGCGGATAAATCCGCTCCTACATTTGTTGCAACGTGGCCATGCCTGTGAGGCCATGGTTGCCTGCCTTGTTTGTGGGCTCAAGTCATGCGCCAGGGCGGGCAACGATGGCGTGACAGGTTCGGCACGTTGCAACACATGTAGGAGCGGATTTATCCGCGATGCGCCGCGCGGGCGGCGCTCGATCGCCCAGGCGCTATAGAATCAAAGGCATGCACCCTGCAATTAGCTCCCCAAAGGTAACCCCATGCTGGTCATCGAGCACCTGCACAAGTCCTTCCCCACTGCCCAAGGCCCACTCCAGGTCCTGCGCGGCGTCGACCTGACCCTGTCGCGCGGCAGCAGCCTGGCCCTGATGGGCGAATCCGGCAGTGGCAAAAGCACGCTGTTGCACCTGGTCGCCGGCCTCGACCGCGCCGACAGCGGGCGCATCCTCATCGACGGTAGCCCCTTGCACGGCCACGGCGAGGCCGCCCTGGCCCGTTGGCGGCGCGAGGGCATCGGCCTGGTGTTCCAGCAATACAACCTGATCAGCAGCCTCGACGTGGCAGCCAACCTGGCCTTCCAGGCGCGCCTGGCCAAGCGCCACGACCCGCAGTGGCTGGCCTACCTGGCCGAACGCCTGGGTTTGGCGGCCTTGCTCGATCGTTACCCGGAGCAGCTGTCTGGCGGCCAGCAGCAGCGGGTCGCCATCGGCCGGGCACTGGCCAGCCGGCCGACGCTATTGCTCGCCGACGAACCCACCGGCAGCCTTGACGAAGCCAGCAGCGACGAGGTGCTGGCCTTGCTGCTGCAACTGGTCGGCGAGGCCGGCAGCAGCGTGCTGATGGTGACCCACAGCCCGCGCCTGGCGGCCTGCCTGCAGCACCGCTGCGTGCTGCATCAGGGCCGGGTGCAAAGCTGATGAACGACCTGCTGATAACCCTGCAGGCACTGGGCAGCCACTGGTGGCGCCACCGCTTGCAGTGCATCAGCATCTTCACCGGCTTGTGGCTGGCGACCGCCTTGTGGACTGGCGTGCAGGCGCTAAACGCCCAGGCGCGCAGCGATTATGCCCAGGCCAGCGCCGTGTTGAGCGGGCCGGCGCATCAGCAGATCGTCGCGCGGGACGGGCAGCGATTCGATCAGGCGCTGTATGTGCAACTGCGCAGGCAAGGCTGGCAAGTGACGCCGGTGCTGGAAGGGCGCTTGCGCCTGGCCGGTGAGCCGGCGATTGCCGTCAGGCTGATCGGCATCGAGCCGCTGAGCATGCTGCCTGGCACGGCAGTCGCAGGTGCCGACCCGGCGAGCTTCGATTTGCCGGCCTTCATCGGCACACCAGGGCAGGCCTGGGTCGGGCCAGATACCTTGCGCCAACTGGCGGGCAAGCTACGCACGGCCGATGGGCAGGCGTTGCCGCCACTGACCTTGAATGAGCACCTGGCGCCTGGCGTGATGCTGGTCGATATCGGCGTGGCCCAGGCCTTGCTCGACGCGCCAGGGCAGCTGTCGCGGCTGATCAGCGACACCGACCAGCCGTTGCCGCAGGCCTTCGCCGAGCGATTGAAAGTGCAGCCAGCGGGCGATGACACCGACCTGCAACGCCTGACCGCGAGCTTTCATCTCAACCTCACGGCCCTCGGCCTGCTGGCCTTCGTGGTCGGGCTGTTCATTGCCCATGCCGCCATCGGCCTGGCGCTGGAGCAGCGACGAGGCCTGATGCGAACCTTGCGCGCTTGCGGTGTGAGCCTGAAGGTGTTGCTGGCGGCGTTGGCCCTGGAGCTTGGGCTGTTCGCTGTGGCCGGCGGCCTGGCAGGCGTGGCGGCAGGTTACCTGCTGGCGGCGCTGCTGCTGCCCGACTTCGCTTCCAGCCTGCGCGGCCTGTATGGCGCCCAGGTGTCCGGGCACCTGCATCTGCCGCTGTTCTGGTGGCTGGTGGGTATTGCCGTGAGCCTGCTCGGCGCACTGCTGGCCGGCATCGACAGCCTGTTGCGCGCAGCGCGGTTGCCGTTGCTGGCGTTGGCTCAACCGCAGGCGTGGCGGTTGGCCCAGCTGCCCTGGTTGAAGCGCCAGACGCTGGCTGCCGCAGCCCTGGCCTTGCTGGCCCTGGGCTGTGGCGTTTTTGGCAGCAGCCTGGCCAGTGCTTTCGCCATGCTTGCTGCGTTGTTGCTGGCGGCGGCCCTGTTGTTGCCGGGCGCACTGGCCCTGCTGCTCGCCGGCTTGGGCAGGCACGGCCGGCGGCCGCTGGCGCAGTGGTTCATTGCCGACAGCCGCCAGCAGTTGCCGGCGCTGAGCCTGGCACTGATGGCGCTGTTACTGGCATTGGCTGCCAGTGTGGGCGTGGGCGGCATGACCGAAGGGTTCCGCCGCACGTTCGTAGACTGGCTCGACCAGCGCCTGGCCGCCGACCTGTATGTCACACCCCGCGACAGCACGCAGGCGCTGCAGATCTACCAGGACCTGCAGCACAACCCGGACGTCAGTGCCGTGCTGCCAGGCTGGCGGGTGGAGTGGCGCCTGCAGCAATGGCCGGTGCAGGTGCAGGGGGTGATCGATCATCCGTTCTACCGCAACCATTGGCCTTTGCTGGAACAGGCTGCGGACGCCTGGGCGCAGGTAGCCAACGGGCAGGGTGCGATGCTCAGCGAGCAATTGGCGCGGCGCCTTGGGTTGGGCATCGGGGATACCGTGCAGTTGCCGGGCGAACCGGCGCAGGGCATGCGGGTGGTAGGCATTCACGCCGACTATGGCAACCCTAAAGGGCATGTGCTGGTCAATGCCGACTGGTTGCGCCGGCACGCGCCGACGGCCAGCCTGAGCGGCCTGAGCCTGCTGATCCGGCCCGGGCAGGTCGCGCAGGTCAAGGGCGCCTTGCAGCAGCGCTACGGCCTGGACGAATCGCAACTGGTCGAGCAGGCCAGCCTGAAAGCCTGGTCGACGCAGATATTCAGCCGTACCTTCGCTGTCACCGCCGCCCTGAACAGCCTTACCCTGGGCGTCGCTGGCGTGGCGCTGTTCATCAGCCAGCTGACCCTGGGCCAGCAGCGCCTCGGGCAGCTGGCTCCGCTGTGGGCGCTGGGCGTGCCGCGCCGTCGGCTGGCCTGGCTGAGCTTGGGCCAGACCCTGATGCTCAGCGGCTTTACCATACTGCTGGCCATCCCGCTCGGGTTGCTGCTGGCCTGGTGCCTGGTGGCGGTGGTGAATGTGCAGGCATTCGGCTGGCGGCTGCCCTGGCACGTGTTTGCCAGCCAACTGGTGCAACTGGCCGGGCTTGGCGTGTTGACCAGCCTTTTGGCCAGCGCCTGGCCGTTGTGGCAATTGGCACGGCGCCAGCCGAGTGAGCTGTTGAGGCGGTTCGCCGATGAGGCTTGATGCCTGGCCGTTGCTGGCCTGCCTGCTGCTGGCCGGGTGTGACGCGCCTGCGCCGCCAGCTGCGAGTTATGCAGGGCTCGGAGCCGAGGCGGCGGCGTTCAAGCAGGTCACGCGCAACACTGAGCGGGTGTTCCCCCGCGACCACGGCGCCCACGACGGCTACCGCATCGAATGGTGGTATGTCACCGCCAACCTGCGTGATGCCCAAGGCCGCGACTGGGGCGTGCAATGGACACTGTTCCGTTCAGCCCTGCGCCCCGGCCCCGAAACGCACAGTTGGAACAGCCCCAACCTGTGGATGGGCCATGCCGCGCTGACCGACCCGGGCGGCCACCAGGTCGGCGAAACGCTGGCACGGGGCGGCATCGGCCAGGCCGGTGTCGAAATCGGGCCGTTCCGGGCCTGGATCAACGACTGGTCGCTGCAAGGCGATGACAACATCCAGCGCTTGCAGATGCGTGCCAGCGGCCAGGGCTTTCGCTACGACCTGACCCTGACCAGCGACAAGCCGCTGGTGTTGCACGGTGACCGTGGTTACAGCGAAAAGTCTGGCAAGGGCCAGGCTTCGTACTATTACAGCCAGCCGTTCTACCAGGTCAGTGGAGAGGTCGAGCGGGACGGGCAGCGCATTGCGGTAACCGGGCAGGCCTGGCTCGACCGGGAGTGGAGCAGCCAGCCGTTGGCGGCCGGGCAAAGTGGCTGGGACTGGTTTTCGCTGCACCTGGGCAGTGGCGCCAAGCTGATGCTGTTTCAGGTGCGTGAAGACCAGGGGCAGCCGTACCGGGCTGGCACCTGGGTTGGCCCTGACGGGCAGGTACGCGCGCTGCAAGGGGCTGAGGTCGAGCTGACACCGCTGGCCTGGGCCAACCAGGATAACGGCAAGCGCGTGCCGACCCGCTGGCGGGTTCAAGTGCCCTCGGTGCAATTGGATGTGCAGGTCGAGGCAGTGCAGGCCAAGGCCTGGATGGGGACGCGGTTCCCATACTGGGAAGGGCCGGTGCGGGTGAATGGCAGCGTACAAGGGCGGGGGTATCTGGAGATGACTGGGTACTAGCGCAGCGCAGTATTGATGCTGACGGCCTCTTCGCGGCTAAAGCCGCTCCTACAGGTGCGGTGTGAGCGCTGTGGGCCTTGGGGTGTGATCTCTGTGGGAGCGGCTTTAGGCGCGAAGAGGCCGGCACAGGCAGCACATCACCCGGGTTTTTCACCGCGAAACGCGCTCGGGCTCACCCCGCACTGCTTGCGAAAGAACCGGCTGAAGTACCCCACATCGGCAAACCCCAGTTCATGGGCAATCTGCTTCACACTCGCATCCGAGTGCCCCAGCACCCGCTTGGCCTCCAGCACCAGCCGGGCATTGATCACATTCATCGGGGTCATGCCCAGGTGCTCCTGGCACAAGCGCCCGAGGGTCGCCAGGGTCATGCCCAGTTCACCGGCATAGAAGCCCAGTGGCCGGTGCTCGCGGTAATGCCTGTCCACCAGCTCCCGAAACCCGGTCAGTTGCTGGCTGCGCCGTGACGCTGGGCGGTGCGCCGGGTCGGGCGCCTCCTGCCCATGGCGCAGGGCCTGGATCAGCAGGGCCAGCAGCAGCGCCATGCTGCTGGCCACGTGCTCGCGGGCCCGGTTGTGGTATTCCTCGCGCAGGGCAAGGCACAGCGGCAGCAGCGGGTCGTCCTCGGTGGGCCAACGGGGCAGTGCGATGACCTGCGGCTTGCGGATCGCTGCCAGCAAGTTGGGCGCGAGCACCTGGGCGATGCTCTCCAGTGGCGGCTGCGCGGCGGTGATCACCTGGCCCTCGACCTGGCCGGCCCAGTGGAAGCCATGCACCACCTGTGCGGGCACATAGACCACAGAGGGTGCGCAAACTTGCACGCGCTCGCTGTCGAACAGCACTTCGCCGCTGCCGCTCTGCAGGTACAGCAGTTGCAGCAGGCCGTCGTGGCGGTGTGCGGCGATTTCCCAGTTGTGCGCGCCGGAGCGCTGGGAGATCTGCTCCACATGCAAGGACTCGTGCCACACCGGCTGTGCGGTTTCACCGTACAAGGCGTAGTTGGGGATCTTGTTCATGTTGTTGTAATTGTTCTGGTCGCTACCCGGCCACTGTGCCACAGCCAGATGCAGGCTTCAGGTGCCTGGCACAAAATTGACCGGAATGTGGCGACGCTTGCAGGTTTTGTCCATTCTGCCGGCCGCCCCCTCGGCCCTAGGCTGCTCACCAGATCAAGCGACACTCTGGAGAGCCGCATGCATAACAACAAGATTTCCTCCACCTGGCTGGGCCTGGATTCAGCCGTTTGCGTGGTCACCGGCGCGGCCGGTGGCATCGGTGCGGCGCTGGCCGCCGCGCTGGTCGAGCAACAGGCCCATGTGGTGCTGCTGGACCGTGACGTCGACAAGTGCCGGGAGCTCGCCGCCAGCCTGGGCGAGCACAGTGCCGGTGAAGTCAGTGCACTGGCCTGCGATATTGCCGACCCGGCCAGCGTCGAACAGGCCGCTGCCCAGGTGCAGGCGCTGCACGGGCGCTGCGATGTGCTGGTGAACAATGCCAGCGTGCTGCGCCCCGGGGCGCTGGAAACCCTGAGCCTGGAACAATGGAACCAGGTGCTGGCGGTCAACCTCAGCGGCTACCTGCTGTGCGCGCAAGCTTTCGGCCGCTCGATGCTTGCCCGTGGCCAGGGGCGTATCGTGCATGTGGCATCGATCGCCGCGCATTACCCGCAGCCTAACAGTGGCGCCTACAGCGCGGCCAAGGCTGGTGTCAGCATGCTGTCGCGGCAGATTGCCGTGGAATGGGGGCCGCGTGGGGTGCGCAGCAATGCCGTGTGCCCGGGGCTGATCCGCACACCGCTGTCGGCGGCGTTCTATGCCGACCCGCAGGTCGAACGCCAGCGCAGCGCGATGACCGCCAACCAGCGTATCGGCGAGCCGCAGGATATCGCCGACGCCGTGCTGTTCCTCGCCAGCCCCCGCGCCGACTACATCAATGGCGCCGAACTGACCGTGGATGGCGGCCTGGAGAGCATGCCCATGGCGCTGATCCCGCGCCCCGGCTTCGAGGGGGCGAAGGCATGAACACGCGCAGCTGCGATGTGCTGGTGATCGGCGCCGGAGCCGGTGGCCTGGCGACGGCGATCACGGCCAAGAATCATGGCCTTGACGTGCTGGTGATCGAGAAGGACGAGTGCTTTGGCGGTACCACGGCGTTTTCCGGTGGTGTGCTGTGGGTGCCGGGCAACCGATATGACCACAATGGCAGCGCTGAGCAGGCGTTGACCTACCTGCGCAACGAAGCCGGCGCCTGCTTCGACGCCGCTGGTGTCGAGGCGTTCTTGCAACATGGGCCGCAGATGGTGGCGTTTTTCGAGCGCGAGACCACGGTCAAGTTCGTCCCCACGTTGTACCCGGACTACCATCCGCAAGTCGAGGGCGGTGCCGATATCGGCCGCTCGATCCTGGCCGCGCCCTACGACATCCGCGGCCTCGGGGCGGACATGGCCAGGCTGCGCCCACCGCTGAAGACCATCACCTTCATCGGCATGATGTTCAATTCGTCGAATGCCGACCTCAAGCACTTCTTCAACGTCACCCGTTCGCTGGCCTCGTTCAGCTACGTGGCCAAACGGCTGCTGACCCACTTCAAGGAACTGCTGCTGTACCGTCGCGGCACCCAGGTCACCAGCGGCAATGCCCTGGCGGCGCGGCTGGTGAAGTCGGCGCTGGACCTCGGCATCCCGATCCTTACCGGTACCCCGGCGCGGCAGCTGTTACGCGAGGGCGGGCGGGTGAGCGGGGCGCTGGCTCAGCAGCAGGGCGGTGAGTTACGGATTGAGGCGCGGCGCGGGGTGGTGCTGGCGTGCGGTGGGTTCTCCCATGACGTGCAGCGTTTGCGAGAGGCATACCCCCACGTACGCCGGGGCGGTGAGCATTTTTCGCCGGTGCCGGCGGGTAATACCGGCGACGGTGCTCGCATGGCCGAGGCCCAGGGTGGCAAGGTGGATATCCGCCTGCAAGCGGCAGCGGCCTGGATGCCGGTCTCGAAAGTGCCGATGGCCGGTGGCAAGTATGTGGCATTCCCGCACCTGCTTGATCGTTACAAGCCTGGCGTGATCGGCGTGCTGTGCAGTGGCAAGCGCTTCACCAATGAATCCAACTCGTACCACGATGTTGGCGCGGCACTGATCGAAGCGTGTGCCGACCAACCGGAAACCGCCATGTGGCTGGTCTGCGACCGGCGTACCCTGGCCAAGTACGGCCTGGGCTATGCCAAACCTGCACCGATGCCTCTGGGGCCGCTGCTGCGCAATGGCTACCTGCTCAAGGGCAAGACCCTCGCCGAGCTGGCGGCCAAGGCGGGCATCGATGGCCAAGGCCTGGCGCGCACGGTGCGCGAATACAACCTTGGCGCAGTGCACGGCGAGGACCGGCAATTCGGCCGTGGCACCACCACCTTCAACCGCTACCTGGCCGACCCTCAACAACAGCCCAACCCGTGCGTGGCACCGGTGGGTGACGGGCCGTACTTTGCGGTGAAGGTGGTCATGGGCGACCTGGGCACCTTCGATGGCATCCGTACCAGCGTGGTAGGCGAGGTGCTCGATGGCGAACGGCTCGCCATCCCTGGGCTGTACGCCGTGGGCAACGACCGCGCCAGCATCATGGGCGGCAACTACCCCGGCGCGGGCATTACCTTGGGGCCGATCATGACCTTCGGCTACATCACCGGCCGGCACCTGGCAGGGGTCGAGCAGGGGCTGGCCAGTGCCAAACCGGCGCGGGAGGTGGTGTGATGGACAAGGCGATTGTCGACCTCCGTGTCTACACCATTCGGCCGCGCTGCATGGCGGCGTTTCTCGAAGCCTTCGAGCAATTGGCGATGCCCATTCTGCGACGGCATCTGGGTACGCCACTGGGGTTCTACGTCAGCAGCATCGGGCCGCTGAACCAGGTGGTGCACCTGTGGGGCTATGACAGCCTGGCGGATTTCGAGCGGCGCAGTGCGGCGCGCGATGCCGACCCGGGCTTTGCCGCGTACCTGCAGGCCACCCGCGACCTGGTGGTGGCGCAGGAGACGCGGATCATCAAGCCGGTGCACCTGTGTAATAGCGCCATGGCTTGACTGGGACCTTGTGGGAGCGGGTTTACCCGCGAAAGCGGTGGTGGATTCAACGACGCATTCGCGGGTGAACCCGCTCCCACAAATACCGCGCATTACCCCCAATAAAAACAACAAGAGGTAAGGCAAATGAGCACTCCAATCGACATACGCCAACTGATCGACCAGCAACCCATCGGAGCCTACCAGAAATGGGTGGTTTTCCTCGGTTTCCTGATCATCGCGCTGGATGGCCTGGACGTCGCCATCATCGGCTTCATCGCCCCGCAACTGAAAAGCGAATGGCACCTCGGCGCCCAGGCCCTTGGCCCGGTGCTCAGTGCCGCGCTGATCGGTCTGGCCCTCGGCGCCCTGGTTGCCGGGCCCCTGGCTGACCGTTACGGGCGCAAGGCAGTGCTGCTCGGCAGCGTACTGCTGTTCGGCCTGTGGACCCTTGTCTCGGCCTTTTCCCCCAACCTGGAAACCCTGGTCGCCCTGCGCTTCCTCACCGGCCTGGGCCTGGGCGCGGCAATGCCCAACGCCAGCACCCTGGTCAGTGAATACGCACCGGCGCGCAGCCGCTCGCTGCTGATAACCCTGGCCTTCTGCGGTTTCTCGCTGGGTGCGGCGCTGGGGGGCTTCGTCAGCGCCTGGATGATCCCCAACCTGGGTTGGCGCAGCGTGCTGGCCCTGGGAGGGGTGTTGCCGCTGCTGGTCTTGCCGTTATTGTGCTGGCGCCTGCCTGAGTCGGTGACTTTCCTGGTCAGCCAGGGCGCCGACCCGCAGCGTATCCGGCGCATCGTCCAGCGCCTGGCACCGGCACATTGCGGGCCCGACAGCACCTTCGTGGTACCTGCTACCAGCGCGCACAAGGGCGGCGCCATCGGCACCATTCTTTCGCCACGCTATCGTTTCGGCACGCTGATGCTGTGGGCCGGCTATGTGCTGGCGCTATTCCTGGTCTACCTGTTCAGCGGCTGGCTGCCGACCCTGGTGAAGGAGGGCGGCGGTTTCTCGGTTTCGCAGGCCGCGATCGTCACGGCCTGCTTCCAGATCGGCGGCCCGGTTGGTGCGGTTTCGGTGGGCTGGGCCATGGACCGCTATCACCCGCAGCGGGTGCTGATGCTGACCTTCCTGTTCAGCGGCGCGGTTATCTTCGCAATTGGCCAGGTGGCAGGTGATTTCGCCTGGCTGTGCGCCATCGCCTCAGCCGTGGGCTTTGGCCTGAACGGCGCGAGCGTGGGCATGAATGCACTGGCGGCGGCGTTCTACCCGACCGAAGCCCGGGCCACCGGCGCCAGCTGGATGAGTGGCATTGGCCGCTTCGGTGCCATCCTCAGTGCCTTTGCAGGTGCGCAGATGCTGGCGCTGGGCTGGAGTTTTGCCCAGGTGTTCGCATCGCTGCTCATACCGGCGGGGCTGGCGGCACTGGCGGTGTTGCTGCAGGGGTGGCGCGCAAATTCAGCAAGGAGTACAGATGTACTCCATTCGTCACGAGGTTAATCAGCGTCCGACCGGCGGCGCTGTATGGCTGTGCGGGCCTCTTCGCGGGTGAACCCGCTCCCACAGGATCACCACAGGGCTGAAGCGGATGCGGTCCCTGTGGGAGCGGGTTCACCCGCAGTGCAGGCTTACTTGAACCCCGTTACTGCATGCGGCACATAGGGCGCTTCCAGCCGGGCGGTTTCCTCATCGCTCAGCTGGAACGCCAACGCGGCAATCGCATCATCGAGCTGCGCCACCTTCGAGGCTCCGACAATCGGTGCCGAAACCCCACGCTTGCCCAGCACCCAGGCCAGCGCCACCTGTGCCATCGGCACACCGCGCTCGCCGGCGATCTGCTCGACCACGTCAATCACCCGGCCGTCTTCCACTTCGGTGTTGGCGTAGAACGACTGCCCGGAAATATCGGTACGCGTGCGTTCGGTCTGCTGCCCATGGGGGCGGGTCAGGCGGCCGCGGGCCATCGGGCTCCAGGGCATCAGGCCGACACCTTGGTCGAGGCACAGCGGGATCATCTCGCGCTCTTCTTCGCGGTAGATCAGGTTGAGGTAGTTCTGCATCGACACGAAGCGGCTCCAGCCGTTGCTCGTTGCCACCTGCTGGGCCTTGGCGAACTGCCAGGCATACATCGACGACGCGCCGAGGTAACGCGCCTTGCCGGCCTTGACCACATCGTGCAGGGCTTCCATGGTCTCTTCGATGGGCGTGTGGTAGTCCCAGCGGTGGATCTGGTACAGGTCGACATAGTCGGTCCCCAAGCGGGCCAAGCTGGCGTCGATATTGGCCATGATCGCCTTGCGTGACAGGCCCTGCTCGTTGGGGCGGGTGCTGCCTTCCCACATGTTGGCGGGGAAGAACACCTTGGTGGCGATCACTGTTTCCTCGCGACGGGTGAATTCCTTCAGCAGCTTGCCGAGGATGATCTCCGAGGTGCCGGCCGAATAGCTGTTGGCGGTGTCGAAGAAGTTGATGCCTTGCTCGACGGCGTGGCGGATGATCGGGCGGCTGTCGGCTTCGCCCAGGGTCCACGGGTGGGTGCCGGCATCGGGTTCGCCGAAGGTCATGCAGCCCAGGCACAGTTTGGAGATGTCCAGGCCAGTGTTGCCCAGTTTGACGTATTGCATCCGCTGCTCCTCAGTGATCGGTTGTGCGATGCAGGGAAGCTTAGCGATGATGGCTGCTTGCGAAAATCCCGAATCGGTGCAGGCGAAATCCGCAAAAATTCACAAGCGCAGCAGTGGCTTGACCTGTTGCTGCAGGAAGTCGGTAACGGCCTTGATGCGCGGCGTGTTGCGCACATCCTCGTGTACCGCCAGCCAGATCTCGATGCTCATGGTCTGTTCGTCCTTGCCGGCGACCTCCAGGCCATGCTCCTGCGCCATGAATGCCGGCAGGCAGGCGATGCCTACCCCACCTGCGGCCGCTTGGGCCTGGATGCGCAGGTCGTTGCTCTGCAACACGAAGGGCGGGTTGCCGGTCTGGCTGAGCAGCCACTGCTGCTGCGGCGACTTGGCCTGGGATTCGTCGTAGCCGATGTAGCGCGGCGCGCCAGCACTGCGCAGGTAGGCGGGCGCGGCGTACAGCCGGTAGTCCAGATAACCCAGCAGGCTGGCGACCAGGGTCGGCTCGGTGGGCCTGGCCAGGGTGATGCTGATATCGGCTTCGCGGCGCGCCAGCGAGGCCCGCGACTTGCTGCCGACCAGTTTCAGGCGCAGCTGCGGGTAGCGCTGCAACAGCGTACCCAGGCGCCGGGCAATGATACTGCCGAGCAAAGCGGGTGGGGCCGCCAGCACCACTTCGCCTTCCACGTGCTGCTGCCCGGCATTGGCGAAGTGCTCCAGGGCGAACGACGACTGGCTCATCTGTTCGGCGTATTCGCCTACCCGGCGGCCTTCGTCGGTCAGCGCGTAGGCCCTGGGGCGGCGGTCGACCAGCTTGAGGTTCAGCGCAGCCTCCAGCGCAGCGATGCGCCGGGCCACGGTGGCATGGTCGACCCCCAGCAGCTTGGCCGCTGCCGACAGCGAGCCGGTACGGGTAAAGGCGCAGAAATGGCGCAGATCTTCCCAATCGAACATGGCGGGCCTCTGAAGTAGAGGCGCCATGATACGGCCTTATGCCGACCGGCAGGTGCTAGGATGGCTGCCATTTGCGCAACGGGTACCGCCATGCAGCCTCTCGATCACCTGTCGTTGCACCTGTTCATTGTGGTCTGCGAAGCCGGCACCATCGCCCGAGCCGGCGAGCGGGCGTTCATGGCGCCGTCGGCCGTCAGCAAACGGATCTCGGATATCGAAGCGCGCTTTGGCACGGCGTTGCTCAAGCGCAGCAAGCGCGGCGTCGAGCCGACCCCGGCAGGCCTTGCCCTGCTGCGCCATGCGCGTGGCCTGACCCGGGCCATGGAGCGCCTGGACAGCGAATTGAGCGAGTACGCCGAGGGGGCGCGCGGGCATGTACGGGTGCTGGCCAACGTGTCATCGATCATGGAGTTCCTGCCGGAGGAATTGTCGGCGTTCATGCTCGACAACCCACTGGTCCAGGCCGATATCGAAGAGCGTTTCAGCCCGGACGTGGTGCGTGGGGTGGCCGAAGGCAGTGCCGACCTGGGCATCTGCCGCAAGTCCATGGCCGTCGGCGATCTGGAGTTCGTGCCGTACCGGCAGGATCACCTGGCCGTGGTGGTCGGCGCCGATCACCCGCTGGCCGGGCGCGACAGCATCGCTTTTGCACAGACGCTGGATTACGAGCATCTGGGCTTGTCGGCATTCGCCACGCTCAACACCTTCATGCGCAACAGCGCCGAGGCGGCGGGCAAGGAACTGCGCTTTCGCTCGTATGTGTCGTCGTTCGATGCGGCCTATCGCCTGGTGCAGTTTGGCCTGGGTCTGGCGGTGTTCCCACAGGAAGCGGTGGCGCGCTACGCACAGCTGTTCGACCTGCGGGTGATCCCGCTGACCGATGACTGGGCGCTGGGTGAGTTTGTCATCTGCATGCGCGACCGCCATGCCTTGAGCCTGTCTGCACGCCGGCTGCTCGACCATTTGCTGCTGCGGGCGCCGGCCTGGCAAACCCGGGATTGATCCATCGTGGTTGGCGATGGATCAGCCCGTGAAACACGTCTTTTCCACCCGTCGTCCTGCTCTTAGTCTGGCCCCACGCTTCAGACAGAGAGACCATGATGACAACAATAACAATCAACGAAGTCGGCATGCGCGATGGCCTGCAAAGCCTGCACACGGTGATGCCGACTGCCGCCAAGATGCGCTGGATCGACAGTGCCTATGCCGCCGGCGTGCGCCATATGGAAGTCGCTTCATTCGTGCCGGCCCGGCTGCTGCCGCAGATGGCCGACGCCAGGCAGGTGGTGGCCCACGCCCTGACGTACCCCGATCTGCTGGTGACCGTGCTGGCGCCCAATCAGCGGGGGGCGCAGGATGCGCTTGAGTCTGGCGCCCAGCGCATTGTCGCGCCGGTATCGGTCAGTACCGCCCACAGCCTGGCCAACGTGCGCCGCACGCCCCAGGAAATGGTCGAGGAGCTGGGGCGTATGTGCCAGCTGCGCAGCGAGCTGGGGCGTCATGATGTACAGATCATCGCGGGCATGTCGGTGGCCTTTGGCTGCACCCGCCAAGGTGATGTGCCATTGGCCGACCTGTGCGCACTGACCCGTCAGGTTATCGAGGCCGGCTGCGACCTGGTCTCGCTCGGTGACACCACCGGCTACGCCAACCCAGGCCAGGTGGCCACGGTGATCCAGGCCGTGCGCGCCATTGCCGGCGAGCGCCTGCGCGCCGCGCATTTCCACGACACCCGTGGCCTGGCCTTGGCCAACAGCCTGGTGGCGGTGCAGCAGGGCATTCGCGAGCTGGATGCATCGCTCGCCGGCCTTGGCGGTTGTCCGTTCGCACCGGGGGCGTCGGGCAACACGGTGACCGAGGACTTGGTGTTCATGCTGCAGAGCATGGGCTATGACACCGGCATCGACCTGCCGGCGCTGATCGCATCCCGCCAGCTGCTGCGCGAGGCGCTGCCGGATGAACCGCTTTACGGCGCCGTTGCCCGCGCCGGCCTGCCGCTCAACTACCGAGGGAACGCGTAATGTCCAGACTCCCCTTGGACGGCATTCGTGTCGTCGAGATTTCGCACATGGTCATGGGCCCCACCTGCGGCATGATCCTTGGCGACCTGGGTGCCGAAGTGATCAAGATCGAGCCCACCCGCGGTGACGGTACGCGCCGTCTGCTGGGGGCGGGGGCGGGGTTCTTTCGCACCTTCAACCGCAACAAGCAGTGCATCGCTGTCGACGTCGACACGCCCCAGGGCCATGAGGCGGTGCTGGCGCTGATCGACACCGCCGACGTGTTCATCGAGAACTTCAAGCCGGGGCGCATGCACACGCTGGGCTTGGACTACAGCACGCTGCGCCAGCGCAACCCGCGGCTGATCTACGCCTCGCACAAGGGCTTCCTCAGTGGCCCGTACGACAACCGCCTTGCCCTGGACGAAGTGGTGCAGATGATGGCCGGCCTGGCCTACATGACCGGGCCGGTGGGGCGCCCGTTGCGCGCCGGCAGTTCGGTGAACGACATCATGGGTGGCATGTTCGGCGCCATTGGGGTGCTGGCCGCACTCAACGAGCGCAACACCACCGGCGTCGGTCGAGAAGTGCAGAGCGCGCTGTACGAGAACTGTGTGTTGCTCGCGGCCCAGCACATGCAGCAGTACGTGGTAACCGGCCAGGCGGCGGCGCCGATGCCCAACCGCATCAGCGCCTGGGCCATCTACGACGTGTTCACGTTCGCGGGCGGCGAACAGATGTTCGTTGCCGCCACGGGTGAGGGCCAGTGGCATGCCTTGTGCCAGCTGTTAGGCCAGACGGCGTTGCTCAATGACCCGACATTGGCCAGCAACAATGACCGTGTGTTGCAGCGGCCGCGGTTGTTGGCGCATCTGGCCGAGGTATTCGCCATCCTTGATGCCCGGCAATTGGCCGTAGAACTGGAGGCCAACGGCATTCCCTTCGCGCCGATTCGCCGCCCGGAAGAGTTGTTCGACGACCCCCACCTGACCCAGAGCGGCGGTATGGCGGACCTGTTGCTTGAAGATGGCAGCAGCACGCCGATGCCCTTGCTGCCGCTGTCGCTGGACGGCCAGCGCCTGCAGCCGCGCCGGCCGATCCCGCGGATTGGTGAACACACGCACAAGGTCATGCGCGAACTGGGCTATAGCGAGGAGCACATCGCCGAACTGTGTGCGGCCGGTGTGCTGAAAACCGACGATCAGGCCCAGGGAGTGCACTGAATGGCAATCTATCGATACGACACGTTGATACCGGCCATTCACCCGGAAACCTTCATTGCCGAAGATGCCACGGTGATTGGCGACGTCACCCTGGAGCAGGGTGCAAGTGTGTGGCCCCAGGCGGTGCTGCGCGGTGACAACGAGCCGATCCGTATCGGCCAGCACAGCAATGTCCAGGAAGGCGCGGTGCTGCATGCCGACCCGGGCTTTGCCCTGACCGTGGGCCGCAACGTCACCATCGGCCACCAGGCGATGCTGCACGGTTGCACCATCGGCGATGGCGCGTTGGTCGGGATCCAGGCGGTGGTGCTCAATGGCGCGGTGATCGGCCGCAATTGCCTGGTCGGTGCTGGCGCCATCGTCACCGAAGGCAAGGTGTTCCCCGACAACTCGCTGATCCTCGGGGCGCCGGCCAAGGTGGTGCGTGAACTGAGCCCCGAAGCCATCGCTGGCATGCAGGCCAATGCCGCCGAGTACGTGCGCAAGGGCCAGGCCTTCAAGGAAAAGCTCGTGCGTATTGGCTGACACGTTGCAAGCGGTGCCCACAACGGGTGCCGCCGCTCTCCAATAATTACAAGAATGGAGATCCACCATGGTTGCCTTGACCGGTGAAGTGGCGCGCGAGCGCGCCGACAGCCACATCGATGAACTGCTGCTGTACCGCCGCGTGGCCTGGCGCATCATGCCGCTGGCCATCATCTGCTTTCTGTTTTCCTACTTCGACCGCATCAACATCAGCTTTGCCAAGACCCAGATGCAGGCTGAACTGGGCCTGAGCGACGCCGCCTATGGCCTGGCCGCGAGCATGTTCTTCATCGGCTACGTGCTGTTCGAAGTGCCGAGCAGCCTGGGCCTCAAGCGCTACGGGGCGCCGGCGTGGATCTGCCGGATCATGGTGTCCTGGGGCCTGGCCACGGCGGCGCTGGTGTTCGCCTACACCCAGTACACGCTGTATTTCCTGCGCTTTCTGATCGGGGTGATGGAGGCCGGGTTCGGGCCGGCGATCCTGTTCTACCTGGCCTGCTGGTTCCCCAGGAAACACCTGGCGAAGATGAACGGCCTGTGGTTCCTTGCCGTGCCCCTGGCCGGCGCGGTGGGCGGACCGGCGGCGGGGTTCCTGCTGGGGACCATGGATGGCGTGCTGGGCCTGGCCGGCTGGCACTGGCTGTTCCTGATGTCGGGGTTGCCGTGCGTGCTGCTGGGTGGCCTGGTGCTGTGGAAGCTGGACCGCGATATCGAGTCGGCCAGGTGGCTGAGCCGTCAGGAGAAAGACCTGCTGGCAGAGAACCTGGCCCAGGACAGGCGCGTGCAGAAGCCGGTGCTGGGGTCGATCTGGCGGGTGCTGCTGACCCGTGAAGTGGCGATCATGGCGTTCATCTACTACGTGGTGAAAACCGCCTCCTACGGCCTGAATTTCTGGATGCCGCACCTGATCAAGTCGTCCGGCGTGCAGGACATGCTCTGGGTCGGCGTGCTGTCGGCGCTGCCCTATGCTGTGGCCTGCATCGGCATGGTGCTGCTGACCCGGCGCTCCGACCGCACCGGCGAACGCAAGTGTTACCTGGTGTATTGCCTGCTGGCGTCGGCGCTGGGTTACCTGCTGGCGTGCCTGTTCGCCGACTCGTCCTGGGCGATGATGGCGGCGCTGGTGCTGGCCACGGCAGGTACCTTCATCGCCATTCCGATCTTCTGGACCATCCCGCAATCGACCTTCTCTGGCCTGGCCATCGCCACCGGCACCGCGGCGATCAACTCGGTCGGCCAGTTGAGCGGCATCGTCGCGCCGGTGATGGTCGGCAAGATCAATGACCTGACCGCCAGCAGCTACATGGGCATGCTGTCGATTGCCCCGCTGATCCTGATCGCCTGCCTGGTGGTGATGCGCTACGTCAGGAACCCCAAAGCCTGAGTTCCACTGCTTTCTCCAACAAGAACAACAACAAGGCGAAACCATGAACATTTCCCTCTCCCAGCGGGCATCGCTGATGCTCGCGATGCTTGGCTGCGCGTGCCCGGCGGCCCAGGCAGGCTTTGTCGACGATGGCAAGGGCAGCCTGGAGCTGCGCAACTTCTACTTCGACCGCGATTTCCATGGCGATACGGCCAGCCAGTCGCGGCGTGGCGAATGGGCTCAGGGCTTCATGCTCAAGTGGCAATCCGGCTATACCGACGGGGTGGTCGGACTTGGTCTGGACGCGGCCGGCATGTTGGGCATCAAGCTCGATTCCTCGCCCGACCGCAGCGGGACCGGGTTGTTGCCGCGAGGCAGTGACAAGCGTGCGGTGGACGACTACAGCAAGGCGGTTGCCACGTTCAAGGCCAAGCTGTCGCGGACCGAGTTGCAGGTCGGTGGGCTGAGCCCGCAGTTGCCGCTGCTGGCGTCGAACTACAGTCGGCTGTTCCCGCAGTGGTTCAACGGGGCGCAGGTGGTCAGCAAGGACCTGGACAATGTCACGTTCAGCGTGCTGCAGGTAGATGCGACCAAACTGCGCGACTCCACTGACTTCGAAGACCTGACGGCGATGGCGCAACAGGGCGCCTATTCAGCGACGGTGAGCAGTGACCGGCTGTATTACGCCGGGGTCGATTACCAACCCGTGAAGAACTTGACCGTCAGCCTGCACACCAGCGAACTCGAAGACCTCTTCCGCCGTGATTTTGCCGGTTTCAAGTACCGCGTCGCCCTGGTGGCGGGGGAGGCGTTCACCGAGTGGCGCTGGTTCAACGCCAGGGAACAGGGCAGGGCGTTGCTGGGGGCGGTCGACAACCGCACCTTGAGCACAAACTTTGGTTACAGCCTGCATGGCCATACTTTCAGCGGCGGCTACCAGAAGGTCAGCGGTGACACCGCATACGCCTATGTGGGCGGCACCGATACCTACCTGTTCAGCGAACAGCAGATCAGCACCTTCGCACTGGCCAACGAGCGTGCGTGGATGCTGCGTTATGACTACAACTTTGCCGCATTGGGCATCCCGGGGCTGACGTTCAATGTGCGCTATGTGAAGGGGGACCAGGTAGACCCGCAGCGGATCGCCACGGCCAAGGGCAGGGCCCTCGAGGCACGGGGTGGTGAGGGCGAAGAGTGGGAGCGCACCACGGACATCACCTATGTGGTGCAGTCGGGGCCATTCAGGAACGTGTCGCTGCGCTGGCGCAATGCGAGCATGCGATCCAATTTTGCCGATGCGGCGGATGAGAACCGGGTGATCGTTTGGGTACTCCTTCGAATTCTGATGAGTCTGGCGCGTTCGGGGTAGGAACGGCCTTGCCGGGGCGCTCCTAAGGGGGGAGTGTCAAGGCGCAGGATGTCGCAGGCTATGAAACCGGTTTCAAAAGATGTCCAAACCCGCTAGATTACGCGGCTTTTCCGGCCCGGCCGGACACCAGATGGCGCAATCCAAGGCCGCCCAATGCTGATGAGGACGCGAAATGCCTGAGCATGCCCCCGACAACCCGCGCCGGGACTTCCTGCGCAAAACCTTGACCCTGATCCCGGTGGTCACCGTGGCCAGTACCGGCCTTGGTGCCAGCCAGTTGCTGGCCGAGCCCGTGCGCGAGCCCAAGGTGCCGGCCACACCTCCGGCCGGCAACTATCAGCCAACCTTCTTCACCGCTGAAGAGTGGGCGTTCCTGCAAGCGGCGGTGTCACGCATCATCCCCGCCGACGAGCTCGGCCCCGGTGCGTTGGAGGCTGGCGCCGCCGAGTTCATCGACCGTCAGATGAACACCCCTTACGCCACCGGCGCCCAGTGGTACATGCAGGGCCCGTTCAAGGCCGATGCCGCACCAGAGCTCGGCTACCAGTTGCAACTCAGCCCGCAACAGATCTACCGCTTAGGGATAGCTGCCACGGAGGCCTGGTGCAAGAACGCCAGCGGTAAAACGTTTGCCGAGCAAGATAGCGCTACCCGAGACAAGATCCTCGGCAAGATCGAAGCCGGTGAGATCGTTTTCGAGCAGTTACCGGCCAAGGTGTTTTTCAGCCTGCTGGTGCAGAACACCCGCGAGGGCTTTTTCTGCGACCCGATGCACGGCGGCAACAAAGGCATGGTCGGTTGGACGCAGATCGGCTTCCCGGGTGCCCGGGCAGATTTCATGGACTGGGTCGAGCGCAACGCGCCTTACCCGTTCCCGGCAGTATCGATTCGTGGCGAGAGGGCGTAAGGCATGGCCAATGCAATGAAAAAGGCTGACGTGGTCATCGTCGGCTTCGGCTGGGCCGGTGCGATCATGGCCAAGGAACTCACCGAAGCCGGGCTGCAGGTGGTGGCGCTGGAGCGCGGGCCGATGCAGGACACCTATCCGGACGGCAGCTACCCGCAGGTGATCGACGAGCTGACCTACAGCGTGCGCAAAAAGCTGTTTGTCGATGTGTCCAAAGAAACCGTCACCATCCGCCACAGCGTCAACGATGTTGCGTTGCCCAACCGCCAGCTCGGCGCCTTCCTGCCGGGCAAGGGCGTCGGCGGCGCGGGCCTGCACTGGTCGGGCGTTCACTTTCGGGTCGACCCGATAGAGCTGCGCATGCGCAGCCACTACGAGGAACGCTACGGCAAGCGCTTCATCCCCGAAGACATGACCATCCAGGACTTCGGCGTCAGCTACGAGGAACTCGAGCCGCATTTCGACTTCGCCGAGAAGGTCTTCGGCACCTCGGGCCAAGCCTGGACCGTCAACGGCAAACGGGTTGGCGAAGGCAAGGGCGGCAACCCCTACGCGCCTGACCGCTCAAGCCCGTTCCCGCTGGAGTCGCAGAAGAACGTGGTGTCGGCCAAGCTGTTCGAAAAGGCTGCCGCCAGCCTCGGCTACAAGCCTTACAACCTGCCGTCGGCCAACACCTCCGGGCCGTACACCAACCCATACGGCGCGCAGATGGGCCCGTGCAACTTCTGCGGTTTCTGCAGCGGCTATGTCTGCTACATGTACTCCAAGGCCTCGCCGAACGTGAACATCCTGCCAGCACTGCGCCAGGTGCCGAACTTCGAGCTGCGCGCCAACGCCCACGTGCTGCGGGTGAACCTTGACGACAGCAAGCGCAAGGCCACCGGCGTGACCTACATCGACGCCCAGGGCCGGGAGGTGGAGCAGCCGGCGGACATCGTCATCCTCGCTGCCTTCCAGTTCAACAACGTGCGCCTGATGTTGCTTTCCGGCATCGGCAAACCTTACGACCCAATCAAGAACGAAGGCGTGGTCGGGCGCAACTTCGCCTACCAGAACATGGGCACGGTCAAGGCGTTCTTCGACAAGGACACCTACACCAACAACTTCATCGGCGCCGGCGGCAACGGCGTGGCCATCGACGACTTCAACGCCGACAACTTCGACCATGGGCCCCATGGCTTCGTCGGGGGTTCGCCGATGTGGGTCAACCAGGCCGGCAGCCGGCCGATCGCCGGTGTCGCCAACCCGCCGGGCACCCCGGCCTGGGGCAGCGCCTGGAAGAAGGCCACCGCCGACTACTACACCCACCAGGTGTCGATGGACGCCCACGGCGCGCACCAGTCGTACCGCGGCAACTACCTCGACCTCGACCCGACCTACCGCGATGCCTACGGTCAGCCGCTGCTACGCATGACCTTCGACTGGCAGGAGAACGACATCAAGATGAACCAGTTCATGGTCGACAAGTTGAGCAAGATCGCCCAGGCGATGAACCCCAAGTCCATCGCCATTCTCGGCAAGAAGGTCAAGGAGCACTTCAACACCGCCAGCTACCAGACCACCCACCTCAACGGGGGCGCGATCATGGGCAACGACCCTACAACCTCCGCCCTGAACCGCTACCTGCAGAGCTGGGACGTGCACAACGTGTTCGTCCCCGGTGCTTCGGCGTTCCCCCAGGGCCTGGGCTACAACCCCACTGGCCTGGTCGCCGCGCTGACCTACTGGTCAGCCCGGGCGATCCGCGAGCAGTACCTGAAAAACCCCGGCCCGCTGGTTCAGGCTTGAGGAGCGATGAACATGAAGAACCTGTTGATCGCAACCCTGCTGCTGGGCGCCACCGCAGCCGCCCAGGCAGACGACGCCCTGGTAAAGAAAGGCGAGTACCTGGCCCGTGCGGGTGACTGCGTGGCCTGCCATACCGCCAAGGGCGGCAAGCCCTTTGCCGGTGGGCTGCCGATGCAGACCCCGATCGGCACGGTGTACTCCACCAACATCACCCCGCACGCCAGCGGCATCGGCCAGTACAGCTTCGCCGACTTCGACCAGGCCGTGCGCAAAGGCATTGCCAGGGACGGCAGCACCTTGTACCCGGCCATGCCGTACCCGTCCTATGCACGGGTCAGCGACGACGACATGCAGGCGCTGTATGCGTACTTCATGCAAGGTGTCGAGCCGGTCGCGCAGCCCAACAAGCCCAGCGATATCCCCTGGCCGTTGAGCATGCGCTGGCCGCTGTCGATCTGGCGCGGGCTGTTCGCCCCAGAGGTGCAAGCCTGGCAGGCGCCAGCCGGTGCAGACCCGGTGGTCAGCCGCGGCGCCTACCTGGTCGAAGGCCTGGGGCACTGTGGCGCCTGCCACACCCCGCGCGCCCTGACCATGCAGGAAAAGGCTCTGAGCCCGGCAGATGGCGAGCAGTTCCTGGCTGGCAGTGCGCCGCTGGAAGGCTGGATCGCCAAGAACCTGCGTGGCGACTACAAGGACGGCCTGGGCAGCTGGAGCGAGGCACAGCTGGTGCAGTTCCTCAAGACCGGGCGCAGTGACCGCAGTGCGGTGTTCGGCGGCATGAGCGATGTGGTGGAACACAGCCTGCAGCACATGAGCGACGCCGACCTGACCGCCATCGCCCGTTACCTGAAGACCCTGCCGCCGAGCGATCCGAACGACAAGCCGCATGCCTACGACAAGCAGGTAGCCGATGCCTTGTGGCAGGGCGACGACAGCAAGCCGGGGGCGTCGGTGTACATCGACAACTGCGCGGCCTGCCACCGCACCGATGGCCATGGCTACACCCGGGTGTTCCCGGCGCTGGCGGGCAACCCGGTGGTGCAGACGGCGGATGCCACCTCGCTGATCCATGTGGTGCTGGCGGGCGGCACGGTGCCGGCGACCCATGCGGCACCGTCGAACTTCACCATGCCGGCGTTCGGCTGGCGCTTGAGCGATCAGGAAGTGGCGGATGTGGTCAATTTCATTCGCACCAGCTGGGGTAACCAGGGCAGTGCGGTCAGCGCCAGTGACGTGAAAACACACCGGTAACTGCAACCCCGGTTCCTGTAGGAGCGGCCTTGTGTCGCGAAAGGGCCGCGAAGCGGCCCCGACCATACTTGCTTTATCGCCGATATCCTGGGGCTGCTTCGCAACCCTATCGCGACACAAGGCCGCTCCTACAGTTGACGAGCGCAGAGACTTCTGCTGTATTGAAACCGGTTTCATTCGCCGTTACCCGACAATAATCACAAGGGACTCGCAATGACCGATTCACCCCCCTATGCCCGCGAGCGGGTGACCATCAGCGAAGTGGCGCGTGTTGCCGGTGTGTCAAAGGCCACGGTCTCGCGTTACATCGGCGGCGATCGCCAGCTGCTGGCTGAAGCCACCGCCAAACGCCTGGAAGAGGTCATCGAGCGCCTGGGCTACCGGCCCAACCAGATGGCCCGCGGCCTCAAGCGTGGCCAGACGCGCTTGATCGGCATGCTCGTGGCCGACATTCTCAACCCCTATTCAGTGGCCGTGATGCATGGCGTGGAAACCGCCTGCCGCCAGCACGGCTACAGCCTGGTGGTATGCAACACCAACCGTGACGACGAACAGGAGCGCCACCACCTGACGGCCCTGCAGTCCTACAACGTCGAAGGGCTGATCGTGAACACCCTCGGCCGCCACCCCGGCGAACTGCTCAACCTGCAGCGCGACATCCCCATGGTGCTGGTCGACCGGCAACTGCCAGAGCTCAAGGTCGACCTGGTGGGCCTGGACAACGCCGATGCCATCGAGCAGGCCCTGGACCACCTGCAGGCGCGGGGCTACCGCGACATCCTTGCGGTCACCGAGCCGCTGGATGGCACCAGTTCGCGGCTGGAGCGGGTGCAGGCCTTTACCGCATCGATCAGCAACCGCAACGGCATGCGCCAGCAGTTGCTGGAAGTCGACGCCGGTTTGCAGGCCAAGCTGGGTGCCTTCCTTGCCAGCAAGGGCCACGGCCCGCAGGCGATCTTCACCTTCAACGGCGTGGCCACCCTGGCGGTTACCCGTGTATTGCACGATTCGGGCTGCAAACTGTTCAGCGACGTGGGCTTGATCGCCCTTGACGAACTGGACTGGTACCCCTTGGTCAGCAGCGGTATCACCGCACTGGCCCAGCCCACCGAGCGCATTGGCGTGGCGGCTTTCGAGTGCCTGCTCGAACGCCTGCGCGGCAGCAACGACCTGCCTCGACGCATCGATTTCAAAGCAACATTGATCACCCGAGGTTCTACCCAAGCTCACCCATGACGAGCGGGCTGCAGCGCTGCCCGCATTGCTGCAATCAAAAATGAAACCGGTTTCATAAGGACAACAACAATGCACGCGAACCCCGTTTCCATCAGCCTCTCCAGCTACGGCGCCAGCCTTGTGCGGCAGCGTGGCCAGTTGAGTTTTGTCGAACTGCTGGCGGCTGCCGGCGCCAGCCGGATCGAACTGCGCGAAGAGTTGTTCGACGAAGCGCCGGACACTGCCGCGCTCTGGGCAGCGATCGCCGCGTCGGGGCTGGAATGTCTGTATTCCTCGCCGCTCGAACTGTGGACGGCACAAGGCCAGCCGCACCCACGCCTGCCCGCAAAGCTGGCTCTGGCCAGGGCATTGGGCGCCGTGGCGCTGAAGGTTTCACTTGGGTATTACCATGAGCAATGCGATGTAGGGGCCTTGCAGGCGCTGCTGCACGAGGGTGACCCTGTGTTGCTGGTGGAGAATGATCAGACCCCACAAGGCGGGCGCATCGAACCGCTGCTGCGTTTCTTCCAGCATGCGCAGGGCTGGTCCCTGCCGCTGGGCATGACCTTCGATATCGGCAACTGGCAGTGGCAGGGTGAGTCCGCGTTGCAGGCCGCTCGCCAGCTTGGCCGCTGGGTGCGCTACGTGCACTGCAAGGCCGTGCAGCAAAGCGCAGATGGCCGCCTGCACGCGGTGTCGCCGAAGGCTGCCGACCTGCTGGCCTGGGAGGCGCTGTTCGATGAATTCAGCCCGGGCCTGGTGCGTGCGGTCGAATACCCGCTGGTCAGCGATGACCTGCTGGCGCTGACCCGCGCCCAGGTGCACAACCTGGCCAGGCTGGGCTTGGGCCTGGGCGAGGAGGTGAGCCATGCCTGAACATGACGTGCTGTGCTTTGGTGAAACCATGGCCATGTTCGTCGCCGAACAGGCGGGCGACCTTGCCAGCGTCGGCGCCTTCACCAAGCGCATTGCCGGTGCCGACAGCAACGTTGCCATCGGCTTGGCCCGGCTGGGCTTTGCCGTGCGTTGGCTGAGCCGGGTGGGCGATGATTCGCTGGGGCGTTTCGTGCTCGCCAGCCTGCGCCAGGAAGGCTTGGACTGCAGCCGCGTCGAGGTCGATGGCAGCCGGCCGACCGGCTTCCAGTTGAAGAGTCGCTGCGACGACGGCAGCGACCCGGCCGTGGAGTATTTCCGCGCCGATTCCGCCGCCAGCCGCCTGTCCACCGCGCTGCTCGACCCGGCGTTGCTGCAGGCCCGCCACCTGCATGCCACGGGCATTCCGCCAGCACTGTCGGCCAGCTGCCGGGCTCTGTCCCATGCGCTGATCGACGGCATGCGTGCGGCCGGGCACAGTATTTCCTTCGACCCCAACCTGCGCCCGTCGCTGTGGCCCGACCGCGAGACCATGATCCGCGAAATCAACGCCCTGGCCGTGAAAGCCCATTGGGTGCTGCCTGGCTTGGAAGAGGGCCGTTTGCTCACCGGCCAGCACACGCCCGCCGACATCGCTGCGTTCTACCTCGACCAGGGCGTGGAGAAGGTAGTGATCAAGCTCGGTGATGTGGGGGCTTACTACCGCACCCGCCATGACTGCGGGCAGGTCGCGCCGGTAGCGGTGGCCAATGTAGTGGACACCGTGGGCGCCGGCGATGCCTTCGCCGTCGGTGTGGTCAGTGCGCTGCTCGATGGCCGCCCATTGGCCGACGCGGTGGCGCGCGGCAACTGGTGCGGCAGCCTCGCCGTGCAATCACGTGGCGACATGGAAGGCCTGCCACACCGCCATGAGCTGCAAGCGCACGAACTGCGCAGAAGTGCCTGAACCGCTGAACGCCGGCTTGCCGGCCCTGTTGCGACAAAAACAACAAGCTCAGGAGAACGTTTCATGCAACCGACTCGCCTCGCACCACGCCGTTGGTGGTACATCATTCCGATCGTCTTCATCACTTACAGCCTGGCCTACCTGGACCGCGCCAACTATGGCTTTGCGGCGGCCTCGGGCATGGCCGACGACCTGAAGATCACGCCTATGCTGTCCTCGCTGCTGGGGGCGCTGTTCTTCCTTGGCTATTTCTTCTTCCAGGTACCCGGCGCGATCTACGCGCAAAAACGCAGCGTGAAGAAACTGATCTTCGTCAGCCTGATCCTCTGGGGCGGCCTGGCGACCCTGACCGGGATGATCAGCAACGTCTACCTGCTGATCGGCATCCGCTTCCTGCTCGGCGTGGTGGAAGCTGCGGTGATGCCGGCCATGCTGGTGTACCTGTGCCACTGGTTCACCCGCGCCGAGCGCTCACGTGCCAACACCTTCCTGATGCTCGGCAACCCGGTGACCATCCTGTGGATGTCGGTGGTGTCGGGCTACCTGATCAAGCACTTCGACTGGCGCTGGATGTTCATCATCGAGGGCCTGCCGGCGGTGCTCTGGGCCTTCATCTGGTGGCGCCTGGTGGATGACCGGCCCGCCCAGGTGAAGTGGTTGAGCGAACTGGAGAAGGCCAGCCTGCAGCAGGCACTGGACGCCGAGCAGCAGGGCATCAAACCCGTGAAGAACTACCGCGAGGCGTTTCGTTCACCCCAGGTGATCGTGCTGTCGCTGCAGTACTTCTGCTGGAGTATCGGGGTGTATGGTTTTGTGCTGTGGCTGCCGTCGATTCTCAAGCAGGCGGCCAATGTCGATATCGTCGCGGCCGGCTGGCTGGCCTCGGTGCCGTACATGGCGGCGGTGCTGGGCATGATCGGTGTGTCCTGGGCGTCGGACCGGCTGCAGAAGCGCAAGCGTTTCGTCTGGCCACCGTTGTTGATCGCTGCCGTGGCGTTCTATGGGTCTTACGCACTGGGTACAGAGCATTTCTGGCTGTCCTACGCGCTGCTGGTGGTTGCAGGTGCGTGCATGTATGCGCCCTATGGGCCGTTTTTTGCCATCGTGCCGGAGATCCTGCCGAGCAACGTCGCCGGCGGAGCCATGGCGCTGATCAACAGCATGGGCGCGCTGGGTTCGTTCGGTGGCTCGTGGCTGGTGGGCTACCTCAATGGCGCCACTGGCGGCCCTGGCGCCTCTTACCTGTTCATGTCGGGTGCGCTGCTGACCGCCGTCGCGCTCACCGCCGTATTGAACACTTCACACACCTCCGGCCGGGCCAAGCGCGGCGGCCCACGGCTGGCCATGAGCCAATAGGAAACAGCCATGAAGAAACGCATCGTCTTGTACAAACGCCTGTCCGACGCTTTGCTGGCAAAGCTGCAGGAACAGGTGGACGTGACCTGGGTGGACACCAGTGCCGCCGACGGCCTGGCGCGCCTGCGCGATGCCTTGCCGGGGGCGCATGGCCTGTTGGGCGCCAGTTTGCGCCTGGACAGCGAGCTGCTTGACCTGGCGCCGCAGCTGGAAGTGATTTCCAGTGTGTCGGTAGGGGTCGACAATTACGACATCGCCGACCTGACACGGCGCGGGGTGCAGCTGACCAACACCCCTGACGTGCTCACCGAGACCACCGCCGATACCGGCTTTGCGCTGATCCTGGCCACCGCGCGGCGGGTGGTCGAACTGGCCGGCTGGGTACGCGAGGGGAAGTGGCAGGCGAGCCTTGGGCCGGCGCACTTCGGTACCGATGTGCATGGCAAGACCCTGGGTATCGTCGGCATGGGGCGCATTGGTGAAGCATTGGCGCGACGCGGCGCTGCCGGCTTCGGCATGCGCGTGCTGTACCACAGTTCGCGGGCCAGGCCCGAAGTGGACGCGCGTTACGCGGCACGTTACTGCAGCTTGGATACGCTGCTGGCCGAGGCGGATTACCTGTGCCTGACGGTGCCGCTCAGTGCCAGCACCGAGGGCCTGATCGGCGCGCGCGAGCTGGCGCTGATGAAACCCGAGGCGATCCTGGTGAACATTGCCCGTGGGCGGGTGGTGGATGAGGCTGCGTTGTTCGAGGCGCTGCAGCAAAAGCGGATTCGCGGGGCAGGGCTGGATGTGTTCGTGCAGGAGCCACTGGCTGCCGATTCGCCGTTGTTGCAGCTCGACAATGTGGTGGCAACGCCGCACATCGGCTCTGCGACCCATGAGACGCGGGAGGCCATGGCGCGGTGTGCGGTGGACAATCTGCTAAGCGCGTTGGCGGGCCAGCGCCCGCCGAATCTGGTCAATGGCAGGTGATCCAGCGTGGTCAACGCTTTTCTGTAGGAGCGGGTTTACCCGCGAACACCGGCGAAGCCGGTGCCATGCACCGAGTCGCCTTCTTCGCGGGTAAACCCGCTCCCACAGGGGGGCGTGTCAAACTTTGCAGTAATGGCTTACTTGAAATCCCACTGCATCTGAGTAGCGATACTCACCCCGCTGGACGACTTCACGCACACGTCCAGGTAGTCCGTGAACCGCGGTGGCACGGCGATGCCTTCCTCGAGCAGGCGGCTGTTGTCGAACAGATAGTTGAGGTCGGCAAAGCCGCTGTAAAGGCGCAGGGCGCGCAGTACCAGGCGTGGGTTGGCTGGGCCGATGCGTGCTTCGAAGTCCTGCGCCAGGCTTTTCAGGTCGTCGACATCGACCTTACGGTAGCGCTCGCCAACCGGCTGCGCTTCGTTGGCATGGGCAAACGCCTGGTCGATCTCACCGAAGGTGCAGGCCGCCTGGTGGCCGGCGGAAATGTGGTAAAGGTTGTGCCCCAGATGCGGCTTGAGCGTGAGGCCGATCAGCGCTTCGGCGCAGTAGTCGACCGGGATCACGTCGATCTGCTCGTCCAGCTCGCAGGTGAAACTTTCCAGCGCGAAGCCCATGCGGAAGACCCAGAAGATGCTGGCCGAGGCCTGGCAACCGAGGGTGCGGTGGCCGACCACGATGGACGGGCGCGCCACCACCAGCGGCAGGTGCGGCAGTTGCTCGCTCATGCGCCGTTCGATCTCGGCCTTGGACGCGGTGTAGTCGACCAGCTGCTGTTCGGCAGCCGGGAATTCCCACGATTCGCTGATCGGCGACTCGCGCCGCGGGCCGCAGCTCATCGCCGTGCCCACGTGCAGGAAACGCTTCAGACGCGTCGAGCGGCTCATTACCTCGGCGAAGGCGTAGGTACCCTCGACATTGACCGGCCAGATGTTCGGGTTCTTCGAGAACGAGGCCACTGCCGCGCAGTTGATCACCCGGTCAATCTGCATCAGTCGCGGCGTGGCTTCGGCCAGCCAGCCGGTATCGAGGAAGTCGCCGCAAATGATCTGCTCGGCGCGCAGGGCCAGGCAGTCACGCTCGGCAACGCCGTGTTGGCGCAGGTTATCGCGCAGGCGCTTCAGGCCTTGCTCGCGGCTGTCGGCGCGAACCAGGAAACACAAGTTGGCGCTGCGGCCATTGGCAATCAATTGAGCCGTTACCGAACCACCAAGAAAGCCGGTGGCACCGGTCAGCAGCATATGTTCGTGGAGATCGAAGTTAATAAGTGGGGCAGGCGCGTTCATAAACTTCCTCTGAAAAGTTTATTGGCTGATATCGAGGTTTGAGCTCGTGCCAAGGGCGCGCAGTGACTGCCTTTCAGCTCGGAGCGAGGCGATTGTCAGGGCGTTGGGAGGGGGGTTGCAATTAACGAAATGCGGGTTTCATGTGAAACAAAAGTTAATGAAAGTTCTGGTTTTCATTAATGAAATGATGCGCGCCGCAAAGTTGCCAGAGTGCTTGTTAACAGCAAGTGAGATGAATGTGAAAAATACCTTCAGCTTTGTAGGAGCGCCCCGGCAAGTCCGCTCCTAAAAAGCGCGTCAGGTGGTCAGTTCGCTGGCCAGGGGGGTTGCCGTAACAGCAGTGCTGAACACTGGCTCATTGCTGCGCAAGCTGCGTACCCGGCTGTACCCGGTCAGCAGCATGTAGCGGGCAATCGGCAAGCCGACCACGATGCTGGCCATCTGAATTGCCAGCAAACCACCGGCAATCACCAGGCTGGCCGCGATCGCGCCTTCCCGCACGCACCACAGTACCCGTATCCCGTCGGGCGGGTCGATGCTGCCCAGCGAGTTGAGCATGCACAGCACCTGGGTACCGGCATCGGGTGCGGTCACGCAGTGCACCGCCAGTAGCAGGCAGATGATCACACTCAGCACGCACCCAGCGTCGGGCCATCGAGGCGATCGAGCAGGGTGAACATCGCTGTCGTGGTTTCCTTGCTTTCTTCGCCATGCCACCGCCAAGTACCGGGCGATGAGCCGGGGCTGGGCGGTACATTGACCTGGCGCCTATCCTGAGGGGGTTGGATGACTATCAGGAGCGGGCATGAACCGAAATGAACTGCGCAAGGCCGACATCAACCTCATGGTGGTGTTCGAGGCCTTGATGCAAGAGCGCAACCTCACCCGCGCCGCGGAAAAGCTGTTTCTCGCCCAGCCCACGGTCAGTGCAGCGCTTGCCAGGCTGCGCACGATGTTCAATGACCCGCTGCTGATCCGCGTCGGTAACCGCATGGAGCCGTCTGCCCGGGCGGCCGAGGTGATCAAGCACCTCACCCCGGCGCTGGACGCGATGTCGGCCGCCCTGAGCCTGACCCACGACTTCGACCCGCCGACCAGCAAGATGACCTTCAGGATCGGCTTGTCCGATGATGTCGAATCAGGGCTTTTGCCGCCGTTGCTGCGGGCACTGCGTACCGAGGCGCCGCATGTGGTGGTGGTCGTGCAGCATGTCGACTACTGGCGCATCCCCGACCTGCTGGCCACGGGGGATGTCACGGTGGGCATCAGCCAGACCCGCGGCCTGCCGGCCAATGCCAAGCGTAAAGTATTACGTACCATGCAGGCGCGGGTGCTCAGGGCTGACAAGTCCGCGCAGCCGCTGACCCTGGAGGAGTTCTGCCTGCGCCCCCACGTCCAAGTCTCGCCAACGGCCAATACCCAGGGCGTAGTGGATGACTGGCTGAAGGAAATCGGGCGTACGCGCAGCGTGGTGTTGTCGGTGCCCCAGTTCAGTTCATTGCCGGCCATCCTGGCCGGCAGCGATCTGCTGGCTTGCTGCCCGGACTACGCCGCCGCGGCCATGGCCAGCTGGGGCAACCTGCAGGCCGAACCCTTGCCGTTCGATACCGTGCCGCTTGAGCTGGCCATGGTCTGGCTGAGCACCACCGACAGCGACCCGGCCGAGCGCTGGTTGAGAGGGCGACTGGAGCAGTACATGAGTGGGGCGCGTGAGGGGCGAATCGGCTAGGGCATTTGCTCATACCGGTTTGTCGCGCTGGCGCATGGCCTTGGCGCGCTTCTCCAGCAACAGGTAAGTCAGTACGGCCAAGACCAGCGGTACCAGGTAATACAACGTCCGGTAGCCCAGCAACGCCGCTACCAGCGTGCCTTGGCCAAGCTGCCCATGAAGCAGGGCGAGGAACACCGTTTCGAGCACACCGAGCCCTGCGGGAATATGGGCGACCACCCCTGCTACACAACTGATCAGCAGGATGCCGAGAATCGTCGGGTAGAACGCTTCACCAGGCAACAGCCAGAAAATCAGCAAGGCCATCATCGCCCAGTTGCTTGCGCCTAACGCCACCTGGCACAGGGCCAGGCGCAGCGAGGGCAGGGTGACCTCGTGCTCGCGCCAGCGCCAGGTGCGTTTTTTCGCCAGGCCACAAGCCAGCAGATAGCCGATTGCGATCGTCAGCAACAACACGCCGATCAGCCTCAGCCCGGTGGCACCGACCGCCCAGTTGGCCGGTAATTCGACCAGGCCGAGGGCAAACACGCTGCCGGCCAGCAGCATGTAGCCCATCCAGTTGGTCAGCAGGCCCAGGGTGAGGATACGGGTGATGGTCGGTGTATCCAGGCCAAGGCGGCCGTACAGGCGATAACGCAAGGCAACGCCCCCCACCCACGTGGTGAAGTTGAGGTTGAAGGCATAACACACGAATGCCACCGGCAGCACTTGCCGGGCGGGCAGGTGGTGGCCGGTATAAGCCCGGGCCAGCAAGTCGTAACTGGCGAAGATCAGGTAGCTGCACAGCGCCAGGGCCAGGCCCATGGCCAGCGTGCCTGGTTTGTAAGCCAGCAGCGACTGGCGCACCTCGTTCCAGTCCAGGTTGCGTGCCAGAACGTACAGCAACACCGGTATGAGGATCAGAAACGCCACGGTGAACAGCCGCTTGCCCCAGACCTGCCAAGGTTTCTGCGCCATCAGGTATTGCCCTCATGCAGGTCGCCCTGGGCCTCGACCTGCGGCTGCAGCGAACGCAGGCGCTGGCGGTGTGCGGGAAACCAGCCGGCGATCCGCGGGAAGTGCCGGATGACGTGGAAGCACACGAAGATCAGCGGTGCACGCCACCAATAGCCACGGATCATCCGTTCCAGCGTCACCGGTTTGCATTGCTCGGCTGCCAGCGACTGCAGGTGCTCGTACAGGTGCTGGTTGAATGCCGGGTCACGAATGAACAGGTTCGCTTCCAAGTTGAAAGACAGGCTCAGGGGGTCGAGGTTGCTGGAGCCGACCGTGGCCCACTCGTCATCGACCAGCGCCACCTTGCCGTGCAGCGGCCGCTGGCAATACTCGTGGATCCGCACGCCATCGCGCAGCAGGTAGTTGTAGAGCAGGCGCGACAGGGCGCGCACCCAGCGCATGTCTGGCTGGCCCTGGAGGATCAGGGTAACTTCGACGCCGCGGCGCGCCGCGTTGCGCAATTCACGCAACAGGCGGTAACCCGGGAAAAAATAGGCGTTGGCCACCACCACGCGCTTGCGGGCCGAGCGCAGGCCCAGCAGGTAGTGGGCTTCGATATCGGTACGGCGCAGCCGGTTGTCACGTTCTACCAGCACCGCGGTGCTGCTGCCCGTGGCTGCGGTCACGGGCCGTGTCTCGCTGGGCGGTTCCAGCACCGGGGCCATCAGCCGGCGGCTGGCAGCATGTACCTGCGCCACGACCGGCCCGGTCACCTCCACGGCATAGTCCTGCTTGGCCATGGGGCCGAAATCACCCAGGTGGTCCGCGCTGTAGTTGATGCCACCGATAAACGCCCGCTCACCATCGACCACCACGATCTTGCGGTGCAGGCGCCGGAACAGGTTGATGCGCATGCCGGCCAGCCTGGGTTGCGGGTCGAAGGCATGGAAGTTGACCCCGGCATCGGTCAGCCCCGAGACGAAGCCATCGGGCAGGTCGGCGGTGCCGTAGCCGTCAACTGCGACCTCCACCCGTACACCGCGCCTGGCGGCATCGATCAGCACACTGCGTAACTGCTGGCCGACCTTGTCGTCGAAAATGATGAAGGTTTCCAGCAGGATCTCTTCCTTCGCCTGGGCCATTGCCGCGAATACCCGCGGGTAATACTGCTCGCCATTGATCAACAGTTCGACACGGTTACCGTCTACCCAAGGTCTGTTCACAGGACGATCTCCGCAGTCAGTGGGGCATGGTCGGACAGGTGCGACCAAGGATACATCGACAGCACCTGAGCCTTGGCCGGCATGGCATTGCGCAGGTAGATACGGTCCAGCCGCAGCAGCGGCAAGCGGGCCGGAAAGCTGCGTGCAGGGCTGCCGAAATGCTTGCCGAAGGCCTCGACCAGGCGCCGGGATAGCACAGCATCAGCTTTCAACCGCCAGTCATTGAAGTCGCCGGCGATGATCACCGGTGCCTCTGCCGGAAGGCTGTCGAGCAGCTCGAGCAGCAGCTTTACCTGGCTTTGCCGGTGGGCTTCACGCAGCCCCAGGTGCACACAGATCGCGTGAACCTGCTCATGCCCTGGTACCTCCAAACGGCAATGCAGCAGGCCGCGCTGCTCGTTGCCGTGTATCGATACGTCGAGGTTTTCATGCTGCGCAATCGGGAATTTCGACAGCAGGGCGTTGCCGTGATCGCCGTGGGGGTACACCGCATTGCGGCCATAGGCATACTGCGGCCACATGCTGTCGGCAAGAAATTCGTACTGCGGCGTTTCTGGCCACGCGGGGTGGCGCACGGCGTGCTGCTGGTGGCTGCCGTGCACCTCCTGGAGGAACACCAGGTCGGCATGGGTGCTGCGCACCGCTTCACGCAGCTCTGGAAGAATGAAGCGCCGGTTGAACAGGGTAAAACCCTTGTGCACGTTGATCGTCAACACGTTGAGGCGGCGCACCGCCGTGACCTTGTCGATGATGCAAGGCGGTGTAGGCAGGGTCTTGTTCACAGCTGCACCTCCGGTGTCACGCCCGGTTCGGTGAGCAGGTGGTAATCGAGCTTGAGTGTTTCCAGCAGACGGCGAGCATCGTAGGGGGCGTGGACTTTCTGATCGTTGTCGAAGTAGCAATAGATATCACGCGAGGCTCGCCGTGGCGGTGCCCCGGCCACGATCAGTCGCGCATCGTCGGCCTGGCTGCCCTCGGCCCAGGCTTGAATCCGCTGCTTCCAGCGGCGCAGGGCCCGCGCCGTGTAGCCGCTGCTGTAGCGTTCGACGTCACCGTGCAGGCGCATGTAGACGAAGTCGGCGGTAACATCCTCGACATAGGGCCACTTGCCTGCGCTGTCCGCCACCACCAGGGCCACGCGGTGTTTGCGCAGCAGTTTGACGAAGGTTTCGCAGAGGAAGCTCTCGTGGCGGATTTCCACGGCATGGCGCAGCCGAACATTGCCCTTGATCGCGGTGCCACCGTTATCCTTGAGGCTTTCAGCGCAGCCTTTGGCAGAGGCACGCGCCGCCTTGCGGTCCTTGGGCAGCAACTGGAAGAAGCGGCTGAAACGCGCTTCGTCGAACTTCAGGTTCGGTGGGAACTGCCACAGGAAGGGCCCCAGCTTGTCGCCCAGCAGCAAGGGCCCGGAGGCAAAGAAATTGGCGATGGGCTCTTCGATGTCCTTGAGCCGGCGCACATGGGTGATGTAGCGCGGGCCTTTGACCGCGAAGATGAAGTCGTCCGGCGCCTCGTCACGCCAGCTCTGGTAGCGTTCGGGCGTTTGCAGGCTGTAGAACGAGCCATTGATCTCGATGCTGTTCACCGCCCGCGAGGCAAACGCCAGTTCGCTGTCCTGACGCAGGCCCTTGGGGTAGAAGTCCTTGCGCCACGGGCCATAGCGCCATCCGGAAATGCCGATGCGGATATCGCTCACGCTGCAGTCCTCATAACCTGATCCCTTGAATGTCACTCAAGTTGCGACCTGAGCAAGGCTGTGAGGGTTCAGCGCAGTTCATCGAATGCCATACTGCAACCGGCAGTTGAACTTTGTCGGCGCCAGCGATTCCACCGCATAGCGGATATGCAGCACAGGAGATCGTCGGCATGAAATTCGATCGTTTTTGTCAGTGGCTGGCCAACTGGGCCGGACGACCGCTGGCCTTCGGCGTCGCTTTCCTGTTGATCCTGGCCTGGGGCATTACCGGGCCGCTGTTCGACTTCAACGACACCTGGCAACTGATGATCAACACCTCGACCACCATCCTCACCTTCCTGATGGTTTTCCTGATCCAGAACACCCAGAACCGCGACAACGACGAGCTGCATATCAAGATCGACGAATTGCTGCGCACCACCCAGAAAGCGCACAAGGCGCTGCTCAACCTGGAGGATATGGCCCCGGCCGAGCTGCATGCCTTGCGCAAGCAGTACCAGCAGATGGCCGCGCGCAGCGACGAACAATCGAAGGAGTGACCTGCCAAGACCGGAGGCAAGCATGGCCAGACATATCATCCACTTCACCGGGCCGATCAACTCATCCACCTGTGGCAACCTGATCAACACCTGCTCGCGCGCCATGCAGCAGGGCGCCGACATGCTGCAGCTGAACATCGCCACCATGGGCGGCGAGTGCAGCTACGGCTTTACCCTGTACAACTTCCTGCGCAGCCTGCCGATCAGCGTGCACACCCATAACCTTGGCACTGTCGAGTCGATGGGCAATATCCTGTTCCTGGCAGGCGAGCACCGCACGGCGTGCAGCTGCAGCAAGTTCCTGTTCCACCCGTTCCACTGGACCCTGCACGGTTCGGTGGACCATGCGCGCATGGCCGAATACGCCATGAGCCTGGATTACGACTTGCGCCTTTATGCACAGATCGTCGCCGAACGTACCGCGGGCAGCAGCGAAGTGCTGGACGTGCCGCGTTACCTGATGGCGTATCCGCGAATCCTGGGGCCCAAGGAAGCGTTGGACAGTGGGATGATCCACGCCATTGACGAAATGCCGATCGAAGCCGAAGTCACCCAGTGGAGCGTGCATGCCTGAGCGCCGAACCCTTGTGGGAGCCGCGCTTGCCGGCGATGGGCCGCAAAGCGGCCCCACGATTTCAAAGCTGTTGCATAAATTGCCGGGGCCGCTTCGCGGCCCATCGCCGGCAAGCGCGGCTCGTACAAGTACAGCGCACGGCTGGAAGCGGGTGATAATCCTGCAAGCGGCTCAGCAGGGCACTGAGCCACTGAGTGCCTCGATGGCCTCGACCAGTTCGTCGTAGCCTACCGGTTTGTTCAGATGGCGATCGAAGCCGGACTGACGCGACTTGTGCTGGTCGGCACTGGCACCGTAGCCGGTGAGGGCAATGGCCGGCGTGTGGCGCAGGTGGGCAAGGCCGCGCAGGGCCTTGATCAGCGCGTGGCCGTCCATGACCGGCATGCCGATGTCTGAAATGATCACGTCATAGCGACCGCTGGCTGCTGCTTCCAGGGCTTTCAGCGGGTCGTTGTAGGCCGCGACTTCGGCGCTCTCCATCTCCAGCAGCTGTTGCATGACGTCCAGGACTTCGGCCGAGTCGTCGACCAGCAATACCGTTGTGCCTTGCAACCGTCCCTCGCTCAAAGGCTCAGGGGCCTGGGTGCGCAGTTGCGGACCTGTGTCGCACAGCGGTAGCCGTACGGTGAAGGTGCAGCCCTTGCCAGGCCCTGCCGAGCTGGCCTCGACACTGCCGCCATGGGCTTGTGCAAGCTGGCGCACCAGTGACAGGCCGATGCCGAGGCCTTCACGGCCGTGGCTGGCCGACTGCGGCGCCTGGCTGAACAGGTCGAAGATATGTTCCAGGTTGTCCTGGCTCAGGCCCACGCCCTGGTCGATCACCTGCAGCCGTGCCTGGGTTTCGTCCTGGCTCAGCACCAGGCGAATGTCACCGCCTGGCGGGCTGAACTTCAGCGCATTGTTCAGCAGGTTCCACACGATCTGCTCCAGGCGCGTCACGTCACCCTCGATCATCAGTGGCAGGTCGTCGGCGGGTAGTTCCAGGCGCACCGGGCAAGGGTGCTGCTCGCTCAGCAGCACCGCATGGATGCCCCGGGCAATGGCGCCGAGGTCTACCGGCTGGGTCTTGAGCTTGAGCTTGCCGGTGCGAATACGCGCCACATCGAGCAGGTCGTCGATAATCCGGACCTGGCTGGACACGGCTTCGCAGATGGTGCCAACGGCCTTGCTGGCAGCGCCGATGCTCTTGACCGTGGGGAGCCGGCGGAGGATTTCGGCATTGAGCTGGATCAGGTTGAGCGGGTGCTTGAGTTCGTGGGACATCACCGCGAAGAACTCGTCCTTCATGTGGCTGGAGCTCTGCGATTCGGCCAGTTGCTTGCTCAGGCGCTCTTCACCGAGGCGCACGCGCTCTTCGGCGGCGTGGTTCTTGCTGATGTCGATGAAGGTCAGCACGGTGCCGTCGATCTTCTGCTCGCTGGCGCGGTAGGGCAGCAAGCGCGCCAGGTACCAGTGGTTGTCCTGGGCTCCGATCTCACGTTCGATGATGGTTTCACCCTTGGCCACGGCGCGGGCGTCGTCGGCCAGCGCCGGGTAATCGAGGCGGTGGGTGATGTCCAGCAGCGAGCGGCCGGTATCCACCGGCAGCATGTTGAACAGGTCGGTGGCACGCGGGGTGAACCAGCGGATGTGCAGGTTACGGTCGACGAACACCGTGGCGATGTCGGTCGAGGCAATCAGGTTGCTCAGGTAGTCGTTGACCTTGTCGGTCTCCTCGACCTTGTTCTTGAGCTCGTAGTTGACGGTGAGCAGCTCCTCGTTGATCGACTGCAGTTCTTCCTTGCTGGTTTCCAACTCTTCACTGGCCGAGCGCAGTTCTTCGTTGATCGCCTGCATTTCTTCGTTGGAGGCGGTCAGCTCTTCGCTGGAAATCTCCGATTGCTCGATGGTTTCCTGCAATTGCAGGCGGGTACGCTGCAGTTCGCGCTCCAGGTTGTGCAGGACCATGCTGTCGGTCTGGCGGATGACCCCGGGCAGCGGCAGCGCCGGGTCGGGCGCTCGCACCTCGAACACCACCAGCAAGCACTCGCCGGTGCTGAGCTCATCCTTGAAGGGTTGCACGGTGATCTCCACCTGCTGACGATGTTCGCCGTCGCCCAGGTCGACCGGCCGCGAGGTGACGGCCTCGGTACCCTGGCGGGCCTGGAACAACGTGCTGCGCAAGGCCAGGCGCAAGCTCGGCATTACCAGGTTGAGCAGGTTGCGGCTCGGCTCGCCAGCGGGCAGTTGCAGGTAATGCCCGACACCGTCGCTCATGTACAGGATATTGCCGTCGCCGTCGATGATCAGGCTGGGCGGCGTGCGCCGGGCCAGGGCCCTATGGTGCATTTCGGCATAGGACGGCTTGCGCCCAGGCTTGGCCTTGGCCTGCAGCGCTTGGGCGAGAGTGGCCCTGCTTGCACCGGGCAACTGCCGGCCGGAGCTGCGGCCGGCCGGGCTGACGTCCCGGGCGCGGAAGATACGGTTGCGCTTGTCCACCGGGACGAACAGCTCACCGGCGACATCGACCGATTCGGACGTCCCCAGGAACAGGTAGCCGCCGCCGCGCAGGGCATAGTGGAACATCTGCAGGATGTCGTGCTGGATTTCGCGGTCCAGGTAGATCAGCAGGTTGCGGCAGACGATCAGGTCGATCTGCGAGAACGGCGGGTCGGACAGCAGGTTGTGGCGGGCGAACAGCACCTTCTCCCGGACCTCCTTGCGCACCCTGTAGTGCTGGTCTTCCTTGACGAAGAACTGGCGCAGCCGGGTAGGCGGCACGTCGGTGACGATCGCTTCGGGGTAGGAACCCGTGCGGGCGATGCCGATGGCGCGCTCGTCAAGGTCGGTGGCGAACACCTGGACCTTGCTTGTGCGTTGCTCCACCGCCAGCTGCTCACACACCAGCATGGCCAGGCTGTAGGACTCTTCACCGGTGGAACAGCCGGCCGACCAGACGCGGATTTCGCGATTGTCTTCACCTTCACTGACCAGTTGCGGCAGCACATGGCGCTCCAGCGACTCGAACGCCTCTCGGTCACGGAAGAAGTTGGTCACCCCGATCAGCATGTCGCCCAGCAAGGCGCTGGCTTCGCCGGTGTGCTGCTCCAGGTAGCGCAGGTAGCCGGCAAGGTCGGTCTGCCCGGTCACGTGCAGGCGGCGCTCGATCCGCCGCAGCACGGTGGCACGCTTGTAATGCTGGAAGTCGTGGCCGGTAGCATTGCGCAGCTGCAGCAGGATTTCTTCGAGCAAAGGCTCCGCGGCCTGGGCATCGCCAACGCGGGTACCCAGCGGCGGGGGCAGGGTATCGTCTTCGATGTGCGGCAGTTTCACCTGGCGCGCAGTACGCCACAGTTCCATCAGTTTCTGTGGCATCTCGGCAGCCGGGAGCACCAGGTCGACCATGCCGGTCTCGATGGCGGCGCGGGGCATGCTGTCGTACTGGGCGTCGTCCGGGGTCTGCGCCAGGGCCATGCCGCCCTGTTCCTTGATCCGCGACAGGCCTACCGCGCCGTCGGCACCGGTGCCCGACAACACCACGCAGAAGGCGTGGTCCTTGTGCACGTCGGCCAGGTCACGGAAGAACAGGTCGATGGCCACGTGGTCGCCGCGTCGGCGGTTGGCCGGGGTAACGCGCAGGTAGCCGTCGTTGGTGGAGAGGCGGTTGGCTGGGGAAATCACGTAGACATGGTTGCGCTCGATCGGTACCGGCTCGGTGACCTGGCGCACCGGCATCGGCGTTGCTTCCTGAATGATCCGGTCGGCCACGCTCTGATGGTCGGGCGACAGGTGCAGCACCACTACGAAGGCCATGCCGCAATCGCCGGGCATCTGCTGGAAGAACGTGCGGATGGCTTCCAGCCCGCCAGCAGAGGCACCGATGCCGACCACAGGAAAGTCCAGGTGGCTGGGGCTCAGCGCGGGGTTGTGCGGCGATGCAGGTTGCTCAGTCATGGAGAAGCCTTGTGCAGACTAGAAGGGTGGCCCTTCGAAGCATCGCCGGGCAGCTGAGCGAGCATTATAGGCCGCTCGTCGGCTTTGCTGCGAGGCATTGCAGCGTGGGGGCGCTTGCAGTTAAGACCATGGCCCTGCTGAAAAATTGCCAGTGGCAAAACCCATGGCGCAAGCATTTGTATCGATGGCCTTTCGCGCCACCGGTCAGCCGCACGCAATCCGATTGAGCAGACCCTCCCATCGCCTGTTCGGAACTAAGGCATGGCACCGTTTCATGCGCCCAACCCCTCCGCATCGCAAGGAGAAACGACATGGCTGATGATCAACAACGGACCGGACAACGTGGCGGCACCAAGGAAACCAACCCGGGCAACTTTGCCAATGACCGCGAACGGGCCTCCCGTGCCGGCCACAAAGGTGGCCAGGCCTCAGGCGGCAACTTCGCCAACGACCGGCAGCGGGCCTCGGAAGCTGGCCGCAAGGGCGGGCAGAACAGCCACGGCGGAGGCCGCCAGCATCAGCAGTAGCTGAGGTCGCTCAGGCCCGCTGGCGCTGCTGGCGGGCCGCCCACCTGCTCGTCAAGGAGACTGAAGCATGCGCGCATTGACCTACCACGGCGCGGGCGATGTTCGCGTCGACACCGTGCCAGACCCGGACCTGCAGGATGACGACGATATCCTGTTGCGGGTTACCGCCACGGCCATCTGTGGCTCGGACCTGCACCTGTACCGCGGCAAGATCCCGATGGTCGAGGCTGGCGACATCCTCGGGCACGAATTCATGGGCATCGTCGAAGACGTCGGCAGCGCGGTCACGGCGGTGCGCCCGGGTGACCGGGTGGTGATCCCGTTCGTGATCGCCTGCGGTGGCTGCTTCTTCTGCCAGCACCAACTGTTCGCGGCCTGCGAAACCACCAACACCGGGCCAGGTGCGCTTCTCAACAAGAAGCTCATCCCGTCGGGGGCTGCCCTGTTCGGCTACAGCCACCTGTATGGCGGCATCGCCGGCGGGCAGGCCGACTTTGTGCGGGTGCCCAAGGGTAATGTCGGGCCGTTCAAGGTGCCGGGTAGCCTGGCCGACGACAAGCTGCTGTTCCTGTCGGACATCCTGCCCACTGCCTGGCAGGCGGTACTCAACGCCGAAGTCGGTCAAGGCTCTTCACTGGCCATCTACGGTGCCGGGCCGGTCGGGCTGCTGTCGGCGGCCTGCGCGCGCATGTTGGGTGTCGAACAGATATTCATGGTCGACGAACATGGCTACCGGCTGGACTTCGCCCATCAGGCCTACGGCGTGATCCCGATCGACTTCGCCCATGACGACGACCCGGCCGACAGCATCATCCGGCTGACGCCCGGCATGCGCGGGGTGGACGCAGTGATCGATGCCGTGGGTTTCGAAGCCAAGGGCAGCACCACGGAAAGCGTGCTGACCGCACTCAAGCTAGAGGGCAGCTGCGGCAAGGCCCTGCGCCAGTGCATCGCCGCCGTGCGCCGAGGAGGCGTGGTGAGCGTGCCCGGCGTGTATGCCGGCTTCGTTCACGGCTTTTTGTTTGGCGACGCCTTCGACAAGGGCCTGACCTTCCGCATGGGCCAGACCCATGTACACCGCTACTTGCCGGAATTGCTGGAGCATATCGAAGCAGGCCGGCTCAATCCGGAGGCGATCGTCACCCACCGTCTTGCACTGGAGGATGCGGTGCGCGGTTACGAACTGTTCGACGAACATCAGGAGCGCTGTCGCAAGGTCATCATGGCCCCCGGAGCGGCAGCTGATCCCTCCCTTTGAATTGTTCGACATTTTTTTTGAATCTTTCACAGGCGCTTTCACTCAATGAGAGAGTCATCCATGGAGAAGAGGAGGGCCGCGTGATGCCTAGTCCCCAGCTGTACATTATCGATTACCTGCTGCACGGCCAGCCCCACAGCTTCATTATCCGGCTCGAGAAGATCGATAATGCCGAAGCTTGGCACTGGGCAAGTTGTGACGCCGGGATCGGTATCATCCCGAAATTCGGGCGAGAGAAGATCAGGAAAGTCAGCCGGCCGATGGCTGAGCGCTACGGGATAACCGCAGTAAGCTGGCGGTTATCCGGAAGCAGGCCCAGCCAGGCGGTCAGTGATTCCAGCGTGACCAGCTGATCCGTCATGCACCGGACTCGGGGTCGCTGGCAGGCACCCCGGGCCGGTTCTGTTCGTCATCTGTTAGGTCTGGATCGGTGTCCGGGTCATCTGCCCGGTCATTGTCATTGTCCGGGTCCAGTTCCGGCCAGTCGTCCTGGGAGTTGCCGCCGCCCATGTGCAGTGTCAGGTCCATGATGGCGCCCTCGCTCATTGAAAAAAGGCCCACCCGAAGGTGGTCCAGGTACAGGCGTGAGGGGCAGTGCCAATGACCGCAATGCCAATGACCACCCCTCATGGAAGTGAGAGTGCCGGGCGCCCCGGCATGATCAGTCGCGACCCCCTCAGCACCGACCGACGGTATCAGGTGCCGCTGTACTTCACCGCTGCCGCCGTGCGAGAGGTGACATTGAGGGACTTGAGCAACGACGATACGTGGATGCGCACGGTGAACGGCGAGATGTCCAGTGCACGGGCGATTTCCTTGTTGGTCTTGCCCTGAGCGATCAGGCGCAGCACCTCGTACTGGCGATGGGTGAGCTGTTCCAGTTCGCTCGCACTGCCCAGGCTCGGTAACATCCCTGAAGGGCTGTACCTGACCAGCACTTCGCCGTCACGGATGGCCAGGATTGCCGCACCGAGCTCGTCGGGGGCGACGCTCTTGCCGATGAAGCCATCTACGCCACTGGCCATGACCTGTTCGATCAGCGCTGGGTCGTCGACCATTGACACGATGATCAGGGTGGTGCGGCGCAGTCGCTGACGCACTTCGCCCAGCCGCTCCAGGCAATCGAGCCCCGGAAAGCGCAGATCGAGAATCAGCGTGTCCGGTGCCTCGCCCTGGTGGGCCAGCGTCAGCACTTGCTGCAGGTCGCCGGCTTCTTCGAGCTGCGCCTGTGGCAATACCCGCTGCACGGTACGGACCATCGCTTCCCTGAACAGCGGATGGTCGTCCGCCACGATAATGCGGCACGTCACGTCCTGGCACTCCCTGTGAACAGCGGTTTTCCCGATCATGCTAACTTAGCAGGCAACAACGGCGAGCGCTGCGCCAAGAGGGCGTTTATGCGACCCCGTGCACAAGGACGTCGAGCATGGACTACAACAAGAACAACGAACTCGACCAGGCCAACTTGCGCGTCATCGTCGCCAGTTGTGCGCTGGTCTACATCACCGTGCTGGGTTTTCTGCCGGGTGAATCGATCGACAGCTACCTGCCGGTGATCTACTACATCATCAGCTTCATCGTGCTGTCGATCGGCCTGCGCCAGGCCATAGCCCGTTGGCCGGGGCATTACCCGTGGCGGCGGGTACTGGGCATCGTGCACGACTATACCGGCACCTGCTTCGGCCTGGTGCTCGGCGGCGAAGCGGCGCTGCCGCTGTATGCGGTGATGGTCTGGGTCAACCTTGGCAATGGCATGCGCTTCGGCACCCGCTACCTGGCCATCGCTACCGGACTGGCGTTGACCGCACTGGTGGCGGTGTACCAGCTCAACCCTTACTGGCAGGCCAACCCGTTCATGGTGTTGATGCTGCTTACTACCAGTACGGTCATCCCGCTGTACGCCCATATGCTGCTGGAGCGCACCCGCAAGGCCTCGGAGCTGGCGATGGCCGCCACCCAGGAGAAGTCGCGCTTTCTGGCCCAGGCCAGCCACGACCTGCGCCAACCGATCCACTCCATTGGCCTGTTCACCGCCTGCCTGCGTGAAGCGCCGCTGGCCGAACAAGAGCGGCGCCTGGTGGACAGCATCGACCGCTCGCTGCTCAATGTGTCGCAGCTGTTCCGCTCGATCCTTGACCTGTACACCCTGGACAATGGCAGGGTGCAACCGAAGTACGAGGCCTTTGCCTTGCAGGAGTTTCTCGCCGAGCTGCTGCGCCAGAACGCCGAGGCCGCACGCTGGGCTGGCGTCGAGATGCGCCTGCGGCCCTGCGTTCACTGGACCCGCGCCGACCGCGGCATGCTTGCGACGATGGTGCAGAACGTGCTCTCCAACAGCTTCAAGTATGCCGCCCAGCGGCCGTTGCTGATCGGCGTGCGGCGTCACGGAGCCGCGCTGGCCATCGTGGTCTATGACCAGGGGCGGGGGATCGACGAGGCGCATCAGGGCTTGGTCTTTGAAGAGTTCTACCGGGTGCGCCAGGTGCGTGACAAGGATGTCGAAGGGGTTGGCTTGGGCCTTTCGATCGTCAAGCGCCTGGGGCATTTGATGGGGTTGCAGGTGCGGCTGCGTTCGCACCTGGGGCATGGCACGGCGGTGAGCCTGCAAGGCTTGCCGCGCCTGGCGGCGCAACCGCTGGCTCGCAGCAGCGAACAGCAGGTGGTGCAAGGCGCGCTGCTCGGCGGCCTGAAAGTGTGCCTGGTGGAAGATGACCATAACGTTCTACGCGCCACCTCGGCGCTGTTGCAGCGCTGGGGTTGCGAAGTGCAAGCACAGGCTTCGCCACTGGGGTTGACCTGCGAGTGTGACGTGATCGTCGCTGACTACGACCTGGGCCAGGAGGCCACCGGTGTCGATTGCATCGACAGCCTGCGGGCGCAGCGGGGCTGGGAGGTGCCGGCGTTGATCATGACTGGGCATGACCTTGAGAAGGTTCAGGCGATCGTGCATGGGCGCAATATCGCCCTCTTGTCCAAGCCGGTGCGCCCGGCCGAATTGCGCGCGGCCCTGCGGGCCTTGCGTGAGGTGCCGGCGGCGCCAGCGCGTGACGCCGGGGGCAGAGGCGGTATCACTGCAGGATGATCGCCTGGCCTTCCTTCAGGCAGGACGGTGTCGGCTGGTACAGGCCCATGCCACCGACCGCGACGATGGCGCCGCTGGGGATCTGGCAGTTGTATTCGCCCTTGGCGGTGGTGGCGGTGTAGTAGGTGATGGTGCTGTCACTACGTACGTTGGCGACCTTGCTGACCGGGGTATTGAGGGCGAACTCGGCGCGTTCCTTGAGGGTCTGGTCGGAAGGGTTGATGGTCTGGCAACCGGCGACGGTGAACAGGACGGCGGCGCTCAGCAGCAGCTTGGCGGATTTCATGGCAGGTGGCTTCCTTGGCGTGGGGTGTGGCGGATGGCCGGACTATAGCGCCGAGGAACGGGCAGGGCACTAGGGCGGATGTACGAGGTGGCCATGTGCCTCTAGGACTGCCTTGTGGGCGCGGCCTTGTGTCGCGAAAGGGCCGCATAGCGGCCCCAGCTATTTCAGCGTTTCGGCATCAATCCTTGGGGGCCGCTACGCGGCCCTGTCGCGACGCACGGCCGCTCCTACAGCAACGGCGTCTGGCCAGGTCAGTGCTTTTTGAGGACCAGGGTCAGAATGTCATAGCTGGCCACCAGCTCACCCAGCTGGTTGGTCACTTCCACATCCCAGGCCACCACGCCTTGCGGCTGCCCCAGCGGGCTGGTCTTGCCCTGGTCGATCTTGCGCTTGCAGGTCAGCCGCGCCTGGATCGTGTCGCCGATCCCTACCGGGTTGATGAAGCGCAGGGTATCCAGCCCGTAGTTGGCCAGCACCGGCCCGGCGCCTGGCGAGACGAACAGCCCGGCGGCGGCGGAGAGTACGAAGTAGCCATGGGCGATGCGCTTGCCGAACTGCGACTCCTTGGCCGCGATTTCGTCGAAGTGCATGTAGAAGTGGTCACCCGACAAGCAGCCGAAGTTGACCAGGTCGGCTTCGGTCACGGTGCGACGGTGCGTCAGCAGCGATTCACCAATGCGCAGGTCGTCGAAGTAACGGCGGAACGGGTGCACCTCGGTCTCGATCACTTCGGCACCGCGCACGTATTCGCCGGTGACGGCTGTCAGCATGCTAGGCGAGCCTTGCACCGCAGCACGCTGCAGGTAATGCTTGACCGCACGCAGGCCACCCAGCTCCTCGCCACCCCCGGCGCGGCCTGGGCCGCCGTGCTTGAGCTGCGGCAGCGGCGAGCCGTGACCGGTGGATTCCTTGGCGGCTTCACTGTCGAGCACCAGCAGGCGCCCGTGCCAGGCGGCGGCCACCGGGATGGCCTTGGCAGCCACGGCACGGTCGGCGGTAACCAGGGTCGCCACCAGGCTGCCTTTGCCGCGCGCGGCCAGGGCCAGGGCTTCATCCAGGTCGTCATAGGCCATCAGCGTGCTGACCGGGCCGAACGCCTCGATGTCATGGGCACCGCCCTCGGCATGCGGGTCGCGTGCCAGCAGCAGGGTCGGGGCGAAGAACGCGCCTTCGGCCACGCCTTCACCGCGCGGGGCAAAGCCATCGCTGGCGCCGAACAGCTGGTCGCAGCTCTGCAACAGGCTGCGCACGCGCTCGCCAACGTCACGCTGTTGCTCATGCGAGGCCAGGGCCCCCATGCGCACGCCTTCTACCGACGGATCACCGACCACCACCTTGCTCAGGCGCTCGCGCAGGCGAGTGGCCACCGCATCGATGTGCTTGGCCGGGACGATTGCGCGGCGGATGGCGGTGCATTTTTGCCCCGCCTTGGTGGTCATTTCCCGCGCCACTTCGTGGATGTACAGCGCGAACTCTTCGCTGTCCGGGCTCACATCCGGGCCGAGGATGGCGCAGTTGAGCGAGTCGGCCTCGGCGGTGAAGGGTACCGAGTTGCGAATCAGGTTGGGCGTGACGCGCAGTTTCGCGGCAGTGTCGGCAGAGCCGGTGAAGGTCACCACGTCCTGGCCCTGCAGGCGGTCGAGCAGGTCGCCGGTGCTGCCGATCACCAGCTGCAGGCTGCCTGCGGGCAGCAAGCCGGAATCGTTCATCAGGCGCACCACGGCTTCGGTCAGGTAGCTGGTCGAGGTGGCGGGCTTGACGATGCACGGCATGCCGGCCAGGAAGGTCGGCGCGAACTTCTCGAGCATGCCCCAGATCGGGAAGTTGAACGCATTGATGTGCACGGCGACACCGGCACGCGGTACCAGGACATGGCTGCCGGCAAAGTGGCCCTGCTTGCCCAGCTGGATCGCGGGGCCTTCGTGCACCAGGTTGCCCGAGGGCAGCTCACGGCTGCCGATGCCGGCGTAGCTGAACAGCGTGGCATTGCCGCCCTCGATGTCGATCCAGCTGTCGGCACGGGTGGCGCCGCTGTGGTGCGACAGCGCGTAGAGCTGTTCCTTGCGCTCGGCCAGGTACAGGGCCAGGGCCTTGAGGCGCTGGGCGCGTTGCTGGAAGTCCATGGCCATCAGCTGGGCCAGGCCATGCCCGCGGGCAAAGTCCACGGCCTCGGCGAAATCCGGGCGTTCTTCGTGGCTGTAGGCCAGGACGTGACCGTCCAGGGCGCTGCGCAGGGCCTGGGCGCCGTGTTGGCCGATCCAGCGGCCAGCGATGAAGCTCTGCAGGGTTGGGGCGTCAGACATGCTGTTCTCCATGCTGTTCTAAGATGGGGAGGGGCGCTGTTACCACAGCGCCAGGGTGTAGCCGATGATCAGGCGGTTTTCGTCCACGGCATGGGTCAGGCCATTGCCGGAACGGAAGGTGACATTGCGCCAGCGCAGGCTGAGGTCCTTGAACGGGCCGCTCTGGATGACGTAGGTGAGGTCGGTGTCGCGTTCGCGCTCACGGCCATTGCTGACGGTGGCGGTTTCGGCGTGGCGGCCATCGGTGTAGCGGGTCATGAAACTCAGGCCGGGGATGCCCATGGCGACGAAGTCGTAGTCGTAGCGCAACTGCCGGGAGTCCAGGCCGGCGCGGGTGAAGGTGTTGTAGGTCACCAGGTTGACGGTGAACGGGTCGCCGCCATTGACGAACGGGAAGGCGCTGTCGCCGGACATCTGCTGCCAGGTGGCGGTGAACTTGTGGGCCCGCACCCCGAGGGTGAACATGGCGTTGAAGTTGCGGTTGTCGATGTTGCCAGCACGCTCGGCGCCGTCGTTGCGGCTGTCGAAGTAGCGCAGGTCGCTGCGCAGGCTCAGGCCTTCGCCCAGCGGGCGGGTGTCGACCAGGCCGACGAACTGCTGGCGGTAGATGTCTTGCAGCTTGGCGTAGTAGTAGCTGACGCTGGTCTGCGGGGTGAGTGCGTAGCTGCCACCGCCGAAGTCCAGGTGGTCGCTGGTGGCGGCGCCGTAGCCCATGTCATCGCGGCCAGACGAATCGCGCAGGTTGACCTTGCTCAGGCGCCCGGCATTGAAGGTCAGGCCGTCGATGTCCTGGCTGGTCAGCTGGCCGCCCTGGAAGGTCGAGGCCAGCAGGCGGGTGTCGTTGTACACCACCACCGGCAGGATCGGCTGCAGGGTGCCCAGGCGCAGGGTGCTCTTGGACACACGCACCTTGCCGGTCAGGCCCAGTTCGCTGTAGTCATCGACCGGTTCATGGCTGACCGGGCCGAACGGCAGCAGGCCGGTGTTGCGCCGGTCACGGCTGGAATCGAGCTTGACGCCCAGTTGGCCCATGGCATCCAGGCCAAAGCCGACCATGCCCCCGGTAAAGCCCGACTCCACTTTCGCGGTGAAGCCCTGGGCCCATTCCTCGGCCTTGGCCTGGGGGGCGTTGCTCTGGCGGAAATCGCGGTTGATGTAGTGGTTGCGCAGCTCAAGGCGTGCATGGCTGTCGTCGATGAAGTCCGCCAGGGCCGGTAATGGCAGGGCGAGGGTGGCCAACCAGGCGGCCGATTTCAGGTGCATGCGGTTCATTGTTGTTATACCCGACATAGTCAAAGATCAGTGCTTGCTGGCGCCAGCGGCGCCGATACCAGTCATGGAGCGGATGAACTGCGCCAGGTAACGGCCGCGTTCCTGCTTGGCACGCTCCGAGCTGTCGCTGACCGAAAAACCCCAGGCGCAGAGGAATGCCAGGCTCATCGAGAACAACGCCGGGTTGCTGTAGGGGAACAGCGCAGTCGGGTTGTGCAGCACGTTGACCCACACGGCAGGGCCGAGCACCACCAGCAACACTGCCGACACCAGCCCGGCCATGCTGCCGCACACCGCGCCGCGGGTAGTCAGGCCCTTCCAGAACATCGAAAGCAGCAGCACCGGGAAGTTGACCGAGGCCGCCACGGCCAGCACCAGGCCGGACAGGAAGGCGATGTTCTGCGACTCGAATACCAGGCCCAGCACCACGGCAAGCAGGCCGATCACCAGGGTAGCGATGCGCGACACGCGCATTTCTTCCTGCTCGGTGGCCTGGCCCTTGCGTACCACGCAGGCATACAGGTCGTGGGACACTGCAGAGGCACCGGACAATGCAAGGCCAGCCACCACCGCAAGAATGGTGGCGAAGGCCACGGCAGAGATGAAGCCGAGGAACAGGTTGCCGCCCACGGCCTGGGCCAGGTGCACGGCGACCATGTTGCCGCCACCGATGATCGCACCCGCCGCGTCGCGGTAAGCAGGCTCGGTACCGACCATGACGATGGCGCCGAAGCCGATGACGATCAGCAGCAGGTAGAAGTAGCCGATGAAGCCGGTGGCGTAGAACACGCTCTTACGTGCTTCCTTGGCGTCGCTGACGGTGAAGAAGCGCATCAGGATATGCGGCAGGCCGGCGGTGCCGAACATCATGCCCAGGCCCAGCGAAATCGCATCCACCGGGTTCGACAGCAGGCCGCCCGGGGCCATGATCGCCTGGCCCTTGGCATGCACCGCCACGGCGCTGGCGAACATCGCTTCAGTGCTGAAACCAAAATGCTTGAGCACCATGAAGGCCATGAAGCTGGTGCCGGACAGCAGCATCACCGCCTTGATGATCTGCACCCAGGTGGTGGCCAGCATGCCGCCGAAGGTAACGTAGGCGACCATCAGCACACCGACCAGCATCACCGCATACAGGTAGCTGATGCCGAACAGCAGCTCGATCAGTTTGCCAGCACCGACCATCTGCGCCACCAGGTACATCAGCGCCACGACCAGGGTGCCGAAGGCCGAACTCAGGCGCACCGGGGTCTGCGCCAGGCGGTAAGAGACCACGTCGGCGAAGGTGTACTTGCCTAGGTTGCGCAGGCGCTCGGCAATCAGGAACAGGATGATCGGCCAGCCGGCCAGCACGCCCAGGGCATACAGCAGGCCGTCGTAGCCATTCATGAACATCATTGCCGAGATGCCGAGGAACGACGCGGCACTGATCATGTCCCCGGCGATCGCCAGGCCGTTCTGCATGCCGGTCAGGCCGCCGCCGGCGGTATAGAAGTCACTGGCCGAGCGGGTGCGCAGGGCTGCCCAGCGGGTTACGAGCAAGGTAAAGCAGACGAACACCATGAACATCGAGATGGCAGTCCAGTTCATTGCGCGCACTCCTGCTTGACCTTGTCGTTGAGCGGGTCGAGCACGTTGTTGGCGCGGTGCACGTAGATGCCGGTGAGGGCGAAGGACAGCAGCACCATCAGCACGCCAACCAGCATGCCGACGGTGGTCACGCCGCCGCTCAGGGACTGGCCGAGGGTGTTTGGCGAGAATGCCACCAGCAGGACGAAGCCGTAGTAGATCACCAGCATTGCCAGGGTCAGGCTGCCGTTGAGGCGCCGTTTGCGCCGCACCAGGTGCTGGAAATCGGGGTGGTTGCTGATGCTTTCGATGTGTTCCGGAGTCATGGCAAGCGATCTCTTTTGTCTTGTAATTGTTTTCTTGAGGTCACGCGGGTGTTGCTTGGGGGTAGTGCAAAGCAAGGCTTTTGTAGGCGCGGCCTTGTGTCGCGAAAGGGCTGCGTAGCAGCCCCGGCAACCTGTGATCAGGGCCGAGATCCCGGGGCCGCGCTGCGGCCCTTTCGCGACCCAAGGCCGCTCCTACAGCGACCGCGTTTTCGGTCCCATGCAATTTTTTTCAGAGCTGGTCGAAGTCGAGCACCACCTTGTCGCTCACCGGGTAGGTCTGGCACGACAGCACATACCCGGCCGCCACTTCGTAGTCCTCCAGGGCATGGTTGCTGTCCATCTCCACCTCGCCCTCGACCACCCGGCATTTGCAGGTCGAACACACGCCGGCCTTGCACGAGTAGGGCAGTTCGGCGCCGATGGCGTTACCGGCATCCAGCACGTTCTGGGTGTTGCGCGGCAGGTCGAAGCTCAGCGCGCGGCCGTCGCTGATCACGGTGATGTGGCTGAGCGCCGAATCCACCTGCCGTGCGGCCTCGCGGGCTTCGCGACGGGCTTCGTTGCCGGCGACAGCGAACAGTTCGAAGTGGATGCGCTCCTTGGCCATGCCGTTGGCCTGCAGGCTGTCGCGCACGGTCTCGGTCATCGCCTGGGGGCCGCAAATGAACGCGGCATCGAGGCTGGCCACGTCCATCCAGCGCGAGAACAACTGGCCGCACTTGTCGGCATCGATGCGGCCGTTGTACAGGTCGACATCCTGCTGCTCGCGGCTGAACACGAAAATCAGGTTGAGGCGGTCCAGGTAACGGTTCTTCAGGTCTTCGAGCGTGTCGCGAAACAGCGCCCCGGAACTGGAGCGGTTGCCGTACAGCAGGGTGAAACGGCTGTGGGGTTCGCTGGCCAGGGTGGTGGCGATGATCGACAGGATCGGCGTGATGCCGCTGCCGGCGGCCACACCCAGGTAGTTGCCCTGGCGCGCCGGGTCCAGCGGCACGAAAAAGCTGCCCGATGGCGGCATCACGTCCAGCTGCTGGCCGGCCTTGAGCACTTCGTTGGCAAAGGCCGAGAAGCGCCCGCCGGGCACCCGCTTGACGGCCACCCGCAGCTCGCCATCCTGCACGGCACTGCAGATGGAGTAGGAGCGGCGGACTTCTTCGTCGTCCAGTTGGGTGCGCATCACCAGGTACTGGCCCTGGGTGAAGCGGAAGGCTTCTTGAAGGTCTGCCGGCACCTCGAAGGCGATTGAAACAGCGTCACGGGTTTCGTTGCGCACTTGCTTGATGGTCAGGCTGTGAAACTGGCTCATGGTGGTCTCCACGGCTCAAATGCATTTGAAATAGTCGAACGGCTCCAGGCATTCGCGGCAGCGATACAACGCCTTGCAGGCCGTGGAGCCGAACTGGCTGAGCAATTCGGTTTGCTGGCTGCCGCATTGCGGGCAGCATACTTGCGGGGCTTCGCCGAGCAGGCTGCGCTTGCTGGCGCTGCCTTGCGGCGGGGCGATGCCATAGGCGCGCAGGCGGTCGCGGCCCCGTTCGCTGATCCAGTCGGTGCTCCAGGCCGGGGTCAGCCTGCGCTCCAGGTCCGGTGCGGCGAACCCGGCCAGTTCCAGCGCCCGGCGAATGTCACCCTCGATCACCTCGGTGGCCGGGCAGCCGGAGTAGGTCGGCGTGACTACAAGGTGCAGGTGGCCGGCACGCCAGCCCAGGTCGCGCACTATCCCTAAGTCGACCACGCTGACCACGGGCACTTCCGGGTCCATGACCTGGCCGAGTACCTCCCAGGCCCGCGCCAGGTCGTGGCTTTGCTGTGCGCGGGCGCCGCGGTCGCCGGCAATCAGCTCACCAGGTTGCATCGGGGTAGGCCCTTGGCAGGAACTGCATCTCGGCCAGCAGCAGGCCCAGGTGCTCGGTGTGCAAGCCTTGGCGGCCGCTCAGGTAAAAGTGGCTGGCGGCCTTGGGCAGCGGCAGTTCGACCGAGTCGAAGATCGCGCTTACCTGCTTCAGCCAGGCTGCACCCACCGTGGCCGGGTCGGCGGCGATCCCCGCCTGGGCCAGTTGCACTTCGTTGTCGCTGCCGGCGCTGAGCTCGACGGTGAAGCGCCACAGGGTCGGGATCGCGTCGAGCATGCGCCGGCGGCTTTCTTCGGTGCCGCCACCCAGGCGCTGTACCCACTCGCCGGAACGGCGCAGGTGATAGGTCACTTCTTTCAGGGCCTTGGCGGCAATCCCTGCGATGCGCTCATCACGCGATTCGACCAGGCCCTGCAGCACGGCGTAGTGCCAGGCGTCGTAGAGAAACTGCTTGGCCATGGTCACGGCGAAGTCGCCATTGGGCTGCTCGACCAGCAGCAGGTTGCGGAACGCGCGCTCGTCGCGGCGAAACGCCAGGGCATCGGCGTCGCGGCCGTCGTCGAGCAACTCGGCGGCGTATTCCAGCCAGTTGCGTGCCTGGCCGACCAGGTCCAGGCCGACGTTCATCAACGCCAGCTCTTCTTCAATGGCCGGCGCGTGGCCGCACCACTCGCACAGGCGCTGGCCCTGGATCAGGGCGCTGTCGCCGAGCAGCAGCAAATACGGGATCAGATCGTGCTTGTGCATGGCCAACCTCACATGTGCCCGACTTCGTCGGGCAGTTCGTAGAAGCTGGCATGGCGGTAGACCTTGTCGTCCGAAGGGGCGAACAGCGGGTCTTTCTCGTCAGGCGAGGAGGCGGTGATCAGTGCCGATGGCACCACCCACAGGCTCACACCTTCGCTGCGCCGGGTGTACAGCTCGCGGGCGTTCTCGATGGCCATGGCGGCGTCGGCGGCATGCACGCTGCCGACATGCTTGTGGTTAAGGCCGTGCTTGCTGCGCACGAACACTTCGTAGAGGGTCCAGACAGACATTTTCGATCTCCGCATCAATCGCCGCTCAGGCGGCGTTCTTGTTCTGTTGCTTGCGTGCATAGGCCACGGCTGCTTCGCGCACCCAGGCGCCATCCTCGATGGCCTTGCGCCGGGTGGCGACGCGTTCCTGGTTGCACGGGCCGTTGCCCTTGATCACTTCGTAGAACTCGTCCCACTGGATCTCGCCGAAGTCGTAGTGGCCGCGCTCGGCATTCCACTTCAGGTGCGGGTCGGGGGCGGTGCAGCCGAGCAGCTCGAGCTGGGGCACGGTCTGGTCGATGAAGCGCTGGCGCAGCTCGTCGTTGGTCTGGCGCTTGATCTTCCAGGCCATCGACTGGGCGCTGTTGGGGGAATGCTCGTCGCTTGGGCCGAACATCATCAGCGCCGGCCACCAGAGGCGGTTGATGGCGTCCTGGACCATGTCCTTCTGCGCCTGAGTGCCGTCGCGCATCATGGTCAGCAGCAGCTCGTAGCCTTGGCGCTGGTGGAAGCTCTCTTCCTTGCAGATACGGATCATGGCGCGGGAGTAGGGGCCATACGAGGTGCGCTGCAGCACCACCTGGTTGACGATGGCGGCGCCATCGACCAGCCAGCCCACTGCACCCATGTCGGCCCAGCTCAGGGTCGGGTAGTTGAAGATGCTCGAATACTTGGCCTTGCCGCTGTGCAGCTTGGCGATTTCTTCGTCGCGGTCGGCGCCGAGGGTTTCCATGGCGCTGTACAGGTACAGGCCGTGGCCGGCTTCGTCCTGGATCTTGGCCATCAGCTGCAGCTTGCGCTTGAGGCTGGGGGCGCGGGTGACCCAGTTGCCTTCGGGCAGCATGCCGACGATTTCCGAATGGGCGTGCTGGGAGATCTGCCGGATGAGGGTCTGGCGGTAGGCCTCGGGCATCCAGTTCTTGGCTTCGATCTTGATTTCGGCGTCGATCTTCTCCTGGAAGTTGCGCTCTTCGGGCGACATCTCTTCCAGCGCCTTGACACGCTTGACTCCGGTTTCCACTAGCTGTGCGTACATGTTCCGACTCCTGCTAAGGCATGAGTCATTTGTAAGCGATACAAAACATAACGTCAAACAGTTTTATGTGTATCAAATAAGATTTGTGTATCGCTTTGCTGGCCATGGGGCTGCTGTGCAGCCCTTTCGCGACGCAAGGCCGCTCCTACAGGGGGGAATGCGGTCGCTTGTAGGAGCGGCCTTGCGTCGCGAAAGGGGCGCAAAGCGCCCCCGGCAATCTCGCAGGCAAAAAAAAGCCCCGGACCATGCCGGGGCACAAAGGCAGCCGATGACTCAGCTGGCCAACCGTTTGTCGAACACATGGCAAGCCTTGCCTTCGGAACGCTTCAGCGTGCCGCAAGGCTGTAGGTGCACCTGGGTGCTGATGCCGATGTAGGTCTTGATCTGCTTGCTCAGCTCCCCGACAACCAGCTTGCGCTGCGTTTCATCGAGGTGCTGGCACTCCGCACGCAATTCCACATGCACCTCGACACTGTCCAGGTTGCCATTGCGATACAGATAAATCTCATAAAGCTCTGAAAGCTGTTTTATTTTCAATACCTGCTCCTCGATCTGCGTCGGGAACACGTTTACCCCACGGATGATCAGCATGTCGTCACTGCGCCCGGTGATCTTGCCGATGCGCCGCATCGGCCGCGCCGTGCCCGGCAGCAGGCGGGTGAGGTCGCGGGTGCGGTAGCGCACCATCGGCAGTGCCTCCTTGCTCAGCGAGGTGAACACCAGCTCGCCGAGCTGCCCGTCTGGCAGCACCAGGCCGGTCACCGGGTCGATGATTTCAGGGTAGAAGTGGTCCTCCCAGATGGTCGGGCCATCCTTGGTCTCGAGGCACTCCATGGCAACGCCCGGGCCCATGATCTCGGACAGGCCATAGATGTCCAGGGCATCGATCCCCAGGCGTTGCTCGATGGAGCGGCGCAGCTCGTCGGTCCAGGGCTCGGCACCGAAGATGCCCAGGCGCAGCTTCAGGTCATGCGGGTCGATGCCCTGGCGTTCGATCTCGTCGGCGAGGTTGAGCATGTACGAAGGCGTGACCATGATGATGTCGGGCTGGAAGTCGCGGATCAGCTGCACCTGCTTCTCGGTCTGGCCGCCGGACATGGGGATGACCGTGCAGCCCAGGCGTTCGGCACCGTAGTGGGCGCCCAGGCCGCCGGTGAACAGGCCATAGCCGTAGGACACATGCACCTTGTCGCCCTTGCGCCCGCCGGCAGCGCGGATAGAGCGGGCAACCACGTTGGCCCAGGTGTCGATGTCATTCTGGGTATAACCGACCACTGTCGGCTTGCCGGTGGTGCCGCTTGACGCATGCAGGCGCACCACCTCTTCCTGGGGCACGGCAAACATGCCATAGGGGTAGTTGTCGCGCAGGTCGTTCTTGCCGGTGAAGGGGAACTTGGCCAGGTCGTCGAGGGATTTCAGGTCGTCAGGGTGGGCGCCGCACTCGTCGAAACGCTTGCGGTACAGCGGCACGTTGGCATAGGCGTGCTTAAGGCTCCAGCGCAGCCGCTCCAGCTGGTGCTGGCGCAGGGCGTCGATACTGGCGGTTTCCATCGGGTCCAGCAGGGCACGATCGGCATCATGGTACATGTTCATGGCTTCACTCGAATTGTTCTTGTACGTCGGCCGCAGGCGTTGGCCAAGCAGCTTACCGTGAGTGTCATGGACGCAGCATAACGGGCGGCGTCGCGTTCGGTAACAAGCCGATGGTCTGAACCGCTCAGAGGCGTTCTATGACCATCGCAATGCCTTGGCCAACGCCGATGCACAGGGTGCACAGGGCGTAGCGGCCATGGGTTTGCTCCAGCTCGTGCAGGGCAGTGGTAACCAGCCGTGCGCCGCTCATACCCAGCGGGTGGCCCAGGGCGATGGCACCGCCGTTGGGGTTGACCCGCGGGTCGTCGTCGGCCAGGCCCAACTCGCGCAGAACCGCAAGCCCCTGCGCGGCGAAGGCTTCGTTGAGTTCGATGACGTCCATGTCGGCCAGTGCCAGGCCGGTCAGTTCCAGCACCTTGCGGGTTGCTGGCACCGGGCCGATGCCCATGATGCGTGGCTCGACCCCGGCAACCGCCATGCCGACGATCCGGCCACGGGCCTTGAGGCCATGGCGGCGGGCAGCATCGCTGCTGGCCAGCAACAGGGCACAGGCGCCGTCGTTGACGCCGGAGGCATTGCCGGCGGTGACGCTGCCGCCCTGGCGGAACGGCGTGCCGAGCCTGGCCAACTGGTCCAGGGTGGTTCCGGCACGCGGGTGTTCGTCCTGCTCGACACGCAGGGCCGGGCCTTTGCGCTGGGCGATTTCCACCGGCACGATCTCCCGCGCCAAGCGGCCATTGGCCTGGGCCGCCGCTGCCTTGTGCTGGCTGCGCAAGGCAAAGGCATCCTGGTCGGCGCGGGAGATGCCGTACTGTTCAGCGACGTTCTCTGCCGTTTCCGGCATCGAGTCGATACCGTAGGCGTCCTCCATGAGTTTGTTGACGAAACGCCAGCCGATGGTGGTGTCGAACAGCTCGGCGCTGCGGCCAAACGCTTGCTCGGACTTACCCATGACGAACGGTGCACGCGACATCGACTCGACGCCCCCGGCCAGCATCAGCCCGGCTTCGCCGCAACGCAGGGCACGGGCGGCATTGCCGATGGCGTCCAGGCCCGAACCGCACAGGCGGTTGATCGTGGTGCCGGGCACACTGATCGGCAGCCCGGCGAGCAGGCCAGCCATGCGCGCGACGTTACGGTTGTCTTCACCGGCCTGGTTGGCGCAGCCGAGGATCACGTCGTCGATGGCCTGCCAGTCCAGTTCCGGGTGGCGTTCGACCAGGGCCTTGATCGGCACGGCGGCCAGGTCGTCGGCACGCACGCGGCTCAGGGCGCCGCCGTAACGGCCGATCGGTGTACGCACGGCATCGATGATCAGGGCATCGAGGGGCTTGGCTTCAGTCATCTTGGGTCTCCTGCGCGAGCACCGTGCCGCGCACTTGGTAGGCTTTACCGCGGAACAGGGCAATCAGCTCGCCGCGCTGGTTCTGGATACGCACGTCGTACAGGCCGGTGCGGCCTGTGCGGCTGAGCTCGGTGGCATCTGCACTGAGCAGGTCGCCAGCCAGCGCCGGGGCGACATAGTCGATGCTGCAGCCTTGGGCGACCGTGGCCTTGTCATGGCTGTTGCAGGCAAAGGCGAAGGCCGAGTCGGCCAGGGCGAACAGGAAGCCGCCATGGCAGGTGCCGTGGCCCTGGAGCATGTCGGCGCGCACTGGCATGCTCAGGCGTGCCCGGCCCGGGCCGACGTCGAGCAAGGTGATGCCCAGGCCTTGGGTGGCCTGGTCGCGGGAGTACATTGCGTCGGCACAGGCCTGGGCCAGCTCCTCTGCATTACGTTGCAGGTCAGTCATGCAGGTTCGCTCCTTGTTCGGCGCTGCGCCGCAGCAGCAGGGAAGGCCGGTAGCGGCTTTCGCCGTAACTGGCCTGCAGGTTTTCCAGCACGCGCAGGGTGTAATCCACCCCCAGCTGCTCGGCCCAGGCCAGCGGGCCACGCGGGTAATTGACCCCGGCGCACATGGCCAGGTCGATGTCGGCCGCGCTGCCGACGCCCTGCAACACCGCATCGGCCGCTTCGTTGGCGAGCATGGCCACGGTGCGCAGCACCACCAGGCCGGGCAGGTCGGCGATAGCGGTCACTTTCAGGCCGGCGCGCTGCAGCAGCGCCACTGCCTGGTCGCGTGCCTGGGCAGTGGTGTCGGCAGACCAGCTGATGGCGATACGTGTGGCGGCTTGGTAATCCAGCGCGAGGTCGACCAGCACCAGATTGCGCAGGCCATCCTCACGGGCGCGTTGGCTGGCCAGGCGGCCGTCGGACAGGGCCAGGGTGGCGTCACCAGTGCGCAGCAGGCCGTTGCCCGCGCGCTCGGTGATGGCCAGGCCGCTGTCGCGCAAGCGCGCCAGCAACGGCTGCAAGGCGCCCAGGTGGCCTTCGGCCACGCAGCATTGGGCGCTTGCCGGGCTGTGCAGCTCGGCCGCCGGCGGGCGTTCTGCGCCATCGGCATAGCTATAGAAGCCTTGGCCACTCTTGCGCCCCATGCGCCCGGCATCCACCAGCTCTTTTTGCACCAGTGAAGGCTGGAAGCGGAAGTCACCGTAGAACGCTTCGAAGACCGAGCAGGTAACGGCGTAGTTGACGTCATGGCCGATCAGGTCGGTCAGTTCGAATGCACCCATGCGAAAGCCGCCAGCATCGCGCAGCAGCGCATCCAGTGTTGCGCAATCGGCGGCGCCTTCCTGCAGCAACCGCAGGCTTTCGGCATAGAACGGCCGGGCCACGCGGTTGACGATGAAACCGGGGGTAGAGCGCGTGTGCACAGGCTTCTTGCCCCAGGCTTTGGCGGTGTCATAGAGCGTGCTGGCGATGCCGGGCTCGGTCGCCAGGCCGGAAACGATTTCAACCAGCGCCATCAGCGGCGCCGGGTTGAAGAAGTGCATGCCGACCACCCGTTGTGGCCGTTGCAGCCCTGCCGCGAGGCTGGTGATCGACAGTGACGAGGTGTTGCTGGCGAGGATGCAGTCCTGCCCGCACAGGTCTTCCAGCTGCCGTAGCAACTGCTGCTTGATCGACAGGTTCTCGACGATGGCCTCGATCACCAACTTCGCATCGGCGAGGGTTTCGATCGATTCGACTGGCTGCAGGCGCGCGGTAATGGCTTCACGTGCTTCTGGCAGCAGCTTGCCCTTTTCTACCAAGCGCGCGAGCTGGCGGTCGATGGCGTCTACGGCCTGGGCGGCGGCGCCAGGGCGGTTGTCATAGAGTTTTACCGGGTGACCGGCATGGGCGGCGACCTGGGCAATACCAGCCCCCATGGCGCCAGCGCCGATGACCGCCACCAGAGCGTTATTGCTGAGTGCGCTCATGGTCAACGCCCTTTGAATGCCGGTGTGCGCTTGTTCATGAAGGCGCTGACGCCTTCACGGTAGTCTTCGCTGCGCCCGGCCAGCCGTTGCAGGTCGCGTTCAAGCTCCAGCTGCTGGTCAAAGCCGTTGTCGAAGCTGGCGTTTAGGCTGCGCTTGATCAGCGCCAGGCCGTAAGTCGGCTGGCTGGCCAGGTGGCGGGCGAGGGCAAGGGCCTCGTCGCGCAGTTCGGCATCGTCGACCACACGGTGGATCAGGCCCCAGCGCTCGGCCTGTTCTGCGCTCAGGCGTTCGCCGAGCATGGCCAGCGCTTTGGCTCGCGCCATGCCGACCAGGCGTGGCAGCAGCCAGGTACCGCCGGAGTCCGGCACCAGGCCGATCTTGCAGAATGCCTGGATGAAACTTGCCGAGCGGGCGGCCAGCACCAGGTCGCAGGCCAGCGGGATATTGGCGCCGGCACCGGCGGCCACACCATTGACGGCGCAGATGACTGGCAGCGGCAAGTCGCGCAGGGTGCGCACCAGCGGGTTGTAGAACATGTCGATGGACTCGCCCAGGTCGGGCATTGCCACGCCCGGCGCGACGTTGCGGTCGGACAGGTCCTGGCCGGCGCAGAAGCCGCGGCCTTCGCCGGTCAGCAGCAGGACCCGCGCCGTGCTGCTCTGGCGTACCAGCTTGAGGGCCTCGCGCACTTCCAGGTGCATCTGCGTGTTGAAGCTGTTTAGCTGCTCGGGGCGGTTCAGCGCGAGGAAGGCCACGCCGTCCTCGATGGAGAACACAATGTGCTCGAAAGTCATGACGGACTCGCTCGATCAGTCGATGGGAAGTGGGCGGCTCAGCAACCTTTGAACTGCGCCGGGCGTTTTTCCTGGAAGGCGCGAATGCCTTCGTCACGGTCTGCAGTGCCGGCCAGCACAGTGAATGCATGGCGCTCGAAGCGCAGGCCGCTGGCAAGGTCGCTGTCGCCAGCCTTGAGCAGGGCCTCCTTGGCCAGGCGCACCGCCAGCGGTGCCTTGGCGGCGATACTGCGGGCGACCTGCAGCGCACGCTCGACGGCCAGTTCAGGCTGGGTGATTTCGCTGATCAGGCCGGCCTGCAGGGCGTGGCGGGCCGTGATTGCCTCGCCGGTCAGCACCATCTGCATGGCCAGAGGCTTGCCAACGGCGCGCAGCAACCGCTGGGTACCACCGGCGCCCGGCATGATCCCGAGGTTGATCTCTGGCTGGCCGAAGCGGGCGTCATCGCCGGCGATCACGATGTCGGCACACATCACCAGCTCGCAGCCGCCACCCAGGGCGTAGCCGTTGACGGCAGCGATCAAGGGCTTGGCGAAAGCTGCGATGCGTTGCCAGTGGGCGACGCGAGGGTCACTGAGGATGCCGACCAGGTCACGCTCGGCCATTTCGCGGATATCGGCACCGGCGGCAAAGGCCCTGCGGCTGCCGGTAATGACCACGGCGCGGGTGAGTGGGTCGGCATCCGCATCGGTGAGCGCTGCCGCAAGCTCTGCCAGTAATTTGGTACACAGGGCGTTGAGCGCTTCCGGGCGTTGCAGGGTGAGCAGGCGAACGCCGTGTTCAGGGGCCTGCACATCGATGAAACGAGGCATGTCGGGGTCCTCAGGCTGCTCGCACGGCACTTCAGGTGGCCGGCATTTATTGGAATTGTCTGCAGGGGCAGCGGGGAACCTGCCCAGGTGCGATCAGTATAAGCATCATGCGATACAACATTGCAATAGCAATTGTGTTTTTATGTATCTCGTTATATTTTGTTTGTTACCGGTATTTCGCTGGATAGCCCAAATTTAGCTGGGTTGGTCGTGGTCGATCGCGCACGCAATTGCGATACACGAAAAAGCACAATTGACGAATGATTGCGGAGAATAGACATGCCTTGCTATCGGCTCGACGGCCTCACCCCTGTGGTCGACCCTACTGCGTACGTGCACCCGAGCGCGGTACTCATCGGTGATGTCATTGTCGGCCCGCGCTGTTATGTAGGCCCGCTGGCATCGCTGCGCGGCGATTTTGGGCGCATCGTGCTGGAAGAAGGGGCGAACCTGCAGGACACCTGCGTCATGCATGGCTTCCCGGGTGGCGATACGGTGATCGAGCGCAACGGCCATGTCGGCCATGGCGCGGTGCTGCATGGCTGCCGCGTGGGTGAGGATGCGCTGGTCGGCATGAATGCCGTGGTCATGGACGGCGCGCACATAGCCCCACGCTGCATCGTCGGCGCCACGGCCTTTGTCAAAGCGGGCTTCGAGTGCCCCGAACAGAGCCTGGTGATGGGCGCGCCGGCGCAGGTCAAGCGCCCGTTGACCGAGCAGGAGCTGAGCTGGAAGCAGCGCGGCACTGCCGAGTACCAGCGCCTGAGCCAACGCTGCATGGCGACCATGGTGGAATGCCCACCGCTGAGCGCAGCCGAAGCACAGCGCCCGCGCATGGGTGACGGCGGCTTCAGGCCCAAGGGCGAGGCGGGCGCATGAACCTGCCGGCGTCGCGCCATGGTCAGGCGACCCGTCGCACAGGTATAGTCGGTGCTTTCAATGCGCGCAGTTCGTCCATGAGCAACCTCGTTCCGCTGAACAACCTGATCACCCGCTTCCAGGAGCAGACCCCGATCCGCGCCAGTTCGCTGATCATCACCCTCTACGGTGATGCCATCGAACCCCATGGCGGCACGGTCTGGTTGGGCAGTCTGATCAACCTGCTGGAGCCGATCGGCATCAACGAGCGGCTGATCCGCACCTCGATCTTCCGCCTGACCAAGGAAGACTGGCTGACTGCCGAGAAGGTGGGGCGCCGTAGCTACTACAGCCTGACCGGCACCGGGCGGCGGCGTTTCGAAAAGGCCTTCAAGCGTGTCTATAGCCCGAGCCAGCCCGCCTGGGATGGCGCCTGGACGCTGGTGTTGCTGTCCCAGCTGGAAGCCGGCAAGCGCAAGGCCGTGCGCGAAGAGCTGGAATGGCAAGGCTTTGGTGCCATGGCGCCGAACCTCTTGGGCTGCCCGAGGGCTGATCGCGGCGATCTGGCCGCCACTTTGCGCGAGCTGGAAGCCAGTGACGACAGCATCGTCTTCGAAACCCATACCCAGGAAGTGCTGGCATCCAAGGCGATGCGTGCACAGGTGCGGGAGAGCTGGCGCATCGATGAGCTTGGCCAGCAGTACAGCGAGTTCATCCAGCTGTTCCGGCCGCTGTGGCAGAGCTTGAAAGAACAGGACGAGCTCGATGCCCAGGATTGCTTCCTGGCGCGAACCTTGTTGATCCATGAGTACCGCCGCTTGCTGCTGCGCGACCCGCAGCTGCCGGACGAACTGCTGCCCGGTGACTGGGAAGGCCGCGCAGCCCGCCAGCTGTGCCGCAACCTGTATCGCCTGGTCTGGGCCAAGGCGGAAACCTGGCTAAACAGCGCCCTTGAAACCGCCGACGGGCCCTTGCCCGATGTCAATGAAAGCTTCTACAAGCGCTTTGGCGGCCTGGCCTGAGCGCGTTCAGCCGCGCCTGCCCAGCTTGTGCGCCATGAACTGATGAGCCGGTGAAAACAGCCGGTTGAAGGTCAGCAGCACGGCACACACCGTGCCCAGTGCCGACGCTGCGGCAATCAGGAACATGATCACGATCTGGTAACGCACGGCGTCCCCAGGCGCCTGCCCGGCCAATATCTGCCCGGTCATCATGCCCGGCAGGCTGACGATACCCACCACCGACATCTGGTTCAGCGTTGGCATCATGCCGGCTTTCAACGCCTGGCTCGCTGCGGCGCGGGCCGCCTCCCAGCGCGTGCCGCCGAGCGACAGGACCATGTCCACGACCGGGCGCTGGGCGCTTAGCTCACGAGTCATGCGGTCGATGCCCAGGGCAACGGCGGTGAGGGTATTGCCAAGGATCATGCCAAGGATGGGAATGGCGTATTGCGGCTCGTACCAGGGGCGCACACGCAGCACCACGAACAGGCCGATGGCGGTGACCAGCCACGAACTCAGCCCGACCGACAGCACGCTGTCGGCCACCAGGCCCCGATGCCGATGCTGGCCCCTGCCGGCCGCCGAATAGCCGGCGATCAGGGTCATGCTGAGCATCAGCGGCAGCACGATGTACCACTGGGCATGCTGGAACACCCAGCCGAGGATGTAGCCAATGGCCAACAGCTGAGTGATGGTACGCAGTGACGCCCAGAGCAACTGGCGCTCCAGTTGCAGCTTCAGCAGCAGTGACAGCAGGCCGTTGACCAGAATCAGCGCAGCGGCAATCGCCACGTCGGTGTAGGCAAGGTTGTGATAGTTCATTTCAGCAAGGTGCCTTGGTGCATGGTCAATGTGCGCGTACTGATGCGCTGGGCTTGAGCGTGGTCGTGAGTGATCCACAAGAAGGCGCGACTATCGGGCGATTCTTCGAGCCAGTTCATGACCAGCGCCTCTGCTGCAGCCACCGATTGCGGGTCGAGCGCCGAAGTCGGCTCGTCGAGCAACAGCACCTGGGGTGACAACAGTAGCGCCCGGACCAGGGCAACCAGCTGCGCCTCGCCCCCGGACAGGTCGAAAGCGGCCTTGTCGGCAAAGCCGGGTGGCTTGCCGGCCAGTTCCAGCAGGCGCACCGCCAGGGCTGCATCGAAGCGGCGGTGGCGGTTGTGCTTGAGCGTGAAGGCTAGCCGCAGGTTGTCCATGACACTGCCCTCCACCAGCGCGGCGCGTTGAGTCAGGTAGCAGGCGCGGGCGCGAAAGTTCGGTATCAGGGGTGGGGTCAGCGGTTCGCCCAGCCACAGCACTTCACCTGAGCTGGGGGCATCCAGCAGGGCCAGGGTGCGCAGCAGGACGCTCTTGCCCGAACCTGATGCGCCAATCAGGGCTACGCGCTCGCCAGTATGCAGGGAGAAGTCGGTCGGTGCCAGCAAGGTGGCCTGGCTCGGCAGATCTACGCGGCCCAGTTGCCTGGCTTCAAGCAAAACGGCTTCGGCATGAAAGTTCTGCAAGCCTTTCAATAGCAGTGTTCCTTGACGTCGAGTGGGAAAACGACATTTTAAACAGCGCAGGCTTGAGGTCAGGTTTTTTTGACGGAACTTTCATGTTGAATGGCTTAAACCAGCGGTAACGCGACAGACTTGCTTGCACAGGGTTAGGGACCATGCACATTTCGATGTTTGGCCATCATTTGTTGTTTCTGATGTTGTTCATTACATCTGTGGTCAGCTGGCTTTACCTGTGGCTGGTAGGGTTTATGCACGCGTCAGTGGCGACCAGCGACTGTCCGGTGCTTAAACCGGACGTCTTGACCGTCGTGGGTCTGGTGTTGACGCTGAGCTGCGCCGTGCTGGAATTTTTCAGCCCGTTCGAAGGGCTCACGCTGTTGATCGTGCTGCTGGTGATCGGCCTGGTCTTGCCCTGGGGCGGTGCATTGGGCGGCCGGTATCACGAGCGCTTGCGCGCTGGCAAGGTGTAGATGGACATTGGCTGAGGTTCAGTGCCCGAGGTACACCAGCACATAGTCGTTGTTGTCGAAGCGCCCGCTGAGTTGCGGCTGCAGCGTTTGCAAGCGTGCCTGTTGCAAGGCCTGGAAGTCGTGGCGATCCATCATCAACCAGGCAGGCCCCTGCAACGCTTGCAGTTGCGCAGGGGTTTCGCTGAACAGGGGCTGCATGTCGTGGTCGAGGTTGACCATGAACTTGATGGCCTTGGCATCGCGGCCCAGGTGGTGCAGCACCAGAGGGGCAGGTTGCTGCGTGACCTGTTCGAGCACGGCCTGGGTGAAGCTGCGGGTGTCATACAGGCGGCGCTCCACGGGTTCGAACACCGATACATAGACCAACCACAACGCCATGACCGCGCAGCCAGCGGTGACCTCGGCACGCCAGCGTGACTGCAAGAGCCGCGACAGCGCCCACAACTGCAGGGCCGCCAGCACAACCAGCAGCACCGTGGTGGCGCCGATCTGCTCGGGGAAGCGCCCCTGGGCGACCAGCACGGCAATCATCATCAGCCCCGGCGTCAACAGCCAAAGCCCCTGGGTCAAACCGCGAAGCCAGGCGAACAGCCGCCCCTGTGTGACCTGGAACGGGTACGCGGCGATGATCGCAACCATCGGCAGCATCGGCAGCAGATAGCGGGCCTTCTTGGCCAGCGGGATCGACAACCCGAGCATCACCAGCAGTGCCGCGGCCGCGCAGTAACCGACCAGGTACAGCGCCGGCCCACGCAGCTGTGCACGGCCCAGCCCTGCACCGAGCAGTGCCAGGATTGCCAGTGGATAGGCCAGCGCGTAGTTGCCCAGCGAACTGGTGAAATAGTACAGCGCGCTGCTGGCGCCCTCGCTGCCGTCCATGCGCCCCATGAACTGCATGCGGATCACGTCATCCAGAAACGCCTGGCCGCCGCTGGCTTTTGCCATCCACAGCAACAGGCCGACACTGGCGACAAGCAGCAGGCTGGCCAGCCCCCCGAACAACAACAACCGCCGCCATTGGCCTGTGAGCAAGTAGTAGCTGCACAGGATGCCGGTCGGCACCACCAGGCCGATCGGCCCGCGAATGCCGAAACCCAGCAGCAACAAGCCAAACACCAGCGGCCAGCGGCGCCCGGCGCCACGATTGTCGTGGGCATAACCCAGGTAGAACACGCTGAAGGCGACCGCCGCCAGCATGAGGTCCTGCGACACGGCCCGCACTTCGCTGACGAACGTGATCGTCAGCAGCAGCAAGGCGATGCTGCTCCACGCCCAGCGCAGCGAGAACGGGGCCAGCAGCCGGTACATCAGGGTCACAATGAGCGCCCCGGCGATGGCGCTGGGTAGCCATGCGGTCAGGCTGTTGACAGCGCCGAACGGCAGTGACAACAGCCAGATGAACAGCGTCGAGAGCGAGGTGTAGTCGGCATAAGGTTGCCCATAGGTGGTCGGGAACACCGTTGGCCCATGGCGCAGCATCTCCTGAGCGAACAGCACGAAGCGCGAGTCGAAGCCGATGGGCGCCTGCCCATACACCCCGGCGCAGAACAGCAGCAGCGCCAGTAGCCCTGCAAGCAGGGACTGCCGGCGAACGGTGAGTGGCAGAATCATCACGCCGCTTTCGAACCCTGGCGGGGCAGTTGCGGGGCAACCGGCAATTGGCAAGAATCGCCACGGCCGATCGGGAAGTACTTGAACCCTTTGCGCGACAGACGCTCGGCATCGTAAAGGTTGCGCCCGTCGAAGATCACCGGTGCCTTCAGGCGCTGCTGGATCAGCTCGAAATCCGGCGCCTTGAACTGCTGCCATTCGGTGCAGATGATCAGCGCGTCGGCACCGGACAACACCGACTCCGGCGTCCCCATCAGCATCAGTTTCTCTTCGTTCGGGTACAGGTGTTGGGTTTCCTGCATGGCTTCGGGGTCGAAGGCACGCACGCTGGCACCGGCAGCCCACAGCGACTCGAGCAGCACGCGGCTGGGGGCGTCGCGCATGTCATCGGTGTTGGGCTTGAACGCCAGGCCCCACAAGGCGAAGGTCTTGCCTGCAAGGTCGCCGTTGTAGAACGCATGGATGCGCTCGAACAGCTTGTGCTTCTGGCGCTCGTTGATGGCCTCGACCGCCTGCAGCAGGTCGCTGGAGCAGTGCACCTGCTCGGCACTGTGGATCAGCGCGCGCATGTCCTTGGGGAAGCACGAGCCGCCATAGCCGCAGCCTGGGTAGATGAAGTGGTAGCCAATGCGGGTGTCCGCGCCGATGCCCTGGCGCACCGACTCGATGTCAGCCCCCAGGTGTTCGGCCAGCTCGGCGATCTGGTTGATGAAGCTGATCTTGGTGGCGAGCATGCAGTTGGCGGCGTACTTGGTCAGCTCGGCGCTGCGCAGGTCCATGAACATGATGCGGTCATGGTTGCGGTTGAACGGGGAGTAGAGGTCGCGCATCACATCGCGCACGTCTTCCCCCTCGCAGCCGATGACGATACGGTCCGGCCGGCGGCAGTCGGCGACGGCTGAACCTTCCTTGAGGAACTCCGGGTTGGAGACGATATCGATACGCAGCTCACGGCCACTGAGCGCCGTGTTGATGTGCGCACGCAGGGTGTCGCCGGTGCCGACCGGGACCGTGGACTTCTCGACCAGGATCAGCGGTTCCTGGCGGTGGCGGGCAACGGCATCGCCGACCGACAGCACATACTTGAGGTCCGCCGAGCCGTCCGCGCAGGAGGGCGTGCCGACGGCAATGAAGGCGACGCGGCCATGTTCGACGGCGAGCTTCTCATCGGTGGTGAACTGCAGCCGCCCGCCATCCATGCCTTCGCGCACCAGGCTGGAAAGGCCCGGTTCGAAGATGCTGACATGGCCTTGGCGCAACAGCTCTACTTTCTTCTCGTCGACATCCATGCACACCACATCATGGCCAACCTCGGCCAGTACTGCGGCTTGCACCAGGCCGACGTACCCGCTACCAAACACTGTAATTTTCATGGAGCACTCCTTGATGCGGGCGAACGGGCCGGACGCGTATTGATCGTGATGACCCCGAGCATGACCAGTGCCACGCCCAGTGATTTGCCAAAGCTGAATGATTCGTCGAACAGCGGCAGGCTGGCCGCCAGCAGGTAGACCAGGGCGTAGCTCAGGCTCAGCAGCGAGTAGGCCCGGCCCAACGGCAGGTCGCGCAGGGCCAGCAGCCAGCAGAGCATCGACAGGCCGTAAGCGGCGATTGCCGCCAGCACCACGGCCACGGCGAGGGTATCGAGGCCCTGGCTGGTCAGTGTCGACAACCACTGGCCAGGCTGTGGTAGGCGGGTCATGCTCCAGCGCATGGCCAGCTGGGCAGCGCTGACCAGCAGCACACTCCCCAGGGCGAAAGCGATGCCAAGGCGCTGGTTCATGATTGCTGCCCCAGCAAGGCCACCCCGGCGATGACCATGGCCACGCCCAGCCAGTGACGGCGATCGACCGCTTCATGGAAGCCGAAGCGGGCGATCAGGGTGATGACCACGAAGTTCAGGCTGAGCATCGGGTAGGCGATACCTACCTCCATGCGCTGCAGTACCAGCAACCAGACCAGCAAACCGCTGCCGAGGGCGAGCAGGGCCAGCCACAGCCAGGGCGAACGCAACTTGTCCGTCCACGGCCCCGCCTGCCCACGCCAGCTTTCCACGGCGAACTTCTGCGCTACCTGGCCCAGGCAAGTCAGCAGGCAGGCTGCCAGCAGCAGTAGCCAGCTCATGGCGCGACCTTGGGCAGGATGAGGATCACCATCTTGCCTTGCTGGTAGCGCGTGCCATCGTCGGGCAGCAGGGCGAGCTCACGCTGTTCATCTTTACCCTTGACCCGCATCACCACGGCGACCGTGCCACTGCGGCGAGCATCGTCGACCCACGGGCGGACGTTCTTGTCGTTCAGCCGGCGCCCCTGGCCTTCAGGGGTCGCCAGGCCGTACTTCAGTTCGCCGACGGTGTTGTAGAACGCCACATTCGGCTGTTGCAGGCGCCAGGCCAGGGCCGAGGCAGCACCAAGGTCATTGCTCAGCAGGTGCGTGGCGCCAGTCAGTTCATCGAGGTGCTGCAGGATGAACTGGTCAGGCATCTTGTTGCCTTCCACCGACTTGGGCAGTGCCGCCGGCAGCAGGGCCATCAACAACAGGCTGCCGAATACCGGAGCCGCCCAGCAGCGCAGCGGCGACAGGGCCTGGGCCAGGTTGGCGACAGTCCATCCCGCCAGGGCAACGCACATCATCAGCATGCCGGTCAGTTCGTGGTCGTACACGGGCTTTTTCAACTGCAGCCAAGCCAGTGCGATCAGGGCGACCACGCCCAGCACCACGTTGAGCCAGCCATTGATGCCCAGTGCGCGACCTTTTTGCAGGCGCAGCCGGTCATCCAGTGCATGGCCAATCAGCAGGGCCATGGGCAGCAGGCACGGGAAGACGTAGGTCGGCAACTTGCCCTTGCTCAGGCTGAAGAACAGCAACGGCATCAGCAGCCACAGCAGCAAGAAGACGATCTTGGGCTGGGTGCGGCTCTGCCAGGCCTGTTTCAGGGCCGGCGGCAGCGCGCCGACCCAGGGCAGGCTGTAGGCCACCAGCAACGGCAGGTAGTAGTACCAGGGGGCACTGTGCTGGGCATCGTCACCGGCAAACCGGCGGATGTGCTCATGCCAGAAGAAGAACCGCCAGTAATCGGGCTCCTGGACATGCACCGCCAGCACCCAGGGCAGGCTGACAACGATCGCCACCACCACGGCCACTGGCCCGTAAACCAGCAGTTCGCCCCAGCGCTTCTGCCAGAGCATCCACGGCAGCGCGATCAGCACCGGCAACAGCCAGGCGAGAAAGCCCTTGGTCATGAAGCCCATGGCGCAAGCCAGCCCCAGCACCGCCCAGGCCGCCAGGCGCTGGCCGTTGCTGCGGCTGTCCACGGCGAACCACAGGGCCACCAGGCTGAGGTTGACCCACAGGGTGAACTGCGGGTCGAGGTTGGCATAGGCTGCCTGGCCCACCATGACGCAGAAGCTCATGTAGACCAGGGTGCAGACCAGGCTCTTGCGCGGGTCGTTCCACAGGCGGCGTGCCACCAGGTAGCACAGTGTCAGGCTCAGCCCGACACTCAGTGCCGAGGCAAAACGCACGCCGAACAGGTTCTGGCCGAACAGCCCCTGGCTGAGGGCGATCATCCAGTAGCCTGCGGCAGGTTTTTCGAAGTAGCGCAGCCCCATCAAGTGGGGCGAGACCCAGTTACCGGTCAGCAGCATCTCCTGACTGGCCTGGGCGTAGCGGGTTTCGTCGGGGATCCACAAGCCATGGCCGCCCAGTGGCAGCAGGAAGGCCAGCACGAACAGGCCGAACAGCAGCGGTAACGTCCAGCGTCTGCTCATGAGCCTTGCACTCCCAGCCAGCCTTCACGGCCTTGCAGGGTGCCGCGCTGCACACTGGCAACGGGCAAGGTGTCGAGCGAGGCGGGGAGCAACTCGCCCAACGGTTTGAACGCAATCTCGCGCTGGCGTGCATCGGCCAGCAAATGGCGAAAGTCCTGGGCCATCAGAATCCCTTCTACCTCTGCATGGATGGTGTAGACGTTGAGTGCCTGGGGGCGGAAGCGCCCCAGGATGAATTCGTTGAAGTGCGTGGCAGCCACCTGCGGGCCGACGACCTCGTCGAAGGTCGGCATGTCCACCGGAACCTGCGGCGCCCCTGCCGAACCGTCGGCCAGGCGGGGGCGGAACAGGCTGCTCCCTCGGCAATCGCTGTTGTAGCGGAAGCCGAAAGCCTGCTTGGCCTCGATGACCCGCTCATCCGCGCGCCAACCGGCGACGGCCGAACAGTCCACTGGCGCGCCGAGGATGTCACTGAGGGTGTCGACGCCCTGACGGATCTGCTCGGTCAGCTGCGCCATGCTCCAGTGCCCGGCATTGGCCTGCCAGCCGTGGTGGTCCCAGGCGTGCAGGCCAACCTCGTGGCCGGCGTCCCGGGCCTGACGCATCAGGTGCCCGAGGTCACGGCCAATCGGCTTGCCGGGCCAGGCCGTGCCGGCCAGGAGAATGTCCCAGCCGTACAGCCCGGCGGCATTGGAGCGCAGCATCTTCCACAGGAACTGCGGGCGGATCAGGCGCCACAGGTGTCGCCCCATGTTGTCCGGCCCGACACTGAAGAAGAACGTCGCCTTGACCTGTGCCTCGTCCAGCAGCTCCAGCAGGCGCGGCACACCTTCACGGGTGCCGCGGTAGGTGTCGACATCGATGCGCAACCCTGCCTGCATCAGCGTGCTTCTTCTGCCGGGCGGGCCTCGATCTCGCGCATGGCTTCACGCAGGAAGAAGTCCAGGGTGTTGCCGATGGTCTCGCGCATCTCCACGGTCGGCTCCCAGTTCAGCAGGCGCTTGGCGTTGGCGATGCTTGGCTTGCGGTGGGACACGTCCTGGTAGCCGCCGCCGTAGAACGCCTTGCTCTCGACATCGCGGAACCCGGCAAACGGTGGGAAGTGGCTACGCAGCGGGTGGGCTTCGAACTGGCGCAGCAGCTCTTCGCCAAGCTGGCGGATGCTGGCTTCGTTGTCCGGGTTGCCGATGTTGATGATCTGGCCGTTGCAGGCATCGTTGTCGTTGTCGATGATCCGTGCCAGGGCCTCGACGCCGTCGGCGATGTCGGTGAAGCAGCGTTTTTGCGCGCCGCCGTCGAACAGGCGGATCGGCGTGCCTTCCACCAGGTTCAGGATCAGCTGGGTGATGGCGCGGGAACTGCCGATACGCGCGGAGTCCAGGCGGTCCAGGCGTGGCCCCATCCAGTTGAAGGGGCGGAACAGGGTGAAGTTCAGGCCTTTCTGGCCATAGGCCCAGATGACCCGGTCGAGCAGCTGCTTGGAGACCGAGTAGATCCAGCGCTGCTTGTTGATCGGCCCCACTACCAGGTTGGAGGTGTCTTCATCGAAGTTCTGGTCCTGGCACATGCCGTAGACCTCGGAGGTCGACGGGAAGATCACGCGCTTGTTGTATTTGACGCAGTAGCGCACCAGGCGCAGGTTTTCTTCGAAGTCCAGCTCGAACACGCGCAGCGGGTTGCGGGTGTATTCGATCGGCGTGGCGATGGCCACCAGTGGCAGCACCACGTCACACTTCTTGACGTGATACTCGATCCACTCGGAGTGGATGCTGATATCGCCTTCGACGAAGTGGAAACGCGGGTGGTTGCGCAGGCGTTCGATGGCGTCGGAGCCGATGTCCAGGCCGAAGACTTCGTAACGTTCGTCGCTGAGCAGGCGCTCGGACAGGTGGTTGCCGATGAAACCGTTGACGCCAAGGATCAATACCCGGGTGCGGCGCTTGGCGCTGCGCGAATCGGCGCCGCGCAGCAGCGAGCCTTCGACTAGGCCCAGTTCAGCGGCCAGCTGCGAGCCGCCCAGGTACAGGCCGTTGCCATTGCGCTGACCGGCACTGATCACCAGCGAGTCTTCGCCACAAGCAATGCGCAGCGGGTCGGTGCTGATTACCCGGCCAGGGGCCAGGCCATCGTTGCCCTTGACCACGTTGGCGCTCCAGACGATCAGTTTGTGCTCGCCGACCGGGCAGAACGCACCTGGGTAGGGCTGGGTCACCGCACGCACCAGGTTGAACAGGGTTTCGGCAGGCTGTTGCCAGTTCAGCCGGCCATCGGCTGCGGTGCGACGGCCGAACACCGTGGCCTTGGACTCATCCTGCGGGGTTTCGCTGACCTTGCCCTGGCGCAAGTTTGGCAAGGTGTCGCGCAGCAGGTCGGCGGCTGCGGCGCGCAGTTTGCCATGCAGGCTCAGTGCGGTGTCGCTGCGTTCGATGGCCACCCGCAGCTGGGCGACGATGGCGCCGGCGTCGGCGCGCTTGACCATGCGGTGCAGGGTGACGCCGGTCTCACGCTCGCCGTTGACCAGCACCCAGTTGGCCGGCGCACGGCCGCGGTAGCGCGGCAGCAGCGAGCCATGCAGGTTGAAGGCGCCCTTGCGGCTGGTGGCCAGCAACTGTTCGCTGAGCAGGTTGCGGTAGTAGAAGGAGAACAGGTAGTCCGGGGCCAGCTGGCTGATGCGCTCGACCCACAGCGGGTGGTTGACGTCCTCCGGCGCGTGCACCGGGATGCCTTTGCGTGCGCACAGCTGTGCGACCGAGGCGTAGAAGGTGTTTTCCTTGGGATCGTCGGCATGAGTGAACACCGCTGCGATGTCATAACCGCTGTCGAGCAGGGCTTCAATGCCGGCGCAGCCGATATCGTGGTACGCGAAGACAACTGTTTTTGCACTCATGAGTGAACCTGACCCGAAGTGGAGGAGTTGAAACCGTCAACGGTGACGTTTTGTGCCGGAACAGGCGGCGGGCCGCTGCGCAGCACTTTTTCGATGAAGAATCGCGGGCGGGCGCGCACGTCGCTGTACATACGCCCCAGGTACTCGCCTAGCAGCCCCATGCCGATGAACTGGCCACCGGTGAACACGAACAGCACGGCGAAAAGGACGAACAGGCCGTCACCGGCCCAGCCCGGGCCGAACGCCAGGCGCAGCACGATCAGCACCATGGCAAACAGCACGCCGAGCGCGGCCATGCTGAAACCGACGATGCTCAGCAGGCGCAACGGCGTGGTGGTCATGCAGGTGATCAGGTCGAACATCAGGCTGATCAGGCGCATCGGGCTGTACTTCGAATCCCCGTGTTCACGTTCGGCGTGGGTCACCAAAATTTCGGTGGTGTGGCGGGCGAAGCTGTTGGCCAGGATCGGGATGAAGGTGCTGCGCTCGCGGCAAGCGAGCATGGCGTCGATCACCGTGCGCCGGTAGGCGCGCAGCATGCAGCCGTAGTCGCTCATGGCAACGCCTGTGGAGCGCTTCACCGCGTAGTTGATCACCTTCGATGGCCAGCGGCGCAGGGCTGAGTCCTGGCGGTTGCTGCGCACCGTGCCGACCACGTCGAAACCGCGTTCGGCTTCGGCGACCAGGCGCGGGATTTCTTCCGGCGGATTTTGCAGGTCGGCGTCGAGGGTGATCACCACGTCGCCCTTGCACTGCTCGAAACCAGCCATGATCGCTGCGTGCTGGCCGTAGTTGCGGTTGAGGATCACCGCCACGAACGGGCTGTTCTCGGCTTTGGCGGCCTCTTCGAGAATGTGCGCGGAGTCGTCGCGGCTGCCGTCGTCGACCAGCACGATTTCATAGGGGTGACGCAACTGCTGGCAGGCGGCGCCTGTGCGGCGCAGCAGCTCGGGCAGGCTTTCCTCCTCGTTGTAGACCGGGATGACGATGGACACACAATGTATCGGGTAAGGTCTCACGAGCGATTTCCCACAAGCTGTTCAATGGCAGTGACGACCCGGTCGAGGTCGTGGTCGGTCATGTCAGGGAACAATGGAATGGAGCACAGCCGCGCCGAGTTCCATTCGGTGTTTGGCAGCGAGAGCTGCGGATCGCGCTGGCGGTACCAGGTGTGCAGGTGGGTGGCGATGAAGTGGATGCCGGTGCCGATGCCGCGCTCCTGCAGGCCTTTCATGAAGGCTTCGCGGTCAAGGCCGCAGCGTTCGCTGTCGATGCGCAGGATGAACAGGTGCCAGGCGTGCTGCTGGTCGTAGCCCGGAACGGCCAGGGGCTGCACTGGCAGGCCTGCTAGACGCTGCTGGTAGAGGCCGGCCAGTTCGGTACGGCGGGCGTTGATGGCATCCAGGCGCTTGAGCTGCACCAGGGCTATTGCGGCGTTGATGTCGGCAAGGTTGTACTTGAAGCCGGGTTCGATGACCTGGGCCTGGGGCTTGCGGCCATGGGTCAGGCGGTCGTAGGCATCGACACCCAGGCCATGGAACTTGAGCATGCGCACGCGGCTGGCCAGGGCTTCGTCATCGCTGACGAACATGGCGCCTTCGGCGCAGGTCATGTTCTTGATGGCATGGAACGAGAAGATTGCCGTGCCTTGGGCACCGACATGGCGGCCCTTGTAACGGGTGCCGGCAGCGTGGGCGGCATCTTCGATGACAGCGATGCCATGCTTGTCGGCGAGGGCGTACAGGGGGTCGAGGTCGAAAGCTGCGCCCGCGTAGTGAACCGGGATGATGGCCTTGGTCCGTGGGGTGATCGCCGCCTCTATGCGCGCCGCATCGGTCATCAGGGTATCGCGGTCGACATCGACGAATACCGGCGTGGCACCGAGCAGTGAAATCATATTGGCCGTGGAAACCCAGGTCTGCGACGGAGTGATGACTTCATCCCCAGGGCCGATACCCAGTGCCAGCAAAGCGATGTGCATACCGCCAGTGGCCGATGACAGGGCTACCGCATGGCGGCAACCAACGTACTGTGCGAACTGCTCTTCAAGTGCCTGGTTTTGTGGGCCGGTGGTGATCCAGCCCGAACGCAGGACCTTTTCGACAGCCGCAATTTCCTCGTCGCCCATACTAGGACGCGAGAAAGGGAGAAACGCCTCACTCATGAGCACCTCGGTAATACAGCAAATTGACAGAACCCATTGATTTAATGGGGTCCATTGCCAGCGTAGACGCAAAGAAAACTTTTGCATCAAGTACATAGGCAGAAAGTAGGGGGGTTGCGCTAAGTCAGTTTTGTCTGCGGGGGCTCAGTCTTCCGTGCCGTAGTGATTGACAGTGGCTTATTCGGCCAAGGTTATGCCGGTTTTTGTGAAATAAGTATAAAAAATAGGTAGCCTTCTCATTACATTGCCAACATAGACAGCTAAGGTTCAGCTTTCTGACTTAGTGTTTGGCGGGCAATAAAATTGAAACTCAAAAACACTCATTCGGGTGAATGTAAAACTGTGCTTGTAGTTGACCGAATAGTCGTTGTTACTTGCCGCGTTTCAAGGAATCAGGGGCTGGCCTAGGATTTGGGAATATAGGCCACGCTTTGATCATCACGGGCATGCAGCCACTGCTCGCCAAGGCTGGGCTTTGCTTCCACCGGCTGGTTGGGGCGCACGTGCACCTGGCTGATCACCCCGTCGATCGGCGAGCTGACGATCTGCGCCTGGCGCGAGACGATTTGCGCCGGTGCCAGTGCGCTCTGGCGTACTGGCACCAGTAACAGCCCGGCGAGCAGCAGCACGGTCAGCAGCACCTGGCGGCGGCTGGGGCGCCAGCGGCCAAGGCGCTGACGACGGGTCAGCGCGCTCCAGCAATAGGCCCAGGTGCGGGTCAGGCCGTCCAGGTGCTGGTACAGCGCCGCCGGCGGTGCCTCTTCCAGCAGCACCAGCAGCCCCCAGCGTTGGTCGGCCGGGGTGTGCAGCGGTCTGCAGCAAAGGCCGGCAGGCCACCACTCGGCCCAGCCCTCGGCGATGTCGGGCGGTGGCGCAGCCGTGGCCTCGGTCAGCCAGACGGGCTTTTCATCGCTCAGGTGGCTGGCCAGCCAGCGGCTGGCACGCTTGAGCCAGACCAGGTAGGGCGAGTCTTCGCTGGGACGCGCCAGGCCAGAAACGCATAGCAGCTCGAGCCCGCCCTTGCCTTGCCGCCAGACCAGCGCCTGGTGGAAGGGCAGCAATGGGTAAAGATCGTTGGCCATGCTGAACGCCAGGGCATTCAACGACTCGGCGGCCATGGCTTTGTCACGCAGGGCGTCCAGCTGCAACAACAGCTGTGGGTGGGGCAGAGGCTGGTTCACGGTCATGGCGCAAACCGCGCCGTGCCGCTCATGCCCGCCATCAGCTCAGGCAAAGAAAGCCTGGTCGAAGCGTGCTTCCAGCTCTACGGTCTGCGCCACCGCGTCGACCCTGGCATTGATCACGCTGATCTTGGCGGGGTAGGTCTTGCCAGTTTCGTGCACTTGCACTTCCAGCGGCTGGCCCGGGCTGAGGGTCTTGAGCTGACTGGAAGGCACGTTCAAACGTCCTTTAGGGCGCCATCGCTGACCAGGTCGAACAAAGGGGTATCGGCGCTGACGGTCTGGTAAGGCTTTACGTAGACCTTGGCGACATGGCCGGAGAAGGGTGCCTGCACCAGGCAATAACTCATCTGCGCCTCGCCCATGGCGCGGGCGCCGTCTGCCTTCTGGACTTCGGTGTTGGCTGCTGCCACCTCGATATCGCCTACTGCATCGAGCTTGCGAAGTTGCTTCTTGGCTTCCAGGTTCTGCCGGGCCATGGCCAGTTCGGCTACCGCCACCTTGCCCCGCGCCTGGGCTTGGTTGCAGTTGAAGCGGGCGAGGGTGGCGCCTTTGGCGACCCGTTAGCCAAAGCGGGTCTTCAGTTCACCCAAAGTGCCGTTCATCTGGCTCGACAGGGTGGTTTCCAGCTCGGCTGCGAGTAGCACGCGGATCGGTGATGAGTCGTCGGCCGGAACCTACTGTTCGGCGTGGGCGGTAAGGCAGATCAAGGCCACAAACAAGGGCAGGCTATGACAGGCAAAGCGAGGCATAGGCATTCTCGGTTCCTTGTCGAGAAACGTCGGGACGCACGACTAAAACGCTGCAACGCATTAATACTAGGAAGGAATTTGCACTTTGCCCAATGACATGGAAAAGCAGGGGCTTGGCAGTTTCCACGCATGACTTCACGGGCGCCAAGCATAACTACACTAAATGACTATTTAGTGTAGTTATCGCTAATGAACCACCAATAAATAACCGTGCACCAGCTGAAAAATACCCGAACTGCGTAATTCCTCGCAATATTAAGCCACCTGTTTGCTTGGGGCAGGCGGTGACCCCTGGATACCTTGCAACCAGTCGCAGTAACGTGCCACACCTTGCTGAACTGCCAAAGTGGGTGCCGTATAACCGACAGCGCGCAAGCGCTTCAGGTCGGCACAGGTGTAACACTGGTACTTGCCACGCAAATGTTCAGGAAATTCGCCGTACTCCAGAATGCCTTCCAGCAAGGCCATTTCAAGTGGCAACATGGGTTGGCCTTGCCGCTCGCGCAGCCGATTGATCACAGCCAAGGCCACATCATTGAACGGCTGTGCGCGGCCACTGCCAACGTTGAAGATGCCACTCAGTTGCGGGTGATCGAGGAAGAACATGTTGACCTTAACCACGTCTTCAACAGAGACGAAATCACGCAGATGGCCACCGTTCGGATAATCGCCATAACTGCCGAACAGGCTGACTTTGCCGTTGGCCTGGTACTGGTTGAAGCAGTGCAGGGCCACAGACGCCATGGCGCCTTTGTGCTGTTCGTGGGGCCCGTAGACGTTGAAATAACGCAAACCGACGATCTGGCTACGTGCAACCGACAGCTGCCGACGTACCTGTTGATCGAACAGGAACTTTGAATAGCCATAGACATTCAGCGGGCGCTCACATTCGCGCTGTTCGCGAAAGTCCTGTCCGGCGCCGTAGACGGCTGCCGACGATGCATATAAAAGCGCGATCTGCTGTTGCTGGGCAGCGGCCAGCAGTTCACGACTGAACCGGTAGTTGTTATCCATCATGAAACGACCGTCAGCTTCGACGGTACTCGAGCATGCGCCTTGGTGCAGCACGGCGCGCACCTTGCCGAACTGGCCACGGCTGAAACGCTCGAGAAAATCGTCCTTGTCCAGGTAGTCCGAAATTTCGCTGCAGGCCAGGTTGCGAAATTTGTCGCCATCGGTCAGGTCGTCGACGGCGATGATTTCGGTTTCATTGCGATGGTTGAGCGCCTGAACAAGATTGCTACCGATAAAGCCCGCGGCGCCAGTTACGATAATCGTCATGCCATTTTCCCCGTGAGGGTGCGGAGCCCGCATTTTAATCAAGGGGATTTGCGCAGACGTTAACCTCGGTCAACGAATGGACGGGTTTTCGATTTCAGGGGGCTAGTCTGGCTTGAAATCTGACTGCCCCACGGTACAAGCCTTAAATACGAATATGCGCATAATGCATATTATGTTAAATAGCGTATTTCGATAACGTTCCTTTTTGGTTGTCGATTATCAATGTGACCGGCACTCATAGATGCGAATTTTGTAGTTCATAGATGCGCCTGGAAAATCAGTGACTTATCTGTTCGGGCCTAACCGGAGCAGCCTTGAACTACCCTCCAAATACGCGAATTCCAAGTGCATCGACCCCAGACCAATGTTACTCATTGATGATAATTCGGGCTGCGCCCAACTCCTTTAATCTAGAAAACTCAATGGCTTAGAGATTTTTTGTGTAATTCTTAGATGATAAATCCTAGATGCTCCTGCACCTCATAGATGCGAACACCGCTCCGTAGTCCTCAAATGATGTCTGAGCTACACTTGAGTTCAGGCCTGCAAAGTGAACGACCGTGATGATTGAACCCCGACCAATTTATTCTGATCAAGACACAATCACGCTTCCCTTGGATAAGTACTTTGAGCTGCATCCGCAGATTCGTGGGTATATTGAAAAGTTCAAGCATGAAGATAACCCAATAGCTCTATTTGATGCGCTCAGGTTGTTCCTTGCAAATTATATTCGGCATGACCAATCGGCCGAAATTAGCTCTACTTATGCATACTACCGTGGAGTGACTGAGCGGCTACTACTCTGGTCCTGGATCGAGCGTCAACAGCCGCTTTCGAGTTTGCGGGCGCATGATTTTAAGGAGTTCCTCAGATTTTGTGCTTCACCGCCCGATAACTGGGTAGCAACTAGTCCTTTTCGCCGATTTATTTCTGGCGATGATGGTAAACGGGTAATGAATGATTGGTGGCGCCCTTTTTCAAATGCATCAACCAGCGAGGCGTCCGGTCCAAGAGCGCTCGCAGGGATTAAATCTATATGTATCCAGGTTTTCGATTACTTAGCGGCTAAGGCAATTCTAGAGGTCAACCCCGCTTCACAGGTGGAAACTTCTTTCGTCAATAGTATCGGGGGCAAGGGTGTATCGCTGGTAGGGAGACTGGGAACGGGACATCTAAAATACCTTTTAAGGGCGGCAAGGTCCATGTGCGAGCATGACTCTGCGCATGAACGCTCCCTATTTATTTTGGCCATGACAATTTATCTTCTTGTTCCTGTCAGATTCATGTCAGGCAATAAGTTTTGGCAACCAACTTTTTCTAGCTTCCATGAAGATTCGTCTTGGAACTATTTGATTTTTGATTCCGCTAGATCTTTTAAGATTAGCGCTCCTGCTGAATTCACCCCCTACTTAGAGCGCTATCTGAATGCGCGAGACGTCTCATTTATCCAAGGTCGACTGCCAGATGTTGCGCTTTTCACCACAGTTTACGGAAGGCCGGGGTTAAGCGTCAGACAAATTGGTAATATTATGAGGGATGTTTCGTATGTGGCGGCAGATCTGATGGCGAGAGACGGCTGTGATGAAATATTAACTAAACAAGTTTCGGAGGCGCGCATGGATAGCATTCGTACGGCTAGCATTATGAGATCTATTGATACCTATGGGTTTGGCCAGACACGTGGTAGATTGGCTTACGAGACGCTTAATGCCCTTCATAACCGATTCTCCGCTGACTCGACCATGAATTTTGATATGTGAGTTTTTGCGAAAACCGAGAGAGTTGATCGACTGCTTTCATGCCCTTGCGCTGGCATATTTTCATGATTTCCGCCTTAGTGGTAAGCCGGAAATGAATCGTTTGCCATCAAAAGCAATCTCAGCCTTTTAACTCAATGTGAATCCTTGAATGCTGACTATCGTTGCCCCAAGCGTCCATGGGTACGTTGCGTGTTTAAGGCCTGGCGGGTACCATCGATCGGTTGAGATCATTCTGACCAAAATGCTTCTGACTTCCGATTACTGTCATAACTGGAAGTCTATTGTCTTCAAAATTCTGGCTGGTATTTCATGGCGCGCGCACCCCAACCCTTGTTCGAAACCCACGATAACTTCATCGAGCAAGACTTCAGTTTGCACGGCTCACCGCTGGCCTGCGTCGGCGCCTTTCTGGGCGAGTGTGACGCCGCACTGGAGGCTGACCGCGGCTACGCCGCGGTACGTGCGTTCCTGCGCGCCTTTTCCGACAACGCCCAGACGTTCAACTCGTACCGCAGTCATACCGAGCGCTTACTACTGTGGGCGCTGCTGATCCAAGGCAAACCGCTGAATCAACTCAAACGCCAGGATGCCCAAGACTATCTGAACTTCTGTCGAAACCCGCCAGATGACTGGATGGGTCCGGTAACCCGCAGCCGGTTTGTTAGTAACCCGCACGCGCTCGACGCTCGCGAGGCTTACATCCCCAACCCCAAATGGCATCCGTTTAATCTCAAGTCGCGCAAAGTAATAGCTGCAGAAACTCCGAGCACCCAGGAGTATCATGCTGCGAATGGCACGTTGAACCAGGTGTTTACCGTCTGCAGTCGCTTCTATGAATTTCTGATTGAAGATGGCTTCGCCCAAACGAATCCGTTTCGGCTCCTCAAGAAAGGCAGCCGTTTTTCTACGCAAGAACTTGAAGTTTCTTCTTCGCGGGCACTTACGCCGCTGCAGTGGGACTTTGTCCTGGATACCGTTGAAGCAATGGCGAACGCCGAACCGGAGCGGCATGAGCGAACATTATTTATTGTTGCTACGCTGTTCGCCATGTACCTGCGGGTTTCCGATCTCGCCGGTCGCAAAAACTGGAAACCCACCATGGGTGATTTCCGCTTAGATGATGAAGGCAATTGGTGGTACTTCGCGGTGGGTAAAGGCAACAAGGCGGCGAAGATTGCCGTGCGGGATATCTACGTAGAGCGCTATTTGAAACGTTATCGGCGATTCCTGGGACTTCCCGAGCTACCTCATTCAGGAGAAACTACGCCGCTGATCACCACGCTCAACGGCCGCGCCGGTTTGTCTGATCGGCAGATCCGCGCCCTCCTCCAAACCGTGTTTGATAAAGCCGTAGAGAAGATGCGCAGCGAAGGCCGCGCGAACCACGAGATGGAAAGTCTGCGCTGTGCGTCCGCGCACTGGCTGCGTCACACCTCCGCCACCTTTGACGCGCCGCTGCGCAATCCTAAGGACCTGCAGGAAGACTTGCGTCACAGCAACCTCAGTACAACCCAGAACACCTATTATCACTCGCATGATCAGGAGCGCGCACATTCGGTTAAGCGCATTGGCATGCGTGACCGCGGTTGAACTCGAATCACCTGGTCGCCGATCGCCAGCCTGCCGTCCAACATGGCACGAAGCCATTTTCTAGGAATTCACAGTGAAAATTACCGGGCGGGTCGAGATTGAGTGCATCACTGATGTCACGTGTGACGTCTGCGGTAGTTCTACGCGCCTGGCTGCGGGCAGTTACCAGTATGGAACCCTACAAGCCCGCTGGGGGTATGGCAGCGAACACGACGGCCAGCGATTCGAGGTACACCTCTGCGAGCACTACTTTTTCCAGACCCTGGCGTACGTGAAGCAGGAGCGTCGCCTTCAACAGCTGTTCAGTGATGAACCGACGGCTGAGGACGGTAATTTGGGCCTGGTTGCCCAGGACGACTACTTCCAGGACACCGGCCGCCGTTGACTGGTCGACCCTCAGTCAGCCGGTGGATCCGAATTGGTGGTGGTCTATCTCTCAGCGGGCAGCTCAGAACGGGTTGCTGACATCCCCTACCCCCTGATTCTTAAGGAGGGTCTCGCAGATGCGCGAAATTCGACAGGCGAGGAATATTGCCGGCCGAGAGGCGATTTTCCAGTCAAAGGCACAATCCAGAGTCATGGCCAGCGGAGATTGGTTGACCTGGGCTGAGCTAAATGCGCTGTTGCCGGCGTTAGCTGAGCAACTCAGCGCCGGCACTCCTGGCCGGTATTTAGACGGTGTGATCTTCTCTATCAACTACGAGGGCGTGGAGTACTTTTCACGTTTTGCCATCGATGCCTGCGCCTTGGCCAATGCGGCCCAGGGAATGCAGCGCGTCATCGCTGTGCTGGCCACCAGGCTGAATGGCTGGGGCATGGCGTTATGGTTCGAATCATCCAATTCGTATCTGGGCGGTAAGCTGCCGAAGGACATCATATCCTCCGACCCCGACGCGGTTGTTCAAGCCGCACAGGACGAGATAGATGGGGTCTTGCATGGCTAGCGGTGCTCGTAGCTAGGCCCATCGCCGCGGCTCGCTCGCTATAACCAAGAGACAAAACCGCTTTATTTAGCGACGCCCTCCTCCATCCAGGCTTCTGGCCGGCAGTCTTCGGCAGTGCTAGTCAGGAATCTTCCACGATTCTCGACACGGTGTCCTGTACAGGCCAATTGAAAAATGGGGAGCAGCGGCGGTGGCCATAGGCATTTGGATGTAGAAGGGGCCACCTTAGCCATGGAATCATCTACGCATAGCTACGCTGCTCCCCGAAGGGGGTTTCAGTGAGCAGCGATGGTAGTCGATTCAGGGCGGCGTGAACACTATAGCGCTCATTTTAGGCTGTGGATCTACGGTCAAGGCTTGAGCGCCTCTTTTTTCACCTGTTTGATGAGCCCGTCGATGCCCACATCCGGATTCTGGATGAGATATGCAGATACGATGAGGCTGAGTGGGTGGACCCCCATGCGGCCGGCCAACTCTTCAATTTTTTGAATAGTTGGCGCCTTGAGTCCGCGTTCGAGGGTGCTGACGTAGGTCCTACTACTGACTACTCCAAAATCTTCCTGCGTCAGGCCGTGAAGAATGCGCATGCGCCGCAGTGCTTCACCCAGGGACTCACGGATTTCCATCATCATTCCTCATAAAAGGAATGATGAAGCGCTATCGAACACGATAGGGCTACAATCTATAGTGTTCATTGTGGGATAATTTGAGCTTTCCAGCCCTGGTGACTGGTCGCCTAGGGGTATGCAGCGCTCAGTGGAGCCCGTTTTGATCTATTTGTCCGAATCTCACACCCGTACTGTCCGTACGGGTTCCTATTGTGAAATTGAAGGGATGTGCTTTTGGGTAACCTTGCGGCCGCTTTTCAACGGTGAGAGCGAGCGAGCAGCTGTGGTTGAAGATGCCTACGAACTCAACGTCTTCCTGTCTCAGGCAACGGGCGTCGAGATCGCGCAGGTACAAATGCTATGCCCTCCTTCCATCACCGGACGTCCGCACTGGAGCCTGGAAGAGCTTCGTAAGATAGTGATTCACCGTGGACTTGAGTCCTCGCAAAGCGCAGTGATTTACGAGACTGCGGTGGCCACCTACAAATTAGGGGATCTCGATTTACGCCTGCGGAAACGGTCACACGCGTTGTACTCGGCGCGAAACCTGAAAGCGCGAATCACCAGCACGGCCCCTCCACCTAAGTCTGCTGACGAACCGCAGTTGTACGCGCACTTTTGATGCAGGAACGCACACCGTCGTTGAACGGTGAAGCCTCCACACTTGGGTTTTTCGGCGCAAGGCCATCGAATTGGCTGTTCACTGATCCGATGCCTCCCGCGGCCGCTCTCCTGGCAGCCTTCCCTACCACGCGTTACGATGATGAATGCTCATGGACACCTTAGCAAAAGCGGCAGACGCATTGCGGGATGCGCAACATATCATGGTGTTTACCGGCGCTGGCGTTTCTGCCGGCAGCGGCATTCCGACTTTTCGCGACCGACTAACCGGGTTGTGGGAGCGCCAAGACCCTCAACGCTTAGAAACCGCGAAGGCATTTCGCGAAAATCCGGCGCTGGTTTGGGGCTGGTACCTATGGCGGCGCCAGCAGGTCACGCAAGCTCTGCCCAATGCGGCACATCAGGCGATCCACCGGTTATCTGGCAGCGGTCGGAATGTCACTGTGGTCACTCAGAACGTTGATGACCTGCACGAGCGGGCGGGCAATCAGGACGTGCTTCATCTCCATGGCAGCCTGACGCTTCCCAAGTGTTTCACCTGTCATCGCTTCGTCGCGGGATCGCTGGAATTTCCGAGCATTCCAGCGGAAGGCGCATTGATAGAACCGCCCCGCTGCCGACGATGCAACGGCCGCTTGCGTCCAGCTGTGGTGTGGTTTGGTGAAGATCTTCCGCCAGGCGCATGGAAAACCGCCAGCCGAGCAGCACGACAGTGTGACGTCATGCTTTCTATCGGGACATCCGGTGTGGTAAGGCCTGCTGCTGACTTACCAGATATCGCGATAGCTTCTGGTGCAGTGGTCGTACACGTCAATAACGTAGATGTATCCATGAATGGGCCGAACGAGATCATGCTGATAGGCCCTGCTGAGAAAATACTGCCACAGCTGATTACTCTGGCGTTGACATGACCATCCACTACCCGGCAAAGAGAAAGCTTTGAAACGTTCTAAGCCTTGGTAACTAGCTGTGCAAAGGACAATGTGGCAATGGCATTCACTCCGTACATCACCCAAGACAAGGCCACGGAGGAACTGCTGGAACAAATCATTCAGATCATTAAGGCTCGACGAGGCTCTTCACACCGGGATTCCAGTCCCATTACGCGTGCCTATGATGAACCTGGTACAGCTTGTAAATTCGTACTACAGCAACAAGATCGAGGGGAACTCAAGCGCACCGATCGACATTCTGAGGGCCGAGGATAGTCCTCATGAGATCGAAGGCGACCAAGGCCTGCAAGAGGTTAAACGGCTCATTGACGCCCAGCGCCGGCTCGTCAATGAGCCAATCAACAAAGTCACCGTGTGTGCGAAGGTCACAATCGCACGCTTACATCGCGAACTCTATGTTGGCGTGCCTGAACGGATGCTGGAAATGCAATCATTCGAGCCAGCGATTTCCGCGCGCATGGTCCCTGGTGAATTTCGCAAATGTGAGGTCCGCGTTGGCCAACACATCCCCCCTACTTCGCAGCAGATGCAGTTGCACCTAAACGACTTTGCGCGCGTGTACCGTCTAGATTGGATCCATGGGCAATCGCGGCTCTTAGCCGCTGCTGCCTCGCACCACCGCCTGATGTGGATCCACCCATTCATGGACGGCAATGGACGTACGGGCCGCCTATTCACAGATCAGTACCTCAAGGCTTCTGGCTTGAGTGGGTCTGGCTTGTGGTCCATGAGCCGTGGGTTCGCTCGCAATATCGCCGCCTATTACGAGATGCTGCGCGCTGCGGATGCTCAGCGCCAAGGCGGATTAGACGGCCGTGGCGAACTTTCGGATAGCGGTTTGCTGCGCTGGACTAGATTCTTCACTGAGACAGCACTGGAACAGTTGCAGTACTTCAGTAAGCTGCTGGAGCCGGAAAGGCTAAATGATCGGATCGACGGCTATTTTGAGATGCGGAGCCGCCGCGTACTGTCAGCCAGTAAGGGCGAGCACCTGCATGAACTGCAGATTAAGTGCCGTGATATCTACAAAACGCTTCTCTGCCTGGGTGACCAGCAACGCGCCGATATCCGTGCGCGCCTGGGTCTCGATGAGGCTACCACGCACAGCCTACTAAGCCTGATGTGTTTAGAGGGGTTGATCACTTTGGACTGCCGTCAGTCGGTATCCCTGAAGCTTTCGCGGCATTCGATAGATTTTCTGTTCCCCTCTCTCTGGTAGTTTGCTCCCGCGAGCATTTTGGTTATCGAGTAGCTAACTCAAAGCCAAGCCGTTAGCGGTGTATATGATCGACAAATAGCCCTGAACCTGGGGAGGAGTACATTTGTACCCCTTCGGGGTGCCAGCAAACTCTGCACCTCTCCCATGCGCCTGGTCGCCCTCGCCCGCTTCAGACCGCCCATTGGTCTCGGCTAGATGAGACATTAGTTTCCCTCAATGGCTTGGTGAGTAAATCTTTCCCTAGATATACTAAACTAGCGGGCGGTGGCCTTTCACCTATTCTACCAAATTCCAAATACTTGAGCCGCGTCCCGCCCCGAGCCCGACGCACCATTGGGCTGGATCCAGGTGCGATGTTACTGCGAGCTTAATATTGGGGGCTGTCATGCCTGAACAATCCTCGAATCACCCAAGCGTCGCGTGCGCTTGACCAGCGAATCCTGCCTGCGGCATAAACTAGGCTCTCTTGTTAAAAAGCTTATATTGGCATCCCAATATAAACGCCAAAATCTTGCTCTGGGATTATCGTTCTATCGTCCACTAGCACCGATACCGACATGTAGTGGAGTCCTGTATACATAGCATCCCGCCAATAACCCGCCCAATACTCCTGTCGCTCTCGATTGAATTTCGCCTCAATGTCTTCGTGATAGGTGTTATCCGCGCCAGCCTCTTCGCCGTGGTTTTTAACTCGGAATCGCACTCTCACATTATCCGGATTCCCTGCAATCACGAACCTGGCTTTGAACTCAATGCCCGCACCTTTTGGAATGGCACGTGAGCAAGCATGATAGTGCTCAGGATCTGCATACACAACATCAGCCCTTGGCTTGAGCAAAGCAGATATTTGGATAGGAGATTCGCTCCACTCTGGCTTCGGCAGTAAATCAAAGTACTTTTTCTGCACTAAAACATGCTTCCGGTAATTTACTGGTCGCCCGTCATTACCAGTATAATTGGGAAGAATGTATCGCTCAATTGACTCTTTGTTATTTACCCATTTGGGCTCTAACAGTTCATCATGCAAGTCGAGTAGCGTCCTAATCGATTCGCCTATCATGACCCTGTTTCGAGGTGCGCTCTGCTGAAGCTTTGCCGCAACGTCAACGAAAAATGATGTTGCAGTCACCTCTGACGAGCCTTGATAGCCATACATGCCCCATAGCACATCATCATGCTGACCATAATCAATACCAACGCGAATACCGACATCATCTACATCATTCTCTCGAAGCTTCGGCGCAACATGTTGCCGCATAAACTCCACTAAATAGCACCCGCAATTCAGAGCATCAATGGCCGCGTTGCGCGCCGACTCACCATCTGAGCGGAAGAATGCCAGAACTGCGTCACCCATAATTCGGTGCACATGACCATCGAAAGCCCTGATAGTTTCTATAGCACACCGAATTATGCTATTTTTGATAAAGAACACTTCTTCAGGACTGTATATCAGGCCGAGCTTTGTCGAGCCTTTGATATCCATGAACAGCGAAACATTAAACCCCCGCTCCGTAGATTCAGACTCCGCCAGATGATCAAAGTCAGGATGACCACCTATACTATGCGCATTCGTTCTCTTTTTACCAAATAAACCTCTAATCGCTTCTTGAATACCGTACTCCGCCTCAGCAATATTAGACTTGGCGAGGATTGTCTGACGCTCATTCAATACTCGTGGTGACCTAGCCCCATACGACTCAAAGGCAGAATCGAACACAGGCGTGCTTTTAGGGATTGACCGTTCGAAAACTGAATCGAACGATTTGTAGACACTTTTCAGCGAAGACATAATTTAACTCCTAAACTGTCCATGACAACAACTAGAACGATCAACCCCATAACCAACAAGCACCATTTGACGCAATTGGCCGCCTTCGATACCACTTGGAATTTTTTTAAAGTTACTTGAGCGACCTCGTGAACCTGAATCGCCAGATCTTTTTCAAATTCCTCTATGGATCGACCTGCCGCTTCCGAGGCATATGTCAATGCGTTGAATTCCTTGGCCACCGAACCGAAGAAAAACAATGATGGCTTATTCGCCCCACCGGCATTGGTTGACAAATCGGGCCAAATCGTCTTTATAACCCAATATATGCTCAGGAGAGCAAGAAACGCTAACAACACCAGCAAGCCAGCAAGCAGATAATTGCTTTCCATTCCAGACTTCAGTATTGCATCGGCTTTTAGTAGCACTCCGCCGAAGACCGCGGCTGAGAACGACGCTATGAGTCCACAGCGAAAATTAACCGTAGATATATAGCCATCATATCTCTTTAGTGTGTCCCACATTCCCGAAATTCGTATTTTTTGGTCGTCTGAAATTGTCACAAATCGCACCCATTCAAATTGTCGATACTTCTGAATCAATACTGAGAATTAGTGGTTTCTAATCCATGCGATGGCTGGATAGGAGTTACCTGTATTTATACTTTTACGGCAAACCTTTCGGAGTCCAGGGAACATACAGCAGAGAAGCCAGTACCCTTCTTAAAGTTCATATTGTGCACAAAGTTCTTCATCGCGTCTGACGGATCAATTGCCTCAAGGTTCAGGCCATCGACTGCGATCCGAGAGAATGCGACGCTGAGAATCGGTTGATCCTCCATATGCCCTGTCGAACTGTTGAGCACGTTATCCATCGCCGTCACGATCACTAGGTCGTCCGGGAGGATGGCCAACAACTCTCTTCCCACACGCAAAGCACAGCTGCAGACGTAATCCTGATGGAGCTCATTGAAACGTCCAGCTGGCATCGCTTTGGTTGAGAGCTTGCCGCTTTTGAGTAGAGACTTGATTTCGGAAGGGATAACGTGTGAACCGTGGATGGCCAGCTTCGCTTCCAGAACTCCGCCCTCATGGACGATCATCTGGATAGATGAGCCTAGGTGTGAGATTTCCTCCAAAGACTCGAAAGCCTCAATAGCATCAAGCTTCGCTTGGCGGTCACCATCGAGGATACGCAGAGCAATATCACGCTCCTCAGCCCAGTCGTCGTGTGCAGTCTTCCATTCATCAAGCTCTGCCTGAAACAGTCTTTCGTCTTCGGCAGCGGCAACGCCGATTCTCACCAAAAGCGCTTCGCGCTGCCGACGCTCAAGCTTGAAAAGCCGTGCCCAGAAGTTAGGGCGATAAGTAGCAGATGCATGATGTGCGGCTTGCTCGAGCGATCCGGCCTTCAAGGGTTGCCTTGGCTCTGGCGTTGAGAGGATCTTCTTCCATTGCACCGGCTCAGCGCATTCTTTGTGCATGGAAAGCAGGAGATCGATGTGATTTTCATAGACCTCTACCTCGTACGCTGCTTGCTCTAGAGCCTCCATCTTATCGAACTCTTTTTGCCGCTTCTCGAGCTCACGTTGCCGACGATGAGCGTTGCGCTCAGCTCGTCTGGCTGATGCCTGCAGCGATCTTACAGTCCCTTTCCAACCCATCACGAGGCTCCATACCGAATGCGTGATGGCACATTAGCATACGCCATCGAATCGTCGGCACGTCGGACGGGCGTAAAATTTTGACACTCAAAGGGATCCAAAACGCTTGCGAACACCAGCTAAGCGCATTATGTTGTGTCACGCAGAAAGAAAAACACTACATGATGTGTTTATGACTTTCTGCGCGGCTCACGATTTACTGCAAACCTCTTGTATCTCACATTGCTGGATGAAGGAGATTCCGTATGACAGATCGTCGCCCTCTCAACCCCAACGTGAACGTTCCAAAGCCTGGCGGTGGTGAACAACCACGGTCTCGCAACAAGGACGGTCAAGTCCGCGATAAACGGAGCGATGCTGGTAAACCGCGCGGCAAATGACGGCTTGCAGGTCATCAGCGTACGATCTCGCTGCTGACTTGTTCTGCCTCTACAAATTAGCCTTGGTGTATGCACAGAAGCAGCGCAATTCGAAGCACCAGTGCTACACCCTGACTCGAAAAGGGGCGCTGGTAATGCGCCCCTTTCGAGTATCACTCAGCAATCCGCTTTATCGCTTTTTCGATACGCTGACGGCCCGCGTGGGCAAGCTTACCGACCCCGGCTTCCTTGGCCACCGCGTAAACCAGCCCCTCTCCTACGTGACCATGCTTGGTCATTTCATCTACCAAGGCACGTAGTTCAGGCAAGCAGATTTCAGCGAGTGGGCGAATGGCATCGTCATCACCCGGCCTACGGAAGACAACGTTCATATCCGAGTCGAGATGAGTCGGCCAGAAGAATGTTCCTGCCTGCTCCTCTTCATGGGATCGGAATCGTGCCCGCGCTATTTGATCGACGCGATCACGAATGCGCGAGCCCGTTCTAACCCAGCCATGAGCACGCGCTATACGCCGTGCAAGCGCCATATCGAGCACAGGCCCCTCTTCTGCTACCACATGGGCAATCATCTGCTCCAAGGTAGCTGTGTAGCTCGGTTCGAAGAATCGGTCTGGATCAACCGCTTCCACAGCCTCGGCAGGGTCTGCTTCCTTGTAAACCAGGTGCTCCACTGGCACATAAGGAATCACGGTATCTTCTGCTGCTTGAGCCGCGGCAGCTCTCGCGTACTTCAACTCTGGCATTGCGCCAGACGGATCATTGGCTTCGGCAACTGAAGTCGAAGCTACAACAGCCACCTGATCCACCACCTCAATGACTTCAGCCATAGCAGCATCGACTTTCAGGCGCTCCGCCTCATGCGCAGCATCAATGACGGCTTGCTTGGCTCTCGACTCAGCGAGTAGCTCCGTCAATTTTTGATGAACCTTTTCTGCAGTCCCTACGGCATCAACCCACCAGTCGGTCGACCAGATCCGCACGATCTCCCAGCCAAGTCCCCGCAATACAAATTCCCGCAGTTTGTCGCGATCACGCGCAGTCGCACTTCGGTGATAGGTAGCACCGTCGCATTCGACGCCGGCGAGGAATCGTCCTGGAGCATCAGGGTGTACAACACCCAAGTCTATTCGGAAGGAGGAGACACCAATCTGGGTATGAACCTGCCAGCCCTTCTTGGCCAAAGCAGCTGCGACCGCCTCTTCGAACGGGCTGTCGAATCCACCTACGCTGCCAAAGTTAGCCTCTGCCAACGCCTGCGGCCCACGCTCGGCGAACTCGAGGAAGTGTTTCAGGTCGCGCACCCCGACGGCTTGCGTCCGAGCAAGGTCAATGTGCTCTGGGCGCAGGGTCGAGAACAGCACCAATTCTTGGCGAGCACGCGTGATTGCAACGTTGAGTCGGCGTTCGCCACCTGGACGGTTCATCGGGCCGAAGTTCATAGACATCGCGCCAGCAGCGTCTTTCCCGTAGGTGGTCGAGAAGTAGATGATGTCTCGCTCATCGCCCTGCACACTCTCCAGGTTCTTCACGAACACAGGCTCGAGCTCAGACTCAGCGAAATACGAATCGAGCGACGGATCCTTCCGGCATGCCTCATCAAGCATGTCCATGATGAGCTTCTGCTGCTCACCGTTGAACGTGACGACTCCCACGGTACGACGGCTCTCACGGAAAGACGGCGACTGAAGGCGAGTGACGAGGTCAGCAACTAGGGCTCTTGCTTCGATCAGGTTGGTACGTGAGCCGCCCTTGTCGTAGACACCTGCCACTGGGCACAATCGCACAGCCTTGTCAGCTGTGAACGGCGATGGGAAGGTCACAAGCTTCGAGCCGTAGTAACGCTGGTTCGAGAAGGCGATCAAGCTCTCATGGCGGCTACGGTAGTGCCAGTTCAGGTTTCGCATCGGTAGGTTTGCGCTGATGCACTCATCCAGGATGCTCTCCAGATCTGCTTCGACATCCTCATCATCAGCCGTAGACTCAGCACGGTCGAAGAACGAGGTCGGCGGGAGCTGTTTCGGGTCGCCCACCATGACAACCTGCTTCCCTCGCGCCATCGCACCAATCGCATCCCAGACTGGGATCTGAGAGGCCTCGTCGAAAATGACGATGTCAAACGGGGTCGAAGCCGGCGGTAGGTACTGAGCGATCGAAAGCGGGCTCATCAGCAAGCAAGGTGTCAGCTTCGTCAGCGCCTCGGGTGCTCGAGTCATGAGCTCCCGTAATGGAATGTGCTTAGTCTTCTTGCCCATTTCATGCCGCAGCAGGCCCCACTCAGAGGAGCGACTCACGCTGTCCTGGCTTGGCAGGTCAGCGCACAGCCGCGCCCGGAGCCAGTCCTTCGTCAGCTCGGTAAACTTGTCATCCAGCGCGCGGAAGTCGCGAATGCGTTGTTCGTGCTCGACGCTGACGAACGTCCGAATGACCTCCTCGTTGTCGACAGTGGTATTCAGCCACCAGCGAGCGTAATTCACCTCAAGGGCGCGACGGACTTTCCCGGAGGTGATCGCTCCGCTTTCCATGGCCTGAACAATCGGCGAGAGGCCAACGGCGAAGGCCTCATCGCGCACCTTTCTCCAGGAACACCAAGCCTTGAGTCGCGCCTCAGAAGAAACTACGGTCTCGCAGCTTTTCTTGAGGTCACTCAATGACAGGTGAGCGGTCTCATCAGTACCTGATTCGGTGAAGTGGCCTATCGACGTCAGGTGCGATGAACGCTCCTCCAGCAGCCCAAGCTTTTCACGCAGGGCAGCGCCAGCAAGTGAGATGGCACCTTCCGACTGCAGCAGCGCGTTGCCATCGCCCAACAGTGTTTGCAGAGGCGCCTTGTAAGCAGCAATCTGCTCCGGGTTCAGCGCGAGCTTCGCGACAGCAGTCGCTATTTTCCCCTGGAACACCACGGCCTGACGAGCTATCTCCAGCTTGGTCTTCAGCTCGCTCCAGACAGGCACCAACTCCCGCAGGTCAGCCAAGTCGGCCAAATCACGCTCAACCGTTGCCCGCTGTTTCAGCAGATCGAAGTCACCCTTCAGCAACGATCCACAACGGCCCTCTGCTACTTCGGAGTGATCATCAACGAGGCGACCGCGCTCTTCGATATCTCGACGCTCAGACTGGAAACGCAGTGCTGCGGTAAGGTGATCAATGTTAGTGCCCTCACCGCACCACAGCTGTTGAGTGCTCGAGCCAAGTTCGGACAGCGCGGCCATATCGCTATCAAGACGAGTCAGCGTGCGAAGCCGCCGGAGCTCTTCCTTCAATGCGTCTCCCAGCTGGCCCTGCTCGACCAACTGGAACCCCTCATCGATCCAGGCCAAGTCAGCTTGCTGGAGCCGAATGGCCTCTTGAAGCTTGATCGACGTCGAGATCTGCTCAGCGTCAGACTTTGAACCTTGCCAAACGGCAACGCACTCGTGCCCGGGTTCGAGCTCATCAATTGCGCGGCGCACGGCGCGGATCTCTGCCCAAGTAGCCAGATCTTTACCGTGATCGGCTTCACCCGAAGTGGTTTGAGACGGAGCCAACAAACCTGCGATACGACGCTTTCCGAACCAGGATTTTGGCCAGAACGCCTCCTCTGCTTCCTTCCACTCACGCAGCAACAGATCAATGTCGAGCGACTCAATCACATCGCCATAGGTCGCACTGAGCTGATGCTTGAGCTCTACTATTTGGCCAAGCAGTGCCACCGCCTGAGCAAGCTCATCGGTGACACTCTCTGGCCAGGCTGCGCTGAGCTCACCAAAAGTGGTACGACGTTGCTGTAGTAACTCGATACCCTGCTTTGCATCTGCGATAACTCGCGAGGGCCAGAGAGCGGATAGCTTGGCGTTGATCTCTCGATGCTGTTCAACCCACGCACAACCATCGCTCAACCGCTGGGAAATCGAACGAGCATCAGGACGCAATGCGAATCGCCAATCTTGTCCTGCAGCCGCAGGGAGTGCCTGGGAAAGGACTGACAGCCCCTCCAGTGCAGTCGGGGTGTAATCCGTAGCTGGGAGCCCGGCTAGCTCTACGAATCGATCAGCAGCACGCTGCACATCCAGCACGGCAGGCAGCACATCTCGAGCAGCCTGCACGAGCTGTTGTTGCCAATGGGGTGACCATTCCGCCTGACCAATCGTGGCCAACGCATTGCCAGTAAGCTGGCTGTACCCCACGGCATGCGCGTTCACTTCGAGGCGATCGCCCAATTCACGAAGCTCAAGCATGGCTTTCTGGTCGTGCGTGTCAGGTGAAGCCCAGCCAACCGGCGCAACAGCTTCATCGCCACCCGAGGTGACCGTGCCAATCGCATCGTAGATGGTGTAACCGTTGCGATGGCGCCGGTGCAGGCGCTCGACGTAAATATTCAAGCTATCGCGTAGCGTGGCAAGGCGCTGCGCTTCAACCTCCCATGCCGCGGAATCCACTTGCCCCTTGGCTTCCCAGGCAGATTGCAGCTGGGCAAGGACGTCGGTCTTTCGAGCCTTGCTCGAGTGAAGCTCAAGACAGAACTCGCCCAGGCCAATCTCACGTAGTCGACGGTACACAACATCCAGCGCCGCGATCTTCTCCGAGACAAACAGCACTCGACGCCCTTGGGCAATCGACTGAGCGATCATGTTGGAGATCGTTTGGCTCTTGCCGGTACCGGGCGGGCCGATGAGCACGAAGTCTTTGCCCTTGGCTGCCGCCATCACAGCTGCTAGTTGAGACGAGTCAGAAGGCAGCGGACAGAAAACATCCGTCGGGCCGTAATCACGATCCAGCGACTGCGCATCTGGGAACGGGGTGTCCGAAACGAACGAATCGCGCGGCGTATCCAGGAGGTGCTGAACCACTGGGCTCTGCCGTAGGTGCTCGGCGTTCTCGGCCAGATCCTTCCACATGAGGTACTTGGCAAACGAGAACATCGACAGCACGACATCCTCGCTCAGCTCCCAGCCAGGAATGTCCTTGATAGCGTGACCAACTTTGTTCCAGATGCCGGCGATGTCCAGACCTGAATCGTCCCGCGGCAGCTCATGCTCCAGGGAGCCCAATCCCAACTCGAAGTCTTGCCGGAGCATCTCAATCAGCGTCGGGTTGAAGCGTGGCTCATCATCGTGGAGCACCATGGTGAACCCGGATCGAGCGCTCTTGCGCTCCAGCGTGACGGGAACCAGAACCAGAGGCGCCTTGTACTTCTGCCCTTCCCTGTCTTCACGCGTCCAGCTCAAGAAACCGATAGCCAGGAAGAGTGTGTTCGAGCCACCTTCCTGCAAGGCTGTACGAGCCCCGCGGTAAAGCTCAGTGAGTCGCACATCCATCTCATTAGATTTCAGGGCAACGAACACCTCTCTACGCTTGAGGGCGTCTTCCGCATGCCGGCGACGAACATCCTCATGTTCACGTTGCTCGTAAAGAGCAAGCTCCCGCGGATCAGCACCATCCATGAGGTCTGGACGGGTGAGCAGCTTCAGCGACTGACCACTGGCCAGTACGTCCTCAAGAGCACCCGGGTCTGGGGACTCTAGCTTCAGCGCCCGCTTGCCCGTCTTGAAGTTCAGGAGGTTGTTTCGAAGAGAGAGATCCAGGAGCTTACGCTGCCAACGACCAAGACGATCGGCTGGGTCGAGCTTCGAAAGATCTTCGACGACCACCTCGTGTCTCTCGTCTGGAATACCCGCTCCGTCTTCGACCAGGAGGGCTGGAGCATCGTCCGATATCTCATCAGCAATCCGCGCGATCTGAGCCTCAGCACTCGCAAGCGGCTTGATCCGCTGCAGTCGAGCCCGGCGAATGTCGAGCAGCATTTCAAACTCGCTATCCGCGTCTTCGGCAATCTGTTTTTCACCTCTCTCCACCGCGTAGGAGAAAGTTGGAACGAGATTCTGCGTACTGAGCGTAGTTTCGAATAGAACCAGCTCCCGCAGCTTCACCCGTTTGCGCACCGCCGTCACATCATCGACAAGGGCAGTGGTGAACTCTTCAGGCTTCATCCACAGGCCCGCGAAGGCGTGTCCACGGGTGAATACGATTACCGGGTTGAGGCCGATTTGCTCCAAGGCGGCGCAGAACAGCAGGGTCAGATCCATACAGGTAGCCAAGCCGGTATCGGCAATCTGGCTGGGGCTGCGCACCTTTTGACCAGACTGTTCAAAGCTTGCGGGCGGCAATGCATAGTCGAGCTTCATCCGTGCAACGGCGCTCCACACTGCAGACGCCAATTGCCAGGCTCGTTTGGCGCCACCCTCATATCCGTCCAGTGACGAGGACAGTTCACTTTGACGAAGCAAGTCAGCTGTCTGCTTCAGCAGACGCTCGACAGCCGGATCATTCGGCTGGACGAAGGCGGCCGTCATGTCCGGAATATGCCGCAAACCACCCCACTGATTTCGGGGCAGCAGGTCTACGACCTGCTCGAAACGGGCAATCTCCTTCCTACCGCCCTCTGCTTCTTTGTCATCGGCCTCGAGCACGAAAGAAAAAGTCGATAGCTCTGCTTCGGTCAAGCGGCTAAGTAACGGGCCGTCCAACACCAAATCAAGCCCTGGAATGATTCGGAAGCTGTCTGCCGCAACCTCATCGATCCGCCAGACCTTGGCCTTGAACACTTCAGGTTCCGAGGTCAACGTCAGGGTCGCATTGACGAAGCGGTCTTCTGTCTCGTTCGAGATGCGAAGCTCGCGAATCACGGGAATGGCGTTCTGGAAGTCGGCAAGGTTCAGCTTCGCCACCAAGGTGGCCAGGATCTTCACTTCTTTAGGAGGGGTTTCGTCTTGGTGCGTGAGGGGCTGAACGATGTCGTCCATGCGCAACCTTCCTTGTCGTTATGCCCAAGGGAGTGCCGGAATTGGCCGGCCAGAGGGCCCCTCTTGAGCGAATGGCGAGATGATAGCGCTTCCAGTTACAGTCGTAATGAGCCTTTGGTCGCGCCTAGACGATCGCTAACCATTGAAAGGTTTCAGCAATGAACAAAATGGCCTATCAGTGTGCCGTAGCGCTTACCTGAAGCTGATATCTCACCTTGCTCAACTCTGCCTCAGCCTGCCGAAGCTCGCTCTTGATACTTGTCCACATCAACACCAACGTGGCGATCTTCTCGCGGGAGGCCGTCAGCTCTTCACCCTTCATGGCCAGTTCACTCTCGAGCAATATCCGTATCGTCCGAGGCCCGCAGTTCCTTGATCTCAGCTTCTGCGATTGCGAGCTTCTGTACCAAATCCCTTTCTCTCTGCTGTACCTCCAAGTTTTTGGAGCGTGCCTCGCTCGCCTCTTTGGTCTTGGTTTCGAGCTGGTGAGCCAGCAGCTCTTTGGCCCCTTCCGCGCGAGCAGTTGCAGCATTGGCAATACCCAGGTCGCCTCTCAGATGCTCGATAGCGTCACGATGCAGGCTGGCCTCCTTGGCGTGCTGGCGGCTTTCGGCGATCAATCGCTCATTATCGCGAATCAGTCGAGTGGCCTCTTCCTGCTTAACCATGAGCGTCTGCTGGAGGACTGTCACCTCTTGCTGCATCTGGTAGATCTGAGTTTCGTGACGGTTTAGATCCTGGTCGCGCTGTTCCTTTACTGCTATTCGGTAGTGCTCGAGTGCTTCTCTGGCGTGCGTATGCTTCTCCTCCAAAGATTCGATCTGGGCGTCCTTCTCTTGCACGCGAATCTCAAGGTCGCTGCAGCTCTGGCTGATCCGGGCGTTTCGAGTGATCTCAGTTTGAAGGCTGGATTGAACGATGTTGAGTTCTTCGCCCTGGGCCTGCAGGGCTGACTGCAGCTTGGCCATCTCCAATTGCGACTGCTCAAGCTTGCTTTGAAGTGTACTGCTCTCAGCTTTCAGCGCTTTGCGTTCCAGCTCAAAAGCGGCTCGCTCACGCGCCAAGGCTTCGTTTCCCTCCTCAACCAGGCGTTCAAGCATCTTGCTCACCAGCTCCGTGAGTTCATCACTTAAGCGCGAAGGCGAAGCCGAGGGTCGGGGATCGTGTGATTCAATCTCCTTCAAAAAACGCTGAATCGTTGTCTTTGAGCCGGTATTTCCAAGTTCGATGCGTATCGCGTCGATACTAGGGTTCTGCCCTCTCGACAGCAGAGCCTCGCGAGCCTTGCGCACCAGTACCAGGTTAATGCCGCCTCTAGCCATGTCTATCCCTACGATTTCGTACCGTTTTACGTTTCATGTAATTACGTGCCACTTTAACACCATTAGATACAAAGTTTTCCTTAGTTTTTGGCAAGACATAATCGAGGTTTATGGCTTGTCATGCCGTTGAGCGGCAGTAAAATGGTTAGAAATGCCGTACAAATGGTAAAAGCGAGCAACTGATGGCTCGAAGCGGGGAAAATTGCGTGGTTGAAGTGGTCAGCAAGGCAGAGAGGTACCTAGAGGCGAGCATTCGAGAGAACACCTCGAAGAGCTATGCGGCTGCCCTCGCCCACTACGAGGTGACCTGGGGCGGCTATCTGCCCACTACCACTGAGTCAGTGGTACGGTATATCGCTGAGTACGCTGACCAACTGGCGCTCAGTACCCTCAAGCAGCGCTTGGCTGCCCTAGCCAACTGGCATCAAAGCAACGGATTCCCTGACCCCACTAAAGCACCCAAGGTCAGGCAATTGTTAAAAGGCATTCGGGCACTACACCCTGTGCAGCAAAAGCAAGCGGCACCCCTAGCATTGCTGCATCTCGAAAAGGCAGTGGCGCATCTCCAGGAGGAGGTTGTTCAGGCAAGAGCTGCCGGCAACATGTCTAGCCTACTCAAAGCGACTCGCGATATCGCCCTGCTGACGATCGGCTTTTGGAGAGGGTTTCGCGGAGACGAACTCGCCAGGCTCACCATCGAGAACACACATGCCGAGCGCTACGTTGGGATAAGGTTTTACTTGGGAACTAGCAAGGGGGATCGACAAAATATCGGGAGGGAGTACAAAACCCCTTCATTGACCAAGCTATGTCCTGTGGAGGCATACCTCAATTGGCTGGAAGCTTCTGGCCTCACCCGCGGCGGCGTATTCCGGGGCATTGATCGTTGGGGCAACATCAGCGATCGACCTCTCGCTGCCCACAGTCTCATCCCCCTTCTTCGGGGCACCCTAGAGCGCTGCGGCCTACCCTCTCAAACGTTTACCGCTCACTCCATCCGGCGGGGCTTTGCCACATGGGCGGCGAGTTCAGGCTGGGACATCAAGACCTTGATGGAATACGTAGGCTGGAGTGACATGAAGTCGGCGCTGCGCTATGTGGAGCCCGCCCTGCAATTCGGCGGACTCGTGCGGAAGCTTGAGGGGTGATTTCTGGCGCGCTCTGATTGCCAACAGAGGTAGGATTGCGTTGACCGCTGCTGGCTGGAGTTTCTGGATAGGCATGATCGAGACAGATTGCCATCTCAGCACACTTACATCTCATGACGTCCCGGTCCAATCGGGTGTAGCCATTGAAAACGTAGAAATTTGATTCAATGCCAGCGGTTGGGATGTATAAAAAAACCGCCCTTGAAGGCGGTTTGTCTGCGTTCGGAAGATGATTCTAGCGAGCAGCCAGCTTTCCACTTCCTCGGATCCGTACTCGGCTTTCCATTCCTTAAGCAGCTTGTGATTGCCGCCCTTGGTTTCGATGATCTCGCCATTGTGCGGGTTCTTGTACTGCTTCACCTGACGGGCGCGGCGCGGGGACTTTTCTGCCGCTGAAGGAGCGACTGAACGACGGTTCGCCTGCGGATCCAGAATGTTGATAATGTCGCGAAGGCTGTAACCGTATTTGCTCAGCAAATCGCGCAGCTTGGTCTCAAATTCGATTTCTTTCTGCAGCTCAGAAGAGCTTTTCATTTCTTCCAGCTCGGCCAGCTGGGCGGCCAATTTTTGCTCAAGCTGACGGAATTCTGCCAGGCGGGACATATGAGATCCTCAAATTTAATGAAAACAGTCGGACATCCTAAAGCATTTCGTTAACGATGTCTTTTAGTTTGACGCTGATTCTAAATCATCGTTGACTTTAACTTACCATGGTTTGTTTTCTCTAGAGTGCATAAATCTTGACACATTCATGATGTTGTACTGACCGCAGGCTACTCTGCTTGCAGAATTCACGTGCCTTTTCGACACGCTCAATCGTCCCGCGATGCACTGCCCTTCATGCTAGCCAAGTGCATGCCCTCGCCCCGACCGGGAGTGATGAATGAGTGACAATGCAGAATGAAGCCGCGACTCAGAAAAGGGGCCGATGTGAGACTTCAGAAGCTGCTCTCACTCCGACTGATGGAGCCGAAGGTAATGCGTTTGGATGACGTTCGCCCGCACCCGCTTCGCCTGCGAGCAATGCGCAATTGTAAGCCGCCATCACATTCAACCGACGGTTAACTTCCTATACCCAGACTGATAGGACGACAGCCCGGTCTAGCTTCGCACGCCCCTCAACTACACGAGCAGGCGTAACAGGTTAGACCGGTCAGGTCACACTCCTCGAGTAAATAGCGTTGTGAGCTTGAATTTGCAGCTGAATTGACTTTATTTGCACCCAGAAGTGAAATACAAATCGTTAAGCGCAGCGGTCTGACCAGTTCATAAGACGACCTTTCGATTGAGAATGGTCGATCCTGCGACGAGAGGTAGTGAGCTACTACCATTGCTGCCATTAATAGTAATGATTAATGAAGATAAGATTTTTATTAGTAAATACTATGAACCTGCGCATCTATGATGTGCTTCGTTGTGCATATTTCTGGTCAGACCGGACAAAGGAAGCGGAAATTCTTCAGCCACCCTAAACTGTTACTCATCAGATTCTGTCTGTCACAGATCTGCTGCGAATGGGACGACCCAATCCGCTCAGCGAAGGCCGTCAGGCCGCACGAGTCAAAGCTGGATGACGAAAATCATGTTGCTCCACGATCAAAACAATCGAGTCTGTATCGCATGTTTTTCCACTTCTCGTGCACCTCATCCATCCGTTCAAACCTACATAGCACTCCGCCACCGCAGCGGGACCCTACTATCCAAACGCCGGAACTCACATTCACGTCCTCAGCGCATCAATAAACACCATAATCCATTCTCACAAGGCACTCGCAGACTTGGCGATACCCTTCGTTATCCATAAGAAGACTGCAGGGGGCGCCCCCCCCCCAAGCCAAGGGCCGGTTCGATGAGCCAGTTAGCCGCCAATTGATGGTTACCCAAAACGAATGCCGCTAGACCGCGAACCTGATCCATTCGCACAGAAATAACGGAACTGACTACTCCAGCAACTCGGACCTGCTGATGAGCAAGGGCCTAGTAAATCTATCGCTAGCATACCGGCCTCCAATTGTTTGTTTTAGCTGGCTTATGGATAGGGGCCCCTTACAATAGCTACAAGATCGCTCGTGCGTTCGAGGCCTATCTGATGCAACATCCAGAAATTATCGCTGAGCGGGCGCCAACAAACGACTCCGCTATAACCACCTCTACCAGACATCACCAACATGGACCGGATGAACGTACGCTGGAACATGAAAACCAGCACTGCGCAATTTAAACCGGAAAGACAACTGAATAGAATAAGCGGTCCAGACTGCCAGCTCAATCCGACTCAAAAGCAACTTTGATTGGCAGCTCACCTGCCTCGAATAACTCAGCTGCAACTTTATGCCGGCGAGCTTGTTCCAGGTGCTTACGCATGTGATCAGCTGCTGCAAGCCGATCACCTTTTTCAAGACAAGCAAGGATAGCGAGATGCTCAACCGCCTGCCCTCGCCGAGGAGCGCGCTTGCTAGCCTGACGGTATTCCACAAGACGGCGAAGCTGGTCGAGACGACGAACCGTCTGGACGTGAAATCTGTTGCCGGAAAAGCTGGCAAGCGTCTCGTGAAACTGAGCATTTGATTCGAACAGTTCCTGCGGAGTCATGGTCAGGTAGCCGCCATCTGCAATGAATTGCTGCTGCTTTTTACAGCGAGCCAAAGCTTCGGTATCGATCATAAACGTTGGGGCAAGCAGTCCCGCCGGCTCGATGATCGCTCGGAAGGAATAGCTTTCTTCGTAGGCTTCGACCGAGTCGATCATCGGCAGGAATTGCCAGCCTTGGCCGGCACGCTGCTCAATCCAGCCTTCTTGTTGAATGCGGCTCAAAACCCCTCGCAGCATATAGCGTGAAATGTTGAATAAACGCATCAGGTCCGTTTCAGCAAACTGCTCAGGAATCTGGCCGTTCAGTCGCATCACCGCGATCTGCTGATAGACCGGGTCGTCGATGGAGACCGACAAATCTTGGGCAATTTCAGCCAGATCATCATAGGGCTTGGCCAGGAAAAAACCGCGATTGCGGTCCTGACTCAGCAATCCTCGCTCGGCAAGGTAGTTGAGAGCAATCTTGATAGGAGTTCGTGACGTCTTCAAAGCCTTAGCCAGTCCTAGCTCCGAGACATGATGCCCCGCAGCCAGTTGCTCTTGGCGAACATAGGCAACGATATCGCGAGCCACGCGGGCTTGAAGAGGCGTCAAATTCATATCTTTTCCGAGTTGGGGCGTTGGATTGTGGGGCTCCTCCCATCAGACGAACCCCACAGCTCCCACATTATGCCTTTTGCGGGTTCATTTCCAAATGGAGTTCGGCGTTAACAGATGTCGAGACCATTGGCTTACGGGTCATAGCAGTGCAATAAACGCACCAGCCACCAGGAGGATGCCTGCGATCATGAGGACCAGTTGTACGAACTCGTGGCTTGAACAACGTCCCAGTGGCGCTCGGAGCGGCCACACCGAAAAGGTTTCCGCCAACGACAATGAACGCAACTGCCCGACAACGTCACCGGTACTTGGCAGCAGGTCCTTGAGCAAAGAGAAGTTCAGCGAAGTAGTCGACGCGATGCCAGCCAAAGTGAGCGACGTAATCAAAACCAGCGATGCAGTAGATTCAGCAAACGGCACAAGAAAAAATGCAGTTATCAATCAGCATCGAGATCGCAATCACGTTACGGCGCTTGCCTGAGTTAAACCCGCCACCGCGAGTCAGATACCAGCCGATGAGGTTGCCCAGCCCCATGTATAGCACGACTGCAGCAGCATACAGGATGGCAGTCACTAGACCGATTTCTCCAGCAATAGATGCCGCTCTTGCTGAAGGTAGCTCGGCAGCCAGGTCAGGAGGGGATGCTGGGTGTAGACGTTGCAGCCTTGCGCAGAGGCTGCAGTACCCCCTTTTTGCCGCCACCGGAACGCGAATCCAAGATAGTTTTGCTCTCTTGGCTGCACAGCCACCGCATGTCTTCAGGCTTGCCGAAGAACAGAAACCCAGCCAACAGCCAACCGCCAGCAGAGCCGACGGCCAGCCATCAACTTACGAAGCTGAGTGATAGACCGGGAATGCTCCGAACATCACGCCACCTACCAACATGGCCATGCTCACCAGGAGCGCCCATTTCAACGCAAAGCGCTGGTGGTCACCCAGGTCGACTTTTGCCAACGCCACCAGCAGATATAGCGAAGGCACCAATGGGCTGAGCAAGTGAACAGGCTGACCAACCACCGATGCCCGGGCGATCTCCAGATGCGAGATTCCGTACGTAGCGGCGGTCTGGGCGATCACTGGCAAGATGCCGAAGTAGAAGGCATCGTTCGACATGAAGAAGGTGAACGGAATGCTGACCAAGGCAGTGAACACCGCCAGGTATGGGCCAAACGCATCAGGAATGACTGCCAACAGCCCCTTCGCCATCGCATCGACCATGCCGGTACCCGAAAGGATGCCGGTGAAGATGCCTGCGGCGAAAATGACCGAAGTCACCGCGAGAACGTTGCCCGCGTGAGCGGAGATACGCTCTTTCTGCTGCTCCAGATGTGGGTAGTTGATCATCACCGCGATGGCGAAGCAGACCATGAACAGCACTTGAATCGGCACGATACCTGCCATCAACACGCCAATCATCGTTGCAGTGAGTAACAGGTTGGGCCAGAACATGTGCGGACGGCGATTGCGATCGCACTCCTCATGCGAACCATTACCCAACGCGATAGAGCCGTTGTGGAAATCATCCACGGCAACCACGCCCAGGCGAGCACGCTCACGTCGACCCAGCAGAATTGCGATGAAGAGCAAGCAGGCGCAGCCCAGCAGCATCGACGGCACCATCGGCAGGAAGATGTCCATTGCATCGACATGCAGCGCAGCCGCAGCACGGGCAGTAGGACCACCCCACGGGGAAATGTTCATGATGCCGTTTGCGATGTTGACCACGCAGGTCAGGCCCAGAACGCTCATTCCCAGGCGCTGATAAAGCGGCAGGAATGCGGCGACCACGATCATGTAAGTAGTGGAACTGTCGCCATCCAGGGATACAAGCATGGTCAAGATCGTGGTTCCGACCAAGACCTTCAGCGGGTCACCCTTCACGATCTTCAGGATGCAGCGCACCAATGAATCGAACAGTCCCGCGTCGATCATGATGCCGAAGTAAAGAATCGAGAAGGTCAGCATGACGCCAGTCGGCGCCAGAGTCTTGATGCCGTCGAGCATCATCGTGCCCAGGCCGGCATAGAAACCGCCAATCAGGGCAAACACGATCGGTACCACAATCAGGGCGACCAGGGCAGTCAGCCGCTTGGTCATGATCAGGTACATGAAACAGGTGACCATCGAAAAACCGAGCACGGTCAGCAGCATGGCTCTCTCCTTATTTTATTAGTGCCGCGAAGCCAGGCTTTTAGCGGTACGAAGCGGAAGGAGCGGACTGAGGCCGGACGGATTTACGGTAGGTCTGATTGCATTTCATCTTGAATTTCCTCGTTTTTGTCTTTGTGCGGGAAAGGCTGGCAGGCAGATCAATGGCCGGTCTTCAGGCTTCAAGGTGACCATTCGGCGCTCGACCGAAGTTTTTCTGCTGGAAGTAAATTGACTCAAGTTTAGACAAAGCGCAATATCACCTCACAAAAAACACGCCTGTGAGGTCCCCGGCATGAGCAAGCACATTGGCCAAACCCTGGCCGTAAACGGTCACAACTACCGCGTCTGCAACGTATCTGAAGCCGTAAAAGCGATAGGCGGCGACTTCGCCCGCCTGCCAATGAGCCTCCGGATCCTCGCTGAGAACGTCCTGCGTACCGAGGCAGAGCCGAACGAGGCGCTGAAAGTAATTTGCACTCGCTCTAAAAACAGCGACATCCCCTTCCGCCCCGCTCGCGTAGTACTTCAGGACCTGCTCGGCACCCCTGCCTTGGTCGACCTGGCCGGCCTGCGTGACGCAGTAGCAAAAGCAGGCGGTGATCCACGTCAGGTAAACCCGGTCACCCCTACTCACCTCGTCGTGGACCACTCGCTGAACGTAGAGCGTTGGGGTGATGCCAGCGCATTGGCCGATAACGAAGCTATCGAGCGCGAGCGCAATGCCGAGCGCTTTGCCTTCCTGGGCTGGTGCAACAAGGCCTTCAACAACCTGTCGATCGTGCCTTCCGGTAACGGCATCCTTCACCAGATCAACCTGGAGCGCCTGACCACCGTCATCGGTACGCGCGAATCCGAAGGTGATCTGTGGGCCTTCCCAGATACGCTAGTCGGCACTGACAGCCACACCACCATGATCAATGGCATCGGCGTGCTGGGCTGGGGTGTTGGTGGTATCGAGGCAGAAGCCGCAATGCTGGGCAAAGCCCTGATGATGCGGGTTCCAGAAATCGTCGGCGTCCGACTGGAAGGCGTCCCGCCATCGGGCTACGTTGCTACCGACATCGCGCTTGCCCTGACCGAAAGCCTGCGCAAAGCCGGCGTAATCGGCAGCGTGTTGGAATTCCATGGACCAGGCGTTGCCGCCCTGTCCTTGGCGGACCGTGGCACCCTGTCCAACATGGCTCCTGAGTTCGGCGCTACCGCAGCAATGTTCGCGATCGACGATCGCACCCTGCACTACCTGCGACTCAGCGGTCGCGGCGGTGAGATTGCCGAGCTGACCGAGGCTTATGCCAAACATCAAGGTCTGTGGCATGACAGCCTGGAATCGGTCGAATACGACCGTGTCGTCACCCTCGACCTGAGCACCGTTGGTCGTGCGATTGCCGGCCCGAAACAACCTCACCAGCGCATCCTGCTGGGTAAAGGCGAAGCAGCAAAAGACGTCCCTACCGGCCTGGATAACGGCTCGGTCGTGATTGCCGCCATCACCAGCTGCACCAACACCTCCAACCCCCGTGGCGTGATCGCTGCGGCCCTGGTCGCCCGCAATGCACTCAAGCGCGGTCTGCGTCGTGCTCCATGGGTCAAGACTTCCTTCGCACCCGGCTCCAAGGTGGTCGCCGACTACCTGGACCGTGCAGGTCTGAACGTGGACCTCGACAACATGGGCTTCAACGTTGTTGGTTACGGCTGCACGACCTGCAACGGCATGTCCGGCCCTCTGCTCAGCAAAGAGATCGAGGACGAAATTCGCACTCGCAAGCTGGAAACCGTTGCAGCGACCTCCGGTAACCGCAACTTCGAAGGTCGCGTACACCCGCTGGCTCGTGAAGTGTTCATCATGTCCCCTCCCCTGATCGTGGCGTACGCGATCGCTGGCACCTACCGCATCGACCCGCAAGTGGATGCGCTCGGCACCGACGCCGAAGGCAAGCCGGTTTACCTCAGCGAGCTGTGGCCTTCGGATCAAGAGCTGGACGAGATCGAGAAGAAAGCACTGTCGGCCGACCTGTTCGACAAGGCCTACAGCTCGGTACCTCGCGAAGCGGGCGTCATCGCCTCTGACCTGCGCGCCGGCGTCACCGATCAGTACGCCTGGGACCAGAGCAGCACTTACATCCGCAAGCCGCCGTACTGGAGCGATGAGCTGACTGCTACCGACCCTCAACGCGACCTGAAAGACATGCGCGTTCTGGTGATGCTGTCGGACAACATTACTACCGACCACATCTCGCCGTCGGGCGCCATCCTGCCGGACAGCGACGCCGGTTCGTACCTCAAAGGCCACGGCATTGGTGTTGATGACTTCAACTCCTACGGCACTCGTCGCGGCAACCACGAAGCCGCGCAGCGCGCCACCTTCGCAAGCCCCCGCCTGAAGAACGAGCTGATGAGTGACGGCCGCGAAGGCCCTTGGACGCTGCTGCTGCCGGAAAACCGCGTGAGCACCGTGTTCGAAGCCGCCCAAGCCTACGCCGATCGCAAGCAGCCTCTGATCGTAGTGGCAGGCAAGGAGTACGGCAGCGGTTCGTCGCGTGACTGGGCAGCCAAAGGCCCTCGCCTGCTGGGCGTGCGCGTTGTCGTGGCCGAGAGCTTCGAGCGCATCCACCGCACCAACCTGGCTGGCCTGGGCATCCTCCCGCTGCAGTTCCCAGAAGGTGTAACTCGCAAGACGCTGGGCCTGACCGGTCACGAGAAGTTCTCGGTGGAAGGCATAAACGACACCTTCGCGCCTGGCGACAAGCTGCAACTCGTCATTGAGCGTGCAGATGGCACCACTGAAAACGTAACCGTCACCAGCCGCCTGGATACGCATGAAGACGTGCGCTACTTCCGCCGCGGCGGCCTGCTGCCGCAGCTGCTGGTGGAGAGCATGGACAAGGCTGCACAAGCGAAGCAACTGGAAGGAGCAGTGTAATGACTCAAGTTCGAATCCCTGCCGTATTCATGCGCGGTGGCACCAGTAAAGGCGTCTTTTTCCTGGAGCAAGATGTTCCGGCTGCAGGCCCCGAGCGTGATGCACTGATGCTTCGCGTCATCGGCAGCCCGGATCCTTATGGCAAGCAGATCGACGGCATGGGTGCTGCCACCTCCAGCTCCAGCAAGGTCGTCATCATCGGTAAATCGGGTCGTACCGATTGCGATGTTGATTACCTGTTCGGTGCCCCGGCAATCGAAAACCCGGTGGTCGACTGGTCCGGTAACTGCGGCAACCTGAGCGCAGCCGTTGGCCCATTCGCCATTCGCCAAGGGCTAGTCGATGCTCCTCGTGACGGCATCGCCACCATCCGAATTTGGCAGGCCAATATTCAGAAGCGCATCATCGCCCATGTCCCGATGAAGGATGGCGAGGTCGTTGAAGAAGGTGATTTCGTGCTGGATGGCGTCGCCTTCCCTGCTGCCGAAATCGTCGTGGAATTCCTTCAGCCTGGCGGTTCGGGCGGCAGCATTCTTCCAACCGGTAATGTCGTGGATGAACTGGATATCCCTGGCTTCCCAAGCTTGCCGGCAACGCTGCTCAACGCAGGCAACCCGACGATCTTCGTCGACGCTCAGCGCGTTGGCCTGACCGGAACCGAGACCCAAGACCAGGTGAATGGCAACGCCGAACTGCTGCAGTCGCTGGAAACCATCCGCGCACACTGCACCGTAGCCATGGGTCTGGCGGCTACCGCTGAGGAAGCAACACGCCTTCGCCCTCACACGCCGAAGCTCTGCCTGGTAGCTGCGCCGCAAACCTACGGCGCTGCCGGTGGCAAGACAGTCGAAGCCGGCGAGATCGATGTGATCGCCCGCATCCTTTCCATGGGCAAATTGCACCACGCAATCACCGGCACTGGCGCTGTAGCCGTTGCCGTGGCGGCCGCTCTGGAAGGCACGCTGGTCAACCGTATCGTCGGCGATATCGGTGAACGCCAAGTCAATATGGGCCACACCGCCGGCACCGTTGCCGTAGGCGCGCAGACCACCCAAGTCGATGGCAACTGGATTGTAGACAAGGCCGTCATGAGCCGAAGCGCCCGCCGCCTGATGGAAGGCTGGGTGCTCGTACCGTCGAAGTACTGATGGCTCAGCTACCGCCGACCTTCGAAGGTCGGCGGCACTCATCACAACAAAAACAACGATGAGATTTTGCTATGTGCCCATCACCGCTTTTACCCGCCATTACTCGACGCACGCTGCTCTCTTCTACTTCCATCGTCGCTGCGGCAACCATTCTGGGCCTCGGAGCGGGAGCGGCAGATGCCAAATCAGGACCTGAGAAGAACTCTATGCAGCCTGCCAACTCGAACAAAACCCAAATTTTCTATGTGGGCTCCAGAACCACTCGCGAGCGAAACGCCCGCGGTGCAGGCATCACGGTTTATCGACATGACACGCAAACAGGTCGATCCGAATTGGTTCAAACCGTCGGCGATCTGACCAATCCATCCTTCCTGTGCCTCGACCAAACCCAGAGCCTGCTGTTCTGCGTACATGGCGACCAGTCCACTGTCAGCTCATTCCAAATTGAGCCAGCCAGCGGAACGCTCACCAAGGTAAGCTCGGTTAGTTGCGAAGGGAACAACCCCGTCCACCTTACCGTGGACAAGAGCAACAAATTCCTCGCTGTGGCCAACTATGCCACCGGCAGCATTGTCATTCTGCCGTTCGATAAGACCGGCCACCTGCAACCCGTCATCAGCAAATACGACCTTCCGGGCAACCCTGGCCCGCACAAGATCGAGCAGGCGAGCTCCCACCCGCACATGATCCCACGCGATCCATCGGGCCGCTTCCTGGTGGTCCCGGACAAAGGACTGGATAAAGTCTTTGTGTTTGATTTGAAGCAGAACGGGACCGCACTGAAGCCTGAACTGGCGCATGAAATCAAGACACGCGAGGGGGCCGGGCCTCGACATGTGGTGTTCTCTCCGACCGGGTCATTTGCTTACGTTGTGAACGAACTGGACAGCACGATCACCAGCTACCGCTACAACCAGAATGACGGCTCCCTGGTTCCATTCCAGGTGGCCCCAGCCCTCCCTCAGGACTTTGTAGGGGACAGCCGTGCAGCAGCGCTGGTCATGGCACCGGATGGAGTACATTTGTTCTCCTCCAATCGCGGGCATGACAGCGTGACCATTTATTCGGTGGATCAGCCTACCGGGAAGATCAACCCGATCGGCAACGTACCTAGCCAGGGCAAGAAGCCTCGGTTCATGACTGCGTCCCCTAACGGTCGCTTCTTGTTCGTCGCTAACGAAGACAGCGACAACATCAAGACTTTCTCCATTAGCCCGAAAGGCGAACTGGCTTTGCTGGAGCATCAGATCCAGACCGGCAGCCCGGTCTGCATGATTTTCCGCACCGCCTGAACCTCTTTTTTTCCTGATCCTGGCGTGCCGGGAGGCACGCCTACACCCCACGTTCCAATTGATGGAGCAGCAAATGCATAACAAAAACAAAACTGGTTGCAAGCTTCTTGCCGTAACTCCTTGCCTGGCCGCAGCGACGGCTTATGGGGATGGCTTTATAGACGACAGCAAGGTCACCTTGCAAACGACGAACTTCTACATCAACCGCGATTTCCGTGACGGCGCCGGCCAGTCAAAGCGCGAAGAATGGGCCCATGGTTTCATTCTCGATGCGAAGTCCGGATACACACCAGGGCCAGTCGGTTTTGGGGTCGATGCTCTGGGCATGCTCGGCCTGAAGCTGGACTCAAGTCCCGATCGAACCGGTACCGGCCTGCTGCCGACCCATGATGATGGTCGCGCAGCCGACGAGTTCAGCCGCCTGGGCCTGACTGGCAAGATGCGCCTGTCCGAGACAGAGCTTAAATACGGCACTCTGATCCCCAAGCTGCCCACGGTTCAGGCCAACACTGGCCGCCTCCTCCCCCAGACCTTTGAGGGCGGCCTGCTCACCAGCAAAGAATTCGATTCGCTGTCCTTCATCGGTGCCCGCTTCGAGCGCCAAACCGATCGCGACTCGACAGACCGCGTACCGATCACACTAAACAACAAAAACCGTCGTTTCACAGGCAATGCCGAAGGTGACGCCTTCTGGCTGGGCGGCTTGGATTACCAGCTCACAAAAGACCTGCTGCTGATCTATCAATATGCAGAGCTGGAACACGTCTACCACCAGCACTTCGTGGGGGCGAACTATTCGATTCCAGTGGGCCGCGGGAAGATCAAAGCTGATCTTCGCTACATGGAAAGCGACGATGACGGTCGCGCTTTGGGCGGACGTATCGATAGCAGAGCAATTTCCGGCATGTTCACCTACAGCTTGGGCGGACATGCGCTGGGTCTGGGACTGCAAAAGATGAACGGTTCCACCTCCATGCCCTATCTCGATGGAACCGATCCTTACCTGGTCAACTTCGTCCAGCTCAACGACTTCGCCGAGCCCGGTGAACGTTCTTGGCAGCTGCGCTACGACTACAACTTCGCGGCTCTCGGCATTCCTGGCTTGACCTTCATGACCCGCTACCTGCGAGGCGATCAGGCCGACGCAGCGACTATCACCGGTGAGGGCCATGAATGGGAGCGCAACACCGAACTGCAGTACGTGGTGCAATCCGGTGCCCTGAGGAACGTATCGGTCCGGTGGCGTAACGCGAGCTATCGATCGAGCTTTGCACGTGGCGCGGATGAAAACCGCCTGATCGTGTCCTACACATTCCCAATATTCTAACCCTGGAGAAGGTATGAGCCCTATTGCCCAGCAGGTCCTCAAGGACCTGGCGCCCAACGGCATTCTGCATGCGGCGATCAACTTCGGTAACCCAGTGCTGGCTCAGCCAGGCGCTGACGGAGAACCGCATGGTGTTTCTGTTGCACTTGCTAAATCGCTGGCCGAAGAGCTGGGCGTAGTTCTCGAATTGCGCACATACGACGCGGCCGGGAAGGTATTCGCTGCACTTGAAGAAAACGCGTGGACGTTGGCCTTCCTGGCTATCGAGCCTGTCCGCGCCGCCCAGATCAGCTTCAGTGAACCCTACGTACTTATCGAAGGGACCTATCTGGTAAAGGCCGAGTCGCCCTATTCCAAAACCGAGGACCTGGATCAACCTGGACTTCGGCTTGCGGTAGGCAACGGCGCTGCTTACGACCTGTACCTGTCACGTACGTTGCAGCATGCAGAGCTACACCGAGCTGAAACGTCTGCAGGTGCAGTAGACCTATTCATTGACCAAGACCTGGATGCTGCCGCCGGGGTCAGACAACCGCTGGAACAAATCGCAGCCAAGAATCAGAATTATCGGGTGATGCAGGGAGCCTTCACCGCTATCCGCCAAGCAGTCGCAGTGCCACGAGGCCGTGATGCTGGAGCAGCCTATGTTAGAGACTTCGTCGAACGACGATTGGCCGAGGGCTTCATCCGGGGTGCATTACTTGCCAGCGGGCAAACCGACGTCAGCGCACCCCGTTGAGGTCGATACTGGAGACGAGGCCTCATATAATCTGATGGGCTTCACTGGTCCCGATCTGTGAAAACAAACAGTTACAGGGTAATCGTTAGTGCCATCAATCAATTTTTTGGCAAGTTCGGTTCTTCAGATCGTTCGCGAATCAGCAAAAGAGCATCCCAATAGAATGGACAGTTGGATTGACGCAAAGACCAGCGCTTCGATGGTGTACAAAGACGCAATGCCGCCCTGGATTGTTGAGTTTGACAATGGCGTAACCCTTAATGGAGCAATGCCCTACGCACGGATCGAGGGATATCGTCCTCTGACACTGGACCTTTACCTACCGCCCAGCCCGCGTCGGTCCTCTCCTTCCCCGTTACTGATTTATATACATGGCGGCGGATGGCGACGAGGCGACAGTCATCGGTCAGGAGTGTTCAGCGATTTCCCGCGGCTGCTGGCAGAGATAGCCGCCCGCGGATATGCCGTGGCGTCGATCAACTACCGACTGAGCGCGGAAGCGAGGTGGCCTGGACAGCTCGAGGATGCCAAAGCCGCCCTGAATTATCTGGCAGAAATCGCTGAAGATCTTCAAATTGACACTACCAATACCTACGTCTGGGGAGTATCCGCTGGCGCGCAGATCGCTGCAAGTTTGGGCAACCCGTGGACCGATGGTAACTCTCCCGCGGCCGAACCTGGAGGCCGTGCTGTCACAATTCAAGCCGTAGCGGTATGGTACGGCGTGTTCTGCTTCCAAACCCTCCCTTATCAAGCCCAACTCCTCGGGTTGTCTCTTCCGCAGCACGAGCTCGCTCCAGAGTCGCAATTACTGCGTTACTTACCCGACTCCTCGGATGTTCCTAAAGGGGCCAGTCCGGCGTTAGAAGTTAGCAACGAAACAGCGCCCACCTTGATTTTGGTAGGGAGAAAAGATGAAAAAGTCCCTTACTTACAAAGTATTCAATTAGCGCATGCGTTAGCTGCAGCTAACGTTCCGCACCAACTTACTGTGTATCCCGATGTTGGTCACAGCTTCATCTGCGAGCAAGATAGTACGATCACTCATAAAACCAATCTAGAAGCCTTAAACACTACCATTCAGTTCTTCGACGCTCGGGCCTTCGATTGATTGATCAAGGTTGGTCTTGAGTCGCAGGCTGGGTGGCGAAACTCACCAGCAGACGCATGCCATATTCTCCCAAGCAGTGACTAATGTAGGCCCTGATCCTAGAGCCTGGGATGTGCGCATGTATTACCGTGCCTTAAGCTACCAATGCTGTCGATCGGATGGCAGCGGGCTTCGGGACGTTAACTCAGCCGCAAGCCGATCTGGCAAGCACTGCCTCCCCTTACTCAGAACCAGTAAATTCTGCGCAGCGAGAAGAGGGTTCGAGTTGGACGTTGCGTCCTGCCAAAATGCCGGTGAATGCACCTGCGATAGAGATGGCGGCGGTGGTCAGCAGCGGTGCCGTCCAACCACCGGTTGAGTCGTGCAGTTGCCCCAGCAATATCGGGCCTGCTGCTGCCATCAAATAGCCTACACATTGCGCCATTCCTGAAAGTGCAGCCGCGTCAACGGAGTTCTTTGTGCGCAAACCGATGAACGTCAGGCCGAGCATCATGCTGGCGCCAGAACCAAAGCCTAGGAATGCGGCCCACCACATAGCGTGGCCTGGCGCATAAATAAGTCCGATAAGTGATAAGGCTGTTAGCAGACTGACGGTAGCGGCCGCCAGTCTTTGGTCTGTGAGACGGCGAAGCGTGGCCGCCAGGATCAAGCCGGGAATCGCTGTAGTCAGTTGAAGCGTGCCGTGTATTGTTCCTGCTTGTTCGGGGGATATCCCATGGTTCATCAGAATAGTAGGAAGCCAGCTCACTGTGACATAAAAAGGCATCGCGTTGAGCCCCATGAACAGGGTGACTTGCCAGGCAAGCGTCGAACGCCATACCGCCACAGATGCCGCTTGGTTCGGGCTGGGCAGGCTCAGGTGTTCTTTAACTTTCAACTGCGGTAGCCACACCAACATCGCCAACAGCGGGGCTGCCACCACCAAACTCAGGGCTATCGACCATCCCCATGATTGGGTCAGAGGAACGATAGCGGCTGACGCAACAGCACCTGCTGCGCCCATCGTGATGGAGTAAGCGCCGATCATAGACGCCATTTTCGATGAGAAGTCGCGTTTAATCAGGCTGGGAAGCAACACATTGCCAAGGGCGATTCCGGTGCCTATCAGTATCGAACCAGCGTATAACGCCCACGCGCTACCTGCGGAGCGGAGTAGGATGCCCACTGAAATCACCAACAGAGCACCGAAAAGGGTGCGCTCAGTACCGGACCTTCGTGCGACCGCAGCGCTGAGCGGGGAGAACCCCGCAAAAGCAAGGAGTGGCAGTGAAGTGAGCAGGCCCAGTGCTGATGCACTCAAGCCAAAATCTTTCTGGATTAGCGGCTGAATGGGCGCGATGCCCGTGAAGGGAGCGCGCAGATTAACGGCAATAAGCAGGATGCCCGCGACGAGCATGGTGGCCTGCCACTTGTTTTTTGTATCTGACATATTCTCTAGCTGTCCTCTAAAAAAAAGGCAACTGTAGAGAGCTTGAGAGTTATAGAATATAGATATCAAGCCATATGATACCTAAATCATGCCATTCTCAAAAAATGTCGTTTCCTCACCAGAAGATTTCGATTCAGACCTTTTTTTCCAGGCGGCGATTGCACTCAAGGTTGTGCCGGAACCTAATCATTCCGGCACCGGCACACATGATCATCGTAAAGGCCAACTGATCTTGTCTTTGCGGGGGGCGGTGAGCTGTGAGGTGCAGAACGCAATCTGGCTGGTGCCACCCCAGCACGCGGTATGGATCCCCGGCGGCACGCCACACAGTTGTCGTGTAACCGCGAATGCCAGTACCTGCTTTCTGTTCGTCGAGCCCAGCGCAGCTGTCATGCCTGATGGGTGCTGTACACTTGCTATTACGCCGCTTGTCCGGGAGTTGATCCTGCACCTTGTTGAGCAGGACCGCTCTTGTCTTTCAGAGGGCAAGGCCGCGCGGTTGGTTGCAGTGCTACTCGAGCAGCTTTCCGATGCGTCGGTGAAAGAGCTGCACTTGCCAATATCAGACCATCCGAAGATCAAACACATCGCGGATACGCTCTTTGCTACTCCCGGCGACCGCACCACCCTGCGCGAATGGGCCACTCGGCTTGCGACTAGTGAACGAACGCTGGCCAGGCTAGTTGAAAGCAAGACCGGGCTCAGCTTCGGGCGGTGGCGCCAGCAGCTGCATTTGATGATCGCACTCAGCCATTTGGCAGAGGGGGTATCCGTGCAACGTGTGGCGGGCATTCTTGGATATGACTCCGTTAATGCCTTCATTACGATGTTCAAGAAAGCCGTAGGTAAGTCACCTACCCAGTACTTCTCTTCTTTGCGCTAACACTCCGCTCGCGAATCCGAGGGGCCGAAGCTATCAAAAACTAGTTTTTACACAGTGGCCGTTGTATAAATCCGGCAATGGAAGCTATGAGTCGTCATGACCCCGCTAGGCTTTAGGGACTTTATGGAGATTCATCTCCAACCAGTCGCCAAGTGCCGCAACATGCGCGGCGGCTTCCTGACCAAAAGGGGTCAGATCATATTCGACCCACGGAGGGACAATGGGATATGAGGTCCGGCGCACGAAACCATCGCCTTCCAGCCGCTGAAGGGTCTGCGACAACATCTTTTCGCTGACGCCGTTCACTTTGCGACGCAGCTCACTGTAACGCAGCGTGCCGTCAATTAGCGCAATCAGGCATAGCATTCCCCACAGACTCGTGACGTGAGACAGCACTTCCCTGGCCTTGCATTTGCCCGTGAATAGGTCGCCGCGCCTGAGCTTGGCGGTCAGCGTGTGCTCGTCAAGCGCGGATGAGTCCTGGGGGTTGCCGGTGTCCAAGCGAGAGTCAGTCATGGTACTAACCAAAAGGTGCGTACTTCCTTAGGGTGGGGTAGCAAACTTATAGTGCGTGCCAATCATCGGTCAAGGTCAGGGTGAGCGCTTTGCAACGTCCCACATTCAACAAACGCTGGATGCCCGTGCTGGTCATCGCAGCCATCGTCGGCGCACTGGCACTGTCATTCGCCTGGGCCGCCGGGCTGGTCGGGGGCCGAACCACCACTCGAACGTTTCTCGGTGACTCGCTGCAGCACTTCGAACCGGGCTATCGTCGAGCGCATGGTAAGGGCATCTGTTTCGCAGGAGTTTTTCGCAGCAGCAATGCAGCGGCGTCGCTCTCGACCGCTCGAGTGTTCGCCCAGGATGAAGTCCCGGCAATCGGACGTTTCTCGATCGGGTCCGCCGACCCCCATGCGCCGGACGCCTCTACCGCCACGGTGAGCATGGCCTTGTTGTTGAGTGCAGACGACAGATCTCAATGGCGGATGAAGCTGAACAATGCCCCCTACTTCCCTACGCGTGATGCCGAGGGGTTCCTGGCACAAAGGCACGCATTCGAGCCCGACCCGACCACCGGACAGCCTGACCCCGCGCGAGTCGGGGCGTTCTTCGAAAAGTACCCAGAGGCTCGCAAGGCGGTGGAGTACAAGGCGACTGCGCCTTGGCCGAGCAGCTTTGCGCAGGCCCAGTACAACGTCATCAACGCATTTATCCTGCTTGCGGCAGATGGCACACGCCAGCCCGTGCGCTGGTTCATGCGGCCCCACGCTCCCTTCCATGGCCTCTCCCCGGAAGAGCGGGCGCGATCCAGCCGTGATTTCCTGTTCGACGATATCAAGAAGCGGGTGGCACAAGCGCCCGTTCGCTGGGATCTGGTACTGCAATTGGCGCAGGCGGGAGATCCGGTCGATGATCCGTCACAACCCTGGCCCGCCGAGCGACAGCAAGTGGTCGCCGGCACGCTGGAAGTGACCAGCGTTCGCGATCAGCGCGAAGGGGGCTGTCGCGATATCAACTTCGACCCCACCTTGGTGCCATCCGGTATCGCGCTGTCGAACGATCCTGTGCTAGCAGCGCGCGCGGGTATTTACTCGCACTCTTACAATGCACGTCTGCGCGAAATCGCGTTCGGCAGGGCAACCGACGCCATTGGCCAGCAGGAGCACAAGTGATGCAAGACGTACCAACTACCCGTACGCGCAGTCCCCGGCACTTCAACCTGACCGCCAGGCTACTGCACTGGGCAATGGCGATCGCCATCATGGCCATGCTGTTCATCGGGGTAGCCATGATGAGCTCATTAGCCCTCCGTCCCGTGTTGATCGACGTGCATCAGCCGTTGGGCATCGCCATCCTTTGCCTCGCACTGGTGCGCCTGGCCAATCGCTTCTGCCGGCCTGTGCCGGCACTGCCCGCAAGTATTCCCCGCTGGCAAGCCGTAGCCGCCCACCTGTTGCACGGCTTGCTCTACCTATTGATGGTGGGGTTGCCAGTGCTCGGCTGGGCGGTGCGTTCGGCAGGCAACTGGCCCGTCATCCTTCTGGGCGACTGGAGCTTGCCTGCGCTGGTTCCGGAAAACCCGGTGCTCTACGCATGGCTTCGGCTGGCACATGGCGCTCTGGCGTGGCTGCTGTTCGCGATCATCCTGGGACATCTGGGCGCCGCATTGATGCATGCCTGGGTACTAAGAGACGGTGTTTTCTCCAGCATGGCCCGAGGCGCCAGCGACGAACGAGCTAAAGCTGGATCCGGCTCGCGGCCCACGTCTTGATGCGTTTGAATATCCCGCGCTGGCGTTGAACCGATAGCGGTCAGCCCTGACTGGCCGCTCTCGCCTTTTGGCGGAATAACCATCACTGGTTCTACCGGGGGGCGACTGTCAGTCGCTGATGACATGCCGCTCGCAGGCAAGTCGGGTGCATTCCCTAAAAAGCTTGGCGGCAGGCCCGGGGTCACGGTTATGGGGATAAAAACAGCCGATCCCGCCGAAACGTAAGGGCGTGCCGAAGGTGAAGCTTCGAATCCCGCCCTGACCAGACAATTGCCGAGCCGTCTCCATCGGCAGCAAACCCACAGTCTTCTGGTCCTGCATCAACGCTACGTTGGTAAGCACCGACAGCGACTCGATTACATTGGCTGGCAGCGGTAAATCAGCCTCGGCAAAAAGCCCATTGACGGTACGACGTAGTGACGAGCCGGGTGGCGGCAAAATCCACGGATAGGCCTGCAAATCGGCCAAGCTCGACACGGCCTGATCGTGTAGCGGGTGTCGGCTTCCGGCAACGATCGACAAAGACTCCACGTAAAGCGAGTCAACGCCCAACGTCCGGCTCTCCTCCCGCCCCCGCCAGTCGTCAGGGATCCTCCCGATCACCAGGTCCACCTCACCCACTATCAAGGCGGGGAAGAGTTGATCGAATTGCCCGATCCGCACCGACACCAGCACCTGCGGGGCGCGCTCCTTGAGCAGCCGTAGCGCGAGCGGCAACAACGATGCCGAAGCTGAAATTAGCGTGCCTACAACCACATGGCCTGCCCCCCCCTCGTGATGAGCCTGCACTTCATCAGTTAGCGCCCTAAGCTCTGCCAGCATTGCACGGGCTCTGCGCAGCACTACCTCGCCCAGCTCCGTCAGGCGCACGCCGCGATTGCTACGTACCAGCAACGGCGCGGTGAAGTACGACTCTATCTCATGGATAACTTTGGTGACGGCAGGTTGAGTCATGTTCAATATCTGAGCGGCACGCAGTAGTGAGCCGCTCTGCACGACCTGGTCAAATACCACCAGTTGGTAGAACTTCAGCTTGCGCGAAACCGTGAGTACGCTTGATTTCATGACGCTCCTCGGCAACCACGACTTTTTTCCGATCAGGTTGCCGCTCGTTCGCGATGGCCAATCAGATGCCGAAGAATCCCCGGGCGTTCTCGGCGCAGATACGCGACTTGTCCTGCTTGCTCAACTGCGGATGCTCCAGTACACCAGCGCCAATTGCCTGTTCGCCTAGCGGGAAGGGAGAGTCGGAGCCGAGCATGACGCGGTCTGCCCCCATCACGTCCACCAGCAAACGCAGCGCACGAGGGTCGAAGACCGCCGAGTCGACGAAGAAACGTTTGACATAGCTAGACGGCAGTTCCGGGCAATCCTCTCGGACAATATCTCTATGGCGCCAGGCGTTATCTACCCGTCCCAGGAGGAAGGCGAAGCCGCCGCCGCCATGGGCGAAACAGATGCGCAGGGACGCCGGCAAGCGTTCGAAAGCGCCAGACAGGATCAGCGACAGGATACCCAGCTGTGTTTCCGCCGGCATCGCGACCAGCCAAGGCAACATCCATTTCTTCATGCGCTCGCCGCCCATCATGTCCCACGGGTGCACCAGCAACGGGATATTTTCCACCGCACAGTGGTGCAGGAAGGTGATCAGGCCCGCTTCGTCCAGATCGTGGTGGCCCACGTGATTGCCGATTTGCACGCCGACATGGCCACAGGCCTTTGCCCGGCTGGCCTCAAGGCAGGCCGCCTCGATATCTTGCAGGGGTACCTGGGCCAGCACCTTGAGACGATCGGGTATCAGGGCCGTCATCTCCAGGGCCCGATCGTTCATCATCTGTGCCCACGGCAGCGCCTGCGCGATAGGTTGGTCGTAGCCGAACATCACCGGCGTTGCGCACATCACTTGCACGTCCAAGCCCTGCTCATCCAGGTGTTCGATGCGGCGCTGCGGATCCCACAGCACATCATGTACCGGACGGAACGGTTTATCTCCCAGCATGATCTGCCCCTGACGCCCCTCGGTATGCAGCCAAGGGCCACGCTGAGGACTCAGGCGGGCGGCCTCGGCTTGAGTAATGCGGGGAAAAAAGTGCGAATGGATATCGATTTTCATAAGCCGTGGACCTCACGCAGCGTCTTGTGCCAGGTCTGCCAATCGCGGCCTGGGTGGATTTCGCCGCAACCAGGGCAACGACGCTCATCATCGGTGGTGGTATAGAACTGGTCGTATACCGGTGGAAGATCGGCAACGATGCTCTTGAGCCTCAACTCATAGCGCCGGACCACGGTGCCGCAGTGCGCACAGGACCACTGCAAGGCGTCGGACTGCCCTTCCGGGCGGCGATGCTCCACCACCAGACACAGACTGCCGGGCTCAGGACGCTGCGGCGAATGGATAACGTGGGGGGCCATCAGGTAGATGTCGCCTTCCTTAAGGTCGACGCGCTCGTAGCGACCTCGGTCCCAGACGTTCAAGTAGGCATTGCCCTTGAACTGGTAGAAAAACTCCTCCACCGGATCGTCATGGAAGTCGGTGCGCTGATTAGGCCCACCCACCACGGTGACCATGTAATCGCTGTCCTGCCATATCTGCTGATTGTTCACCGGCGGCTTGAGAAGGTGCGCGTGCTCGTCGATCCAGCGGTTGAAGTTGAAAGGGGCGCTGAAGTGATGCTTGTCCATGGTTGTTTTCTCCCTACGGTTCAGCGACGACGCGGCGCGTACGCTATGGCCTTAATCTCGATACGTAGATGGGGGTGTGGCAATTGGTGTACGGCTACGGTGGTGCGGGTCGGGCCGCTTTCGTCAAAGTATTCGGCGTAGACGTCGTTGTATCCGCCGAAGTCGTTCATATCGACGAGGAAGCTGCTGATCTCCACCACGTCTGCAAGGCTTGCACCTGCAGAGGCGAGGATGTCGCGCATGTTCTCGATCACTGCGCGGGTCTGCGCCCGAATGTCTAGCTGGGTGGTGCCCATGGCATCCACCTCTACGCCGACAAAACTGTTGTCCGGGCGCCGTGAGCTGGTACCGGATACGAACAGGAAGTCACCCGCACGCTTGATATGCGGAAAGCGCCCACGCGGTGTGGCCTTGCCAGCAACGACAGTGGCGTTGAGGTCACTCATGGCTGACGCCTCCGTGGTCACCGCGGACGCTGAAGCTGCTCTGCCCAACGCCATGGACATCGACACTGACATGCACGCCTGGGTACAACGCCACCGCAGCGCAGGCGGCGCCTGCCATCACCAGGCTACCCGCGGGCAATTCGAGTTCGGCGGCGTGCAGCAGGCGTGAGGCGTGCACCAGGCTGCGCAGCGGATTGCCGAGGATTGCAGCCGTGGAGCCGGCCTGAGCCACACGCCCATCCAGGCGCATCACTACGCCGGCGTTGTCCAGCCCAGAGAAGTTGCTCGACCAAGGGCCAATGGTGAGGCCGGCCGAGGAGCAGTTGTCCGCCACCACATCCTCCAGGCTGAACTTGAACGCCTGGTAGCGTGAATCGATGATCTCCAGCGCCGGCGCCACGGCCTCGACATGGTTGCTCACTTCCAGCAGGGTCAGCGGGCGATCGATCGCACGGCGCGTTAGAAAGCAGACCTCCGGCTCGACACGCGGATGAATGTAGCGCGCCAAGTCGATCAGGCCGCCGTCCTCTTCCACCATGGTGTTGCTGAGCCACCCCCAGATCAGGCTATCCACCCCCATTTGCATCATCTTCGCGCGGCTGGTGAAGCCCAGCTTGATGCCGATGCTGTGCTCACCATCGGCATAACGACGCTGCATGGAGGCGCGCTGGATCCGGTAGGCGTCATCCAGGGAAAAGGCGGTGCTGCCACTGAACTGTGCCAGTGGTTCGGCGCTTCGCGCCGCCCGGTCAAGGGCTTCGGCGATACGAGCAATATCGGTATTCATGCACGCTTCTCCAGCGATGGCTTCAATAGGTCGAGTGCGACGTCAACGATCATGTCTTCCTGGCCACCGACCATCCGCCGCTTGCCCAGCTCGACGAGGATGTCCACGGCCTTGATGCCATAGCGGGCAGCGGCCACTTCGGCATGGCGCAGGAAGCTCGAATAGACCCCGGCGTAACCCAGGGCCAGCGTTTCACGGTCCACCCGTACCGGGCGGTCCTGTAGCGGGCGCACCAGGTCGTCGGCGGCATCCATCAGCGCGTACAGGTCGGTACCGTGCTGCCAGCCAAGCTTGTCGGCAGCGGCGATGAACACTTCCAGCGGTGCGTTGCCGGCGCCGGCGCCCATGCCGGCGAGGCTGGCGTCGATGCGGTCGCAGCCCTCCTCCACGGCGGCGATGGAGTTGGCCACGCCCAGACTGAGGTTGTGGTGGGCATGGATACCGGTCGACGTCGCTGGGTCGAGCACAGCCTTGACCGCACGGAAGCGCGCACGGATGTCGTCCATGTTCATCGCCCCGCCCGAATCCACCACATAGATGCAAGTGGCGCCGTAGCCCTCCATTAATTTGGCCTGCTGCGCGAGCCCTTCAGGTGTGTGCATATGGCTCATCATCAGGAAGCCAACGGTGTCCATGCCCAGTTCACGGGCATATTCGATGTGCTGGCGCGAAACATCTGCCTCGGTGCAGTGGGTGGCCACGCGAACAATGCGAGCACCGGCGTCATAGGCGCTCTTCAGGTCATGGAGGGTGCCAATCCCTGGCAGCAGCAGCGTGGCGATCTTGGCGTGGTTGACCGCGTCGGCCGCTGCTTCGATCCATTCGAGGTCGGTGTGGGCACCGAAACCGTAGTTGAAGCTGGAACCCTGTAGGCCATCGCCATGGGCGACTTCGATGGAGTCGACCTTGGCGCGATCCAGCGCCGTGGCGATGGCACGCACGTCATCCAGCGAATACTGGTGACGGATGGCGTGCATGCCGTCGCGCAGGGTTACGTCACTGATATAGAGCTTCTTGCCGTTCATGCCGACGCCCCCATTGCTTGTGCCATGCGCTCGGCGGTGGCCAGCGCGGCGGAGGTCATAATGTCGAGATTGCCGGCGTAAGCCGGCAGGTAATGGGCGGCGCCTTCCACTTCAAGGAACACCGACGTCTTGAGACCGGTGAAGGTGCCCTGCCCAGGCAACCTCAGGCCGCACACGGGTTCGAACTGCACCTGCTGTTTGAGGCGGTAGCCCGGCACGTAGGCCTGCACTGCGCGAGCCATTTCCTCGATGCTCGCCGCGATGTGCTGTTGGTCGGCGGTCTCGCTCAGCACGTACACCGTGTCGCGCATCATCAGCGGCGGTTCCGCGGGGTTCATGATGATGATCGCCTTGCCCTTGGTCGCGCCGCCTATCACTTCGATGGCCTTGCTGGTGGTCTCGGTGAATTCGTCGATATTGGCGCGAGTGCCGGGGCCGGCGGACTTGCTGGCAATCGAAGCAACGATCTCGGCGTAGTGCACCTTGGCCACCCGCGATACCGCCGCGACCATTGGGATGGTCGCCTGGCCACCGCAGGTGACCATGTTGACGTTGGTCGCCTGCAGGTGCTGCTCGAGGTTTACCACCGGCACGCAGTACGGGCCGATGGCCGCCGGGGTCAGGTCGATGATGCGCAGGTCGGCCTTGTGCTGGCGCAGGAAGGCGTCGTTCTTCACATGGGCACCAGCGCTGGTGGCGTCGAAGACGAAATCGATGTCCCTGAACACCGGCAGGCGGGTCAGGCCCTGCACGCCTTCGTGGGTGGTGGTCACGCCCAGGCGGGCGGCGCGGGCCAGGCCGTCGGAGGCCGGGTCGATGCCGACCATCGCTGCCATCTCTAGGTGCTTGGCGTTGCGCAGGATCTTGATCATCAGGTCGGTGCCGATGTTGCCGGAACCGATGATGGCTACTTTGCGTTTCTGGCTCATTTAGGGCCCCCTTACTCGGCTTGAGCAAAGGACGCAGTGACGCGGCCCAAGCCCTGGATCTCAGCGGTAAACACATCGCCCGGGCTCACCGGCACCATAGGTCCCAAGGCACCGGTCAACACCACGTCACCGGCACGCAATGGCTCGCCGAGACGGACCATGGTATTGGCCAGCCACACCGCCGCATTCAGTGGGTTTTCCAGGCAGGCTGCGCCGGCTCCGACCGATACCGGTTCGCCGCGTGAAGTCAGGCGCATGCCACAATTGACCAGGTCCAATTGCCCCAGGGATACCGGCTGACTGCCCAGGACAAACAGCCCGGACGAAGCATTGTCGGCGACCGTGTCGAGCAAACTGATGTCCCAGTTGGCGATTCGACTGCCGACGATTTCGATGGCCGGCAGGGCGAAAGCAGTGGCACGGATAATGTCGGCCAGGGTGTGGCGCTCATTGCACAGATCGCGCTCCAGAACCAGGGCGATCTCTGCTTCTACCTTGGGCTGCTGGCATTCACTCCAGCTGATAAGCTGGCCGTCACCTCGGGCCATCTGGGCAAACAGCCGACCAAAGTCCGGTTGGTCAACCCCCAACTGGCGCTGGACAACACTGGAGGTCAAACCGATCTTGTGACCTACCGGGTTCCAGCCTGCGGCAATGTCGGCGGCGTTGTTGTGCTGTTGCACGGCGTAGGCCTGCTTTAGCGCGGGTTCATCTTGCTCGGCAGCCGCACGCTCGATGAGATCGCGTACTGGCGCACAGGGCCTGCCCTGTTCACGAGCCTGGCGCAGACACGCTGCTGCTTCAGCGATTGCTGGATGCATGGAGTTCTCCTGTCCTTACGGATTGACACAAATGGTGGTGAGCTCGGAATAGAAATCCAGCGAGTGGCGCCCTCCTTCGCGGCCAAGCCCAGACAAGCGTGCGCCACCAAAAGGCGTACGCAGATCGCGCAGGAACCAGGTATTGACCCACACCATGCCGACATGGATACGTCGAGAGAGACGGTGGGCCCGCTTCAGATCGCGAGTCCACAGAGAAGCAGCCAGGCCGTAGGCCGAATCATTAACGCGTTGCAGCACTTCCTCGTCGCCATCGAAGGGCGCGATATGACAGACCGGACCGAACACTTCTTCGCGAATGCAGCGAGCGTCATCGGCAAGGTCGGTCCAGATAGTCGGCTGGATAAAAGCGCCCTGGTCGCGCTCGTCGCCAAATGTCGGCACACCGCCGCCACTGACCACTGTCGCGCCCTCTGTCACAGCCAATTGGAAGTAGCCCAACACCTTGTCGCGGTGTTTATGGGAAATCAGCGACCCCATGTTCACGCCGTCTTCGTCGGGATAGCCGATCTTCAGCTTCTCGGCGCCTGCTTTGAGCGCCGCGACAAAGCGCTCGTAGATCGACCGCTCGACGTAGACCCGCTCCGTGCATAGGCAGACCTGGCCAGAATTGGTGAAACTGGAACGCAGCACACCGGCAACTGCCGCATCAAAATCGCAATCTGCAAAAACGACTGCGGCATTCTTGCCACCCAGTTCGAAAGACACCTCACGTACGCCCTCGGCAGCAGCGCGCATGATGGTCGAGCCGGTGCGCGACTCACCGGTAAAGGTGATGGCATTGACGCCAGGGTGGCGAGTAAGAAACTCACCGGCAGAATCAGGGCCAAAGCCATGCACAAGATTGAATACACCGGCGGGCACACCGGCCTCGTGCATGACCTCGGCCAACAGCGTGGCACTGGAAGGCGTATCTTCCGACGGTTTGACAACCACAGAATTACCACAGGCCAACGCTGGCGCGACTTTCCAGGTAAGCAGCAACAGCGGTAGGTTCCACGGCGAGATGATGGCCACGACGCCGTGCGGCTTACGCACGGTATAACTGAACACATCCGTGCCATCGCCGGTGCGCATTTCAAAAAGCTCGCTACCGCCTTGTCGCACTAAATCAGCGAAGGTACGAAAGTTCTGCACGCCCCGTGCAACATCCAGGCTGCGCGCCTGATGCACGGGCCGACCAGTATCAGCGACTTCGGCAGCCACGAAGTCTTCAAATCGACGCTCGATGCCATCGGCGATCCGCTCTAGCAGATCAGCCCTCTGGGCAGTGCTGAATCCAGCCCACGGCCCCGACTGAGCGCCTGCCGCCGCTTCGACGGCAGCATTCACTTCATCTTCACCAGCCTCACATACCTGGCCCAATAGGCTCCCATTGACAGGAGAGATGTTGTCGAACCTGCGGCTGCTCTCGACGAAAGTCCCAGCGATATAGTGACGTAGCAAATGTTTGGACACAGCGCCCTCCTGAGCAGGATGTTTTCAATGAGTCTAGTGAGGTCATATATAAATTAATAATCGAAATATCGTCTTCATGTATTAGAACTCGGAATACATGAATTTCAGGCAAAGCTATGGATGTGAATGCGCTTTAGTAATTCACTGCAACTTTCATGTTAACGATGCCCGCAACTTAATTGCGGCACCAAACATCTTCGGATTTTGCTTGTAAGCCTGCAGGTGATGCTCAAGCCGCCGCGACTTTTCATCTCAGCCAGCAGGCCAGCGCGTTGCAGTCAGCCCGAGCGTGCAGCATCGCTTGCGGTGGTGCTGCACGCTTGAGCAGCACTCCCGCTGCGGCCCTTTTAAAGGTACCGGGCGAAGTAGGCCTGCGTACTTGCCCGGTTGGCCGCGAGCTTGTGCGCAACGTCCAGTGCCATGGGGTCGGGATAGACCTCGGTGGCACCGCTGGCCAACCCCGCTACGATCGCGTCGGCCACGTCCCGAGGACTGGCCTTGGCACCCGCAACGCCACGGCTCATCGCGGTATCGATCGCACCGGGGAGCACTGCCATCACCTGCACCTGGCCGGCCAGCTCCGCCCGGGCGGCCTCGGTCAGGCGCAACGCGGCCGCCTTGGACGCACACAACGACCCCATGGCTGGCAACGCCACCCGCGCCAGAATCGACAGCACGTTGACGATGGCGCCAGTTCGCTCGACAAGCGTCGGCGCAAAGGCACGCATCATCGCGAGCGTGGCGAAGTAGTTGACGGCCATTTCCTGGGCAGCGGCTTCGGGGTCCTCGGTGCCCAGCAACCTCTGCTGCCTATTGAGGCCAGCATTGTTCACCAGGATATCGACCCGTACCCTGCTCGCCACCTGCGCGACTTGCTGCTGGTCGGTGACGTCCAGATCCACCGCCTCCACCTGCGGATGATCGAACAGCAGACGCTCAGGGTTACGGCAAGCGGCGTAGACACGACTTGCCCCCGCAGCCAAAAACGCTTCGATCAAGGCAAGGCCCAACCCTCCGTTGGCGCCGGTGATCAGGACCTCCTTGCCCACAGTCGTGATGGCGCTCACAGGTGCTCACTTTTGGCCCAGCGGGCCATCAGCGTGTTCGAAGGCAGCGATTCATCGAGCAATTTCTTGGCCGTTTCGATGCCCGCCACCGGTAGCCCTTCTGGATCGAGCAGGCCGATCTGTACCAGCACAGAGGCCTGGTCCCAGTAGATATGCTCGTGGTATAGCTTGTTGCCGCGGAAGTTGACCACCGCCACCATGGGTACTTCCACGTATTTGCCGGTAGGTGCTATCCCAGGCAGCATGTAGTCCATTTCGCAGGTGTGGGTGAAAGACATGATGAATTCATCGACGACCTGGTAGGCGCCGACCGTGCGAGAAACCGGAATCATCTTGGTGTCCTCGGGGTTGGCGTGGACAAAGTGATGCTGATAGAAGCGTCCGAGTTGCTTGCTGCCCACCCCGCCGGTCAGCGTCGGAATGTGGTTCACGTAAGGCTCGGCGACCATGGTCTTCAGGGTGGCCGGCACGTCTCGGGTAACGAACTCATGGTGGATGTGCTCGTCCCACAGGTCTGAAAGGTTGTAGGCCGGCCCGATGTACTTCTTCAATGCGCCAATGGTGCGCCCATGAGCCATGAGGGCCGAGGGTTTGTGAAAGTGATCGCTGCCCAGGCGGGCAAAGGCATGGTCAGCACCCTCGTAGGTATACAGCTCTACGCCTGGGCGGCCACGCAGCACCTCGGCGATACGCGCACGGGTCGTGGCGTCACACAGCCCGTCCAGTTCGCCGTGATGCAGCACCAGCCCACCGCTCAGGCCATCGGCTTCATCCAGGTATTGCTCAATACCCATGCCGTAGTAGCCCACCGCAACCGCGACATCAGTACGGGTGGCGGTGAGGTAGGCCAGTTTGCCTCCCAGGCAATAGCCCACGAAGCCCAGGGCGGGCTCGGTGACCTCGGCCAGATCCCGCAGCGTGTCGAAGGCGGCGGCGATGTCGTCTACGGCCTTGTCCAGGTCCAGTGCGGTGTAGAGGCTCAAAGCCTTATCGAAATCTGCGGGGGTGTAGCCCAGGTCGATACCCGGCTGTAGACGCCAGAACAAGTCGGGCACCAGAACCACATAACCTTCCTCGGCATACATCTGCGCCACCTCGCGCATGTTGGCGTTCACGCCAAATATTTCTTGGCCCAACACGATGCCTGGCCCCTTGCCTTCAGGCGGCAGCGCCAGATATCCCTTGAAACTTCCAGCCTGGTCTCGTGCCTGAATATCGATGTATTTGCTCATCTCATTACTCCTTCTACGGTAAGCGGACAGACATTGCTCTACATGAATTCTTGGCGAAGCAGCTTTGATGAAGCATTGCCAACGGCGCCATCTACAGCAGCTTGAAAGGGAATTCGGTGATCAGGCGAATCTCATCCATGTCACCGCGTGGCTCAGCCGAATTACCGCGGTGCACGCCGTACCGCGCTCTCAAGCTGAGGTTTTTTGCCGGCCCGTCTTGCACGACATATTGCATCTCGATATTGCGTTCCCAGTGGCGCCCCCCATCTCGAAAGCCGAGGGGATAGTAGGAACTGTCCGGTTCGATATCGGAGCCTTTGCCACCCTGTCCCTGCATGTAGCGAATCATGAACCTCAGGCCAGGCACGCCACGCGCACTGAAGTCATAGTCGTAACGAACCTGCCAGGACCGATCGTTGGGCGCGTTGAAGTCACTGAGCTGTACATTGTTAGCCAGCTGTGCCACGGTGGTTTGCCCGTCTCGGAACGCCATATAATCGAAGGGCGTGTCGCCCTGCACCTTCTGGTATGCAAGCATGAGGGAGTGGGCACCGAACTTGACGCCCGGAGCAAAGGACCAGGTTAAGTTGTCGATGGGCCCGCCATGGGCGGCACCGATGTCGACCGTTCGGTACATGCTGAAATTCAAGGTTGGGGTCAGCCCCTCGACGAGGGCAGGCAAGTAGCGAAACCCCAGGTAATCCTGGCGCCAAAGATCTTCGGCACGTTGAGTGCTGAGGTAGCCTTTGACTGCGCCCTGCTCATAATTCAGGCTGAGATAATCGACCGTATCCGTCTCCGTAGCGCCATACAGGGAACGTAGCGTGCTGTCGTTGCGGTTCTCCGAAGGCGCCTTGCCGGCGGTGATGTGGGCGGCATCGAAGGTTAGCGGCTGCAGATCGCGACTGATGAGCTGCCATGCTGTCACCGTTTGCGGCAACAGGCGCCCGGAGCCACCATCGGTGAGGAACACCGGAGAGGTGCGCAATTCCATGGAGCCGTATTTGAGCACCGTTTCACGGTACTTGAGCTTGAGCGCACCGCCGCCCACGCTGTACTCATTCGCCACATCACCGTCGTTGTTGACGTGAAGCAGGTTGGTGCCGGTCTTGCCACGACCACTGTCAAGCTTCAATCCCGCATACAGATGCGCGTCGAATCCCAAGCCGACAACACCAGTCGTGAACGGGGAGATGTAGTCCAGAGTTAAGCCTTGGGCCAACTCCGCGCGATAACCGTTAACGGTGCCTGATCGGCGGTTGGCACCACCGTTGCGGAAGTCGCGGTTGAGATAAAAGTTCCGGGTTAAACCGGACAAGCTTCCCTGCTGAAAATATGTTGAAGCATCGGCCCATAGTTCATCTGCCAAGGCCTGTTGGCAAGCCAGCGCCAGCCCTAAGCCAGACACTAGTCGGTAATCGATCACTGCAGGCATAACCACACTCCTGGGTACTCACGTGCACCACGCGCAAGGCCTTGAGGCCATGCATGGTCAGGGAATGACTAGCTGGGGGGTCGGCCGACGACGCACGCTTCGGCGATCGAGGTCGGCTCGAACAGTTGTTGATTACAAGTCGCGGTCGGCCGGGTGGGCTACGATTCGCCGATATTCATCTATGGCGAGCTCTACCAAGGTGCCAGGAGGCAAAGGCTCTGCTGTCTGGGCAATTACCACTGGCCCATCGCTCAGCTCGACACTAGCCAGGTGCAGGAGCTCTGCGGCAGCGATCCCGATCCGCGCGCGCACCACGGTAGCCTGAGCAATCCGGGCGACCCCGGCAGAGACTTCCTGCCACTGCGCCTCACCGCAGCGCGGGCAGCTGTAACGCGGCGGGAAACTGGCCTGGCCGCAACCGACACATTGCTGGATCATGAACGCCATGCCACACCCCCTTGCCACCGTTCGAGCACCACCGCGTTGGCGCACATGCCGTAGCGATACTGGACCATGCCATAGCCGGTCACCACCGCCAGGCGCGCATCGCTGACCTGGCGTTGACCGGCGTCGCCAAGCAGCTGGGTAATGGCTTCGACCAACCCATGCATACCCCCCGCCGCGCCCGCCTGGCCGGCCGAGAGCTGCCCGCCCGAGGTATTCACCGGCAGTTCGAAACGGCCTATCCGCCGCAGCGCTCGCCGGTAATCGTCGTCGGGGACGAAGCCCAGGTCGGCGAGCTGGATCAGGGCCATGACCGGATAGTCGTCATACACGCACGCCAGGTCCATGGCATCAGGCCCGGTATTGGCGCGGTCCCACAGCGTGTCGGCAATCTTTGCCAGCGGCGTCTGCAGGCCATCGCCAGCCTGGTGGTCATCGTTGTGCAGCGCCTTTACTGCACGCACCGCCACGTTGACCGTGTTGCGGGCGAGGTCGGCGCGGGTCAGCAGGATGGCGTTGGCGCCATTGACTACCGGTACGCAGTCAAACCGGCACAGCGGGTCGGCCACCATGGGCGCCTCAAGGTACTGCTCGATGGTCAGCGGCTCGCGGTAGACCGCCAGCGGGTTGCGCTGCGCCCAGGCTCGCTGGGCAATGCACAGCTCTGCATAGTCTTCGCGGCCAAGGCCGGTGCGTTGCGCATGACGCTGGGTGAGCATCGCGAACACCCCATTGGGCCCGCCGTGCTGAAGCGGCTTGAGGTACTCCTCGGTGGTCCGGTTGTAATGGTCGACCAGAGTCTTGAAATCCTCCGGGGTGAACGTATCACCGGCCACCAGTACGATCACGTTGGCATCACCGTGCTGGATGGCACGCACGGCATGCTGCAGCATATTGATCGCGCTAGCCCCGCCATTGCGGTCATCCATGCACCAGGTCAGGGTCAGCCCGAGGCGCCACGCCAGATCGATGGCGTTGTCCGGCCGGTGGGTGAAGGATGCCACGCCCAGGCCGTCGACCTCATGCGCTGCCACGCCTGCCTGGCGCAGCAATTGCTGCACCGCCCTGCCGAGCAGTTGCGACGTCGACTCACCCGTGCCGCGCCGGTTGTAGGGTACTTCCAGGGCCCCGGCGATCAGCGCCACGGCGTCATTGCTTGCTGACCGGTTCATGACCGCCCTCCTTTGGCCCGCACGCGGGTCTCCTTGGTGAAACAAAGAGAGATGACTGTGATCAGCCCCAGCGCCATCATCATCAGAGAAACTGGCCAACTAGCCTGGTAATGCGCCAGCAAGGCGGTAGCGATCATCGGCGTCAGGCCACCGGAGAATACCGAGGCGACTTCGTGCCCGAGAGCCATTCCGGAATAGCGGACCTCAGTGCTGAACAGTTCGCCCATAAGACTAGGCTGCGTACCGATCATGGCCCCGTGGCAGATGGCATTGCCAATGAGGAAGGCGAGCCAGATCCAGGCAGGCTCTCGGGTCTCGAGTAACCAGAAGAATGGGAATGCCATTAGCACCATCCCTAAGGCACCCACCATATATACCGGCTTGCGACCTATGCGGTCCGACAAACGCCCCCAGAACAGCATGGCCACCAACTCCACGCACGTGGAGAACGTGACTCCCGCAAGCATCACACTATTGGGCACGCCAAGAAACTTGCCGTAGACAAGAGCGAACGCCAGCATGATGTAGGAGCCGCCGTTTTCAGCCACTCGCAACCCCATGGCCATCAGCACTTCCCGCGGATATCTGCGCAACACATCCAGCACGGGCATATGCGCCGTCTTGCCCGTTGCCTCAGCTCGCTGGAAATCCTGACTCTCTGGCAATGTCCGGCGAATGTAGACGCCCAGGACGAATATGACGATCGAGATAAGGAACGGAATGCGCCAACCCCAGCTGTGGAAATCCCGCTCCGGCAACAACTGGACTAGATAGAACACCGCTGCGGACAAGACGAACCCACCGCCCACTCCGATCTGACTAATCGAAGCGTAGAAGCCGCGGCGCTCAGGTGGCGCCGACTCGCTGATCATCAGCACGCCACCGCCCCACTCGCCTCCTGCTGCGATGCCCTGCAAGATACGTAACAGCAGTAGCAACGCGGGCGCCCACATGCCCGCTTGAGCGTAGGTGGGCAACAATCCGATCAAGAAAGTTGCCCCGCCCATGATAGAGAGCGTCCATACCAAGGCTTTTTTGCGACCGTACTTGTCCCCGATATGGCCGAATATCACCCCACCGAAAGGCCGCGCGAGAAAACCCAACGCAAACCCGGCCAGTGCCGCGATCGTACCCACCAGTGGATCGGTGCCCTTGGGGAAAAACAATTCCCCGAATATGAGCGCCGCCGCTGTGCTGTAGAGAAAGAAGTCGTACCATTCCAACGCCGTGCCAGTGACAGAAGCCAAGACGATCTTGCGAAAGGTCTTGCTGTCGATCGGTACTCGGTTATCAACTGCAGCGGAAACATGACTGTGCTCCGACTGGTTATCTGATAGTTCAAGCGAATGCGTGCCCGTCATGGCCGTCTCCGTCAATGACTGAATATTTATGAACGCTATTTTTATTGTTATTGCATCGTTTTTTATTGCACGGCAGTCAAAGCTAAATGATTAGGCGCGTTTAAGCCTGTAGCCGGAGCACTCTAGGTCCCATGTACTGGCGGTAACGCCGAGTTCTCTCAATTTATATTTCTGAACTTTGCCGTTTTCGGTTTTCGGCAACTCGATAACAAAATCTAAGTAACGCGGCACGGCGAAATACGCCAACCGTGACTCACAATATTGCGTCAGCTCCAATGGATCGAGCTTAGTCCCCTCCTTGATGACGATAGATGCCATGACTTCATCTTCCGCCAGTTCAGATTTCACCGCATATACCGCCACGAGCTCCACCGCGGGGTGGCTCGACAGAACCTGCTCCACCTCAAAAGACGAGATGTTCTCTCCACGGCGACGGATTGTGTCCTTCAAGCGGTCAACAAAGCGGAAATAGCCGTCGCTATCGCGCACAACCCGGTCGCCGGTGTGATACCACAGGTTGCGCCAGGCTTCGACAGTCTTTTCCGGCATACCAAAGTAGCCGCAGGCGAAAGCGAAGGGCTGCTCAGCGCGCAATACAAGCTCTCCTGGTTCGCCATCCGCTACCGGCTGATCCTGGCTGTCTACCACCCGGGCACTGAAGCCTTTGGCCAATCGGCCCATAAAACCAGGCCGCTGATTCTCCAGAGTCCCTCCAATCACGGCATTGGTTTCGGTAGCCCCATAACCATCGATGAGGCCGATGCCTGTGCGTTGAATAAACGGGGCGTGGAACTGTTCAGGGACGCCTGGGGCTAGCGCGACACGCACGTTATGCGCGCGCTCGAGCTCATTGTGCGGACGGCTGAGAAGGATAGGCACCATGGCTCCCAGCAGATACGTCACTGTGGCCCCGGTTTCCGCCAGCGCCTGGTAGAAGCCGCTAGCGGAAAAACGTTTGTCTACCACCAGCTGTGCGTCGTGCAGCAAGGCCTGGAAAAAGGCGTTCAATGCATTGGTATGGAACAACGGCAGGCATGTATACAGCACATCCCCGGGGCGCACCTGTAGGTCGCCACCGGTATTCAGCCCCCACCAAAAGAATTGGGCGTGCGGGCAGATCACGCCCTTGGACAACCCGGAAGTCCCGGAGGTGTAAAGGATAACCAGCGGGTCGCCATCCTCGAGCACTGCAGGTGGGGCCATGGACGCACTGCGAGGGGGCATCGACCGCACCCTTAACCGCTCCTGCCAAACCGCGTTGACATCGCCTTGCGGCGAAAGGACCCACAGGGCTTCGACAGCAAGCGCAGAGTAATCAAGTGCCGCGAGCACATCCAGATTGACCTCGTCACTGACCAACAAGCGCGCCCCACTATTAGCCAGCACATGATTCAACTGCATGCCCCGACAGGCGGTATTAATAGGCACCGCAACCGCGCCCAGCCAACCACATGCCAACAGCACTTCAAGGAACTCGGCGCGGTTGGCGCACATCAATCCAACCCGATCTCCACGCTTTATCCCATATTCCGCTAGTGTTGTGGCACGCCGTCCTATCACGTCGACAAGTTGCGCAGCAGTCCAAGTGCAGCTTCGGTCGGAAAAAAGCGCCGTTTCAGGGCTGCGTTCAATACGTTTCGACAGCAGCACCGGAAGTGTTAATGCCCCGCCAACTGCTTGTTGTTTGCAAAAACCTGTGTCCATCACTCAAAGCCTCAGATTGTTGTATCGCCTCGCTGTTGTTCCGAAGTCTATGAACCTGTACTCTATAAGTCAAATTCATGGCAATTATACAATTGATAAACGGTATTTATACGAATGCGCAACTTGAATGATGTCGATCTAAATTTGCTTAGGGTTTTTCAGGCCATAATGGAGGAACGCAGCTTGACACTCGCGGCTGGACGCCTGGCGATTACACAACCTGCTGTAAGTTACGCCTTGGGTCGACTTCGCAAGCTTTTTGATGATGCGCTATTCGTACGCACGCCGGAAGGCATGATGCCGACCCAGACCGCCGAGCGGATTGCCCTACCGATCGGACGGGCACTCACGGCAATACGCGATGCTCTGAATGAAACCGAACCCTTCGATCCTGGTACTAGCGACCGGGAGTTCCGTTTGTGTATGTCAGACATCGGCGAACAGGTGTTCCTGCCGTCGCTTTGTGAACGGCTTCAAACGCTTGCGCCGGCCATTAAGCTCTCATCAGAGCTGGTACCCGTCGCCATGGTGGTCGAGCGGATGCGTATGGGGCAACTGGACTTCGCAATTGGTAACCTGCCCACACTGAAAACAACCACCCGGTACCAATCCCTGTTCCGAGAACAATACGCCTGCATGACTCGCAAGCGTGACGGACTTCCGGCCGGGAAAATCAGCGTGGAGGATTTTCTTGCCCTCTCCCATGTCAGTGTCACCTCCACTGACAGCAGCCACTTAGCCATCGAGGACACTCTGGCCTCACGTGGCCTGAATCGACACATCGCTTTGAGGGTACCCCACTTTACAGTTGTGCCGCAGATACTCAGGCATACAGGGTGGATGGTCACCCTACCTGAAGGCGTCGCACATGCGCTGAATCATTCGAATGATTTCGTGATTTACCCGCTGCCAGTGGAGATGCCGGGGGTCGAGTCTACCGTTCATTGGCATGGTGCCTACGACGCTGATGCCGGCAATCAATGGTTCAGGGCATTTCTATTTGAAACCTTGCGCAGATAAGGCTATTGCAGATCAGGGGTAGTCACGGAGGCCAAGTCATAAAGGGGCTAGCAGCATACGTCGGCGGGTATTGCTGGCCGGGCTGCGCTACGCGCAGTCTGCGCAGCACGGCAAGGGTATACGCGCCCGCATGGCACGGTCATAGAATGAGCCGCTTCCGAGCCAAAATGGACGGGCAAAATTACCTAACTCCTCATTAGGATCATTTACGCGCCAGGCTACGCCATGTTGAGGGCCTCCTTCCTGCGCTTCGGCTCGGGCGCCAGCATAATGCTCGGCCTGACGTTCATCGGTTTGCGTGCAAATGAAGCTGACGACACCGCTCACTTTCAGGAGCAGCGGAATGCGTCGATTTTTTAATTGCAGCCACGGTCCACTACTGCTGGGCCAAGCCAGGCGCACCATTCAACCATCCTATAAACGCCAATAGTGATTGGCATTTTAGTCCGGAGAAGCTTTCATCTCCTGATCAGCCAGCAGGCGAACCGCCGTCGTGAACTAGCCCAGCGATCCAGTCAGCGAACGCCTGCACAGCTGGTGATAGAAAGCGCTGATGTGGATATAACAAGTGCACAGGAACCCGGTCAGGCTGCCAGTCAGCAAGCACTTCGACCAGCCGCCCTTCTCGTAGATGTTCGGAAACAACATTCTCGGCGAGTTGCACGAGCCCAAAGCCTTCAAGGCACATTTTGATGTAGAGCCCAGTCTCGTTGACGGCTGCTGTGCCCTTGACCGGTACTGAGATTTTCTCGTCGCCACGGGCGAAGCGCATCTCACCTGCTTGCCTTGCACGGCCCGAGAAGTAATGGATGGCCCGGTGACGAGACAAATCTCGCGGAGTCTGCGGAGTACCGTTCTCTTCGAGATAGGCAGCAGATGCACAGGTCACCCAGCGAGAACGGCCTAGTGGTCGCGCAACGAGCGTTGAGTCATCCAGCTCGCCTGTACGAATGACGCAGTCGACTCCCTCCTGAAGCAGGTCAACCTGCCGATCGTTGACGCCTATCATCAGGTAAATATCCGGGTAGCGCCGGTAAAAGTCTTGCAGGTTTGGAATGACGATGAAGTGGGCAATGCCGCCCGGCATATCGACGCGCAAACGCCCCTGCGGCCGTTTCACGGAATCCGTCAGGCTGGTCTCCGTGCGTTCGATCAGTCCCAATATTTCCCTGCATTGCGCCAGATATTGGGCGCCTTCAGGCGTCAGGCTAACCCGCCGCGTTGTTCTGTTCAGCAGGCGCACCTGCAGGTACTTCTCAAGATTTTTAACGCTGCTGGTCACCGTTGAGGCCGGTAGAGAGAGCGTCTGCGCCGCCTGGCTAAAGCTTCCTGCCTCAGCCACACGGACGAAAACCTGCATTGCTTGAATACGGTCCATGACGGGTAACAGCCTTGGAGCGGTGAAAGGAGGCATTATTATTCGCATAAATTGAATAATAAAAACAGTTCTACCATCTTTTTCCCGCAGTATCGAATTGCGTACATTGCTTCCAACGAAATTTGAAGAGGGGTACTGAAATGGGTGAATACACCCGCAGCATAGTGCAGGCTCCAGCCGCTCCGGCCGGACGCACACTTATCCGCGGCGCAACTGTGCTGAGCATGGACGGCGACATCGGCAATCTGGCGCGTGGCGATATCCTCATAGAAGGCAGCACCATCTCGGCCATCGATGAAAATCTCGAAGCCGGCGACGCTCTTGTGATTGAGGCATCCGGCATGATCGCCATGCCGGGCATGGTCGATACCCACCGTCACTCCTGGGAGGGGCAACTACGGCGAATTAATCCGAACGCCGCAACCCTGGAGGATTACTGCAACGCCACCCACTTTTCGTTCGCCAAATATTATCGTCCGGCGGACATGTATATCGGCAACCTGCTGAGTGCATTGGGCTGTATCGATGCTGGTATCACGACCCTTGTCGACAACTCGCATAACAGCCGCACCGGTGCGCACTCCGATGCCGCAGTAGAGGCGCTGCTCGATGCAGGCATACGCGCCGTACATGCTTCGGGAGCGCCGGTGGCGGGTGAGTGGGACAAAGCCCACTGGCCGGGCAACCTCGAGCGTCTGCAGGACAAATACATCAAGAACGGTGACAACCCGCTGCTCTCACTGGCAGTGATGGCGCAGCTGGAACCTGAGCTGTGGGCTGAGGCCAGGCGCCTGGGATTACCGATCATCACCGAGTTTTTTGGTGGGGACATGGCAGCTGAATTGGAAGGCTTGCATCGCGAGGGGCTGCTGCGCTCTGACAACATCTTCAACCACTGCACCGCGCTGCCGGACGCCGGGTGGAAGATCCTTCGCGAGGCTGGCGTGCGGGTCAACGTATGCCCGCGTTCAGATGCCCACTACGGCATTGAAGATGGAATGTTCGCCATGCAGGCGGCTCAGCGTCATGGCATCAGCCCTGGGCTGAGCGTCGATAACGAAACGTCCTACAGCGGCGACATGTTCATGGAGATGCGGGTAGCGTTTTATCTGCAGCGCGTCCTGGGCATGCATCAGCAGCGCTGCTGCAGCGAAGACCATCATCCGGTGGTGACCCTGCCCGCCCATGTTCTGCTCAAAGCCGCGACTGTCGACGGCGCCACCTGCGCTGGCTTGCATGACAAAATCGGCAGCCTGGTTCCCGGCAAACAGGCTGACCTGATCCTTATCAACGCGCAGGACATCAACCTTTATCCGTCAGGTAATGCCTTCGGCACCGTGGTACATGCGGCAGAGCGCAGCAATGTCGACACTGTCATGATCGGCGGGCGTATCGTCAAGCAGGGCGGCAAGGTTCTGGGTGTGAATAGCGAAAAGCTGCGCGCGGCGATCGACGAGTCGCGTGAGCATCTGTTTGCTGCTGCTGGCTATCAGCCGGATATGTTTGCCGAGGCATTCTTGCCGCTTGAGTCAGCCAAGTAAGGAGGCGTTAAATGAATGCAGCCTACTACCTACTGGCTATCTGCGCGGGGCTTGGTATCACCCTGCAGACCACGCTGAATGGCCAACTCGCTAAAGGTGTGGGTGGAGATTCCGTAGCGGCGGCACTGTTTTCTTTTACTGCCGGTGCGCTATGCCTGGGCATCTTTTCGTTGATGCGTGGCGGGATAGTGGCTTCAATCGCGGCTATCCCTGCCCAGCCTTTGTGGAGCCTTCTAGGTGGCCTGCTAGGTGCCGGCGCGTTGCTCAGCTACGTGGTACTCGCGCCAAAAATAGGCCTTTCAGCGCTGCTTGGCCTCGCCATCGCCGGGCAGATCATTTCGTCCCTAGTTATCGATCACTTCGGACTGCTCGGGGCAGTCGAGAGGCCGGTATCTGGTTTCAAGTTGGCCGGGGTAATCGTGATGCTCGGAGGCTTGGCAATCGCCCTGTTTGGTGACCGGTGGTCAGGGCTTGTATCCAGCTGATTCCCGTGGTTAACCCCTCTCGCTTCATAGCCACTGATACCGATGGAGTGCAGCTTGAAGCCGAAGCGGTTGCCGCAGGAGAACTGACAGAAGAGCGATTACGAGGGTTAACTGAGTACGGGAAGCTCGGTAGAGGACTCAGTGTGATCATTTCTGGCTGCTGGCAGCCCTTAACGACTGACCGCTATCGATCCAGGCTGTGGAAAAACGCAGTAATCGCATCGATAACTGAGAACCGAGCAGATTACCTGCGGAATCATCAGGCGAGAGCGTAAATACCCTCACCCAGAAAAATAGACATTTGTAGTGCTACACGGGCCGCGTCAGCGGCCCATGTAGCTGTTTACGGGCCAGCAAACGGCGGGGTTACGCCCTGATCGCCTCAAGTAGTCCTGCGATGCCGAAAATGCTCACCATGCGTTTGTGGAGGCGAGCACGTGAAGGCTCATTTCGGTGCTTAACCTCGGCAGGGTTTTGGTCACGAACTGGTTGCTTCCCTTCCAGAATCTGTTCGTTCCAAAGGTGTGCTCCACCAGGCGAACCTTCATCATCTCCGGATCTTGCTCCAATCGGATTTGCCCCTCTCGCCTACTGCTTCATGCTCGCAGCGCTTGAGTCGCCGCTCTTTATCGGTCTTACACTGCTTCTGCATGGAGCAACTCCGGCATCCTGAAAACCAGTAGCACTGCAGTAACAGGCGGTCCTCCATCGAGGAACAGACGCGATGAGTGCCTGTCGTAATGCCGCGTCGTGGCTACTCAGCACTAAAGTCGAAAAGCTGAAACAGCAAATGCAAAAACTCAAGGGCATCGAGGCGCAGCTTCGAGCCAGTCCCGATCAGCAAATCTCGCTTGCCGGCGGAACCACTCAATGACCTCTGGTTGAAGAATCGGAGTCACCCATTCCGGAGGGGAGTCCTGCGTCAATCCACCAATCGCCACGAGCCGTAGGACCTCAGGGTCTAGCCTCAGTTGCTCGGCTGCGGAAAACACTGGCAGCAGCGCTTGCTGAACTTGAATTTCTGACTCACTGGATACGGACATAGTCTTCCACTTTCTCCTTAGACCGATCCGACACGTCAGCCGTTTGAGAAAGTGAAGATGAAGCCTCGCGCGCCCTCTGGAGGGCCATATCTACGCCCCAGGAAAGAGCCGTTGTCATCGACTGGCCCGGTCGTGAATCGAAAAATTGTTCATCAAGAACCAGGCCGCTTGGCGCGTACACGCCGATGAACAGTTGAGTTCCTCCAGCTCGAGAGAGCCTGCTTTGCACGTCAATGGTTGTACCATCGGCGAGGGATTCATCATGGATCTGGTGGTGGAGCGTGGGGTCAGCCCATGCCCAAAAAGCCTTACCGCGAATGCGCATGTCGTTCTCCTACGACGCTAGGTCTATGCTGAAGGATTTATCCACCATGGGCGCATCACCTCCGAATAGCGACCGATTTCCACCGCGCCGGTGAGATACCGGACCGGCGGGTCAAAATGCTCCACAAGAATTTTTTTTTGTATAAGAAGACGCGCGTTGCGAGAAAGAAATCGCGGAAATGACAAATTCCTAGAAGGCCCAGCACGTACTTGGCTGGGCCCGACCCGTTACTTCTCGAGGGTGGCGGCCTGGTTGCCGCCTTCTTCGGCAATCGCTGACAGCTTCTCGTCTGCAGCTTTTTCTTCTGCAAGCGTGTCGGCCAACAGCGAGGCCGCCTCTTCCATACCGAGGTGCTTGGCCATCGCAATTAGGGTGCCGTAGCTGGCGATCTCGTAATGCTCAACCTTCTGGCATGCCCCGATGAGCGCCGCATCGAGCACCGCCCCCTTCTCGATTTCATCTATCAGCTCTTTACTCTCCTCAACCAAACCCTCCATGGCTACGCACTTCATCCGCTTGAGTTTCAATCCAGCGGACTCTACCAACTGGTCAATGCGCTCTATCTGCCCCTGGGTTTCCGCTAGGTGTGAAGTGAACGCATCCGCCAGCAGCGGATTGGTAGATGCCCTAGCCAGACGCGGCAATGCTTTGGTGATCTGCTTCTCAGCGCTGTACACATCCGAAAGCTCATGGATGAACAGGTCTTCAACTGTTTTGCGAGCAACCATCGTCATTCTCCTTGGGTTTGAAAATCGATTTCACTGCAGGGTGTGGCTGACCAAGCTCTCGTGTAAGGATTCAATGGGAAGCTTTGGGGGCAGATCGTTGGGCAGCAGGGAGCCAACGCCGAACATGCTTGTGGCCATCTTTACTCGCATCGCTCGGCAAGCCAGGCGCGAGTCGGCCTCAAACTCTGCTACCGCCGCGCTCATCAAATGCTCAAAGCCGATGCCGACCTGAGCCTTATCCCTCCTTTTCAAAGTGCTCATTGCGGCCTCCCGAAATTCAGTCATCTTTACCGTTGACCAAGCCTGAACCAAGATCCGCGCCGGTGACCGGGTTGCTGGCTGGATCGGACATCGTCCGCAGCTTCATGGCTTCCAATACCGCCAGATCAGGAGCGGCCAGTTCTACCGAAGCGGTGCCATCTCCGCCATCAACGGCAGCCGATGGATTCTCGACGTACTCCCACTCCTCGCCTTCATTCCAAGGGCCGCGCACATTCGGCTCACCCGACATGTTGAAATATTTGTTGGTGAACTCCGGCATGCCTGGGAGCTTGCCCTGAGGGAAGTTAGGCTGGATGGCGTGCAGTGCTTTTTCGAAAGAAAGCTGGTGTGCGATTTCTCGCGTCATCAAGAAACCCAGCGCCTCTTTCACGCCTGGGTCGTCCGTCACGTTCATCAGGCGCTCGTACACGATCTTCGCCCGCGCTTCGGCAGCGATGTTGGAGCGAAAATCAGCTGTCGGTTCACCGATGGTGTCCACATAGGCCGCACTCCAGGGCACCCCTGCCGAGTTGGTAAGCGGAGCGCCGGCGCCGTAGAGGATGCTGGTAATGTGGGAATCGTTACCGGCGCCATTGATTGCTCGGTACAGCTCTCCCTCCTCTTCGACCCCCTCAGCAAGTCGGCCCTTGGCGCCCTTGTTAAGCATCACGATGATCGAGCCTACAATCTCCAGGTGGCTCAGCTCTTCAGTGGCGATGTCCATCAGCAGGTCTTTGCGGCCTGGGTCATCCTCGGCCAGGGCCTGGGTGAAGTATCGACTGGCAGCGGCCAGCTCACCCTGAGCGCCGCCGAACTGCTCCAAAAGCAAGTTGGCAAGGCCGGGATTGGGCTGCGCGACGCGCACGGTATATTGAAGACGCTTGTTATGGATAAACATATTAAATCTCCCAACGGTTGAACCAGCACGCAAATACGTCCTGTGTCCTTTGTGGGAGTTAACGGAGGGATCAATGGTGCAAATCGCCAAAGAGCTCTCAAGACGAATGGACACAATGTGAAAGTTCAAAATCATTTTCCAAATAACTGCAGACAAATAGGTTGCGCACTCAACCGTTCATCAACCTAGCCGAACGCAGTGAATTGAATTCAGCTCTGAATAAATTCACTACATGGAGAGCACTCATGACTAAGCCTGCAGAAAATTTATTGGATTGGCTGCGCGATGCTCACGCGATGGAGCAGCAAGCCGAAAAAATGCTTAAAGCGCAAGCGGAACGGTTGGAGCATTATCCCGATCTTCGTGAGCGAATTACGCAGCACATCACCGAAACGGAAGGACAACAACGGAAATTGGTTGAATGCATAGAGCGCCTAGGAAGGAGCACCTCGACCTTGAAAGACTTAGCAGGCAAGCTCATGGCCTTCGGCCAAGCAGTGGGTGGCATGGCGATGAGCGATGAAGTGGTTAAAGGTGCGATGTCTGGATACGTATTTGAAAATTTTGAAATTGCTTCCTACACGGTACTTATTGAAGCAGCGACGTTCGCAGGGGATGAACTCACTGCCGAGGCCTGCCGGTCGATATTGAAAGAGGAGGTCGCCATGGCCGATTGGCTGAAAGATCACCTTCCCGAGATAACTCGAGCTTTCTTGAGCCGGTCGGCTGCTCCCGGTGAAGAAGCAAAACGGTGATCAGTTCTGTGAGCCGTATGTCACAACGTGCGGCTCACAACAATCCGAGCTAAGGGACAACAATGAAAAGCGCATCTGACGTACACTGCTGCCACTCAAAAACTAAAGGCCCCCTACCCAAAACCCTAAGTTTTAGCATACTCCACTTCAGTATTGCCTTTGCGGTCGCCTATCTACTTACAGGCTCGGCTCTCACAGGCGGGCTAATCGCGGTTATTGAGCCCACTTGTAACACCATCGCTTTTTATTTTCACGAACGAATATGGCGGCGAATCGAAAAAAACTGACAGCATTGCTACAGGATTTTTCGCTCTTCTAAGAGAACTTACTTGAGAATAATTGAATTCATGATAGTTAAACGACACTTCCTGAGTTCTTGACGTCACTCAACCACTGCCTAGGGACATAACGCATCGATACGTTACTTCGAAAAGGAATAGAAAAATGGAGTGAAACAAGCCAGGACTGGCCCAGTGCTAGCAGATAGATAAAGCATTGCTGTGGCAGCGCTTGGAGCAGAATAATGAAAATCAAAAGCGGCAAGCCACACATTGCGAACCCGTGCCCTCACAAGTATATAAGAAAGGCTTATTATCTTGGTTTGCCTGGCGAAGACTACGTATGCGTCGCCTGCGGTGAAAGCCGCCCAGAATCGGAATGGCCTAACTTTTTACGCCGAAACGAGCCGAACTCTAGCAGCCCTTGATTAGAAAATAAGGCGCCCCTCGCTATCCTAAACGCGCTCGTCCCCGACCACTCATCTCAATTCGCCCTGATTAAGCGCCTGCCGCATACAGCACCGTTGAATACATTGTCGGGTCTTCATTATTCAGCCAATGTGCGAGCATAGTCCAGTCAAAAAAAAGCTCGCCTCACGGCGAGCCTCATCCCCAAGCCTTCGAGGATAGTTTCACCGCTGGTGACGCCCCTGATTAGGTGCCGCTTTCTGAGCGGTAGAATCGTGCGATGAGCCCACAGCACCATCCGGGCGATGAGCATCGTTATCTCGCTCTTCCTCGCCGTGCGATTTCCGTAGGTCTAGTTCCTTATAATGCCCTTCTCTGGTCATGCTGCCGCTCCTACCCTTTGCTGTGTTCAGGAGATGTCGGCCCAGTGCCGCGCTTGATCCCCCGTGGCCCTGCGACGCCCCATATAGCCAAGCCAACCACCGGCAACACGAGCAGTATCAAAGCCCACAGCACCTTGACTGCATCTGACTTGTCGCTTCGAAAAACGCTGACCATTACCCAGAGATCAACCAGCAGAATGATGGCCGCCACGGCAATCCAGAAGTACGTTGCGAGATCACCCATTTCCGTTTCTCCCGATGTCCAATTGGATAGCCGCAGCGATAACACGGTAGGTCTGCTGCCCCTATACATAAGGGAAGGTGGAAATCTGGACAAAGTTCAGACGATTTTTTCGGCATGGGACAGGCGGCTAAATAAGCGCTGAACCAATTGCCCGAGGGTTGCGTCCACCGCTAAAGAACAAGCGAGTCGATACCCTCATGGCAACCGAACCTGTACTGGCCGCGCTCGGCTACCTCAAGGACAATCAGTTGATTCTTTCCACCGCCGAATCTTGTACTGCAGGCTGCATGGTGGCGCTGTTGGCGACGGTACCTGGCACTGGGGAGGTACTGGAGAGTGGTTATGTCGTCTATTCACCGAGTGCGAAAAAGCGTTTGCTGGGGGTCAGTTCCGAGACCATCGAGCGCTACGGGCTCACTAGCGAGCCTGTGGCGTGGGAAATGGCGTTGGGTGCATTGCGAGACAGCGATGCCAATGTGGTAATCGCAACAACAGGAGTAGCGGGGCCTACCGACGAATCTGGGGTACCTCCAGGGACGATGTGCTTTGCTTGGGCCTTTGCTGGCGAGCCTGCTGCGGTTTTTACATGTACTCAGCGTTTCTTCGGCGAGAGAGCGGAGGTGATGCAACAAGGCGCGCTGTTCGGTCTGACGCGCCTTGCTCATTACCATCAACGCTGGCTTCGCGGCGAACGCGCCTGAGGGCACATGAAATGCCGAACGATGAGATGATATCCAGAAGTCACCCGATCCAGGAGAACATGCCCATGCAGAAGCGCGTTTGGCGCTTCGAACGTGTGGGGTGGTATGTGCTGGTGATCATCGTATTGCTAGCCTTGGCAGGGCTGTTCGGCGACGGCCCACTAAGCGATGCCGAGGTGGTGAGCCAGGATGGTCGATTAAAAGTTGAATATCAACGCCTCAGTCGCAGTGGCACCACCGACAATCTTTTCATCACAATTCAGGGGAGCCCTGGTCAGCCAGTGATGGTTGAACTTGAGGGGCCGCTACTGCGCGAGGCCAGTATCGAGACTATGCAGCCCGAACCCCTGGTGTCGATCTCCCATGGCCCAGCCCTGCGGCTGCAATTGGGTACCAGCAAGGGTGGTATGGCCACCTTGTACCTGACACTGCGAAGTGGGCACGTGGGTAGCTTGGAAGGGGTTGTGAGGTCGGGCTCGAACACCGAAGTCCACTTTTCCACATTTCTCTACCCCTAGGAGGGCGTCATGGATTCGATCCTGCGAGCTGCTGGGATGTATGTCGCCCTTATGCTGCTGTTCCGCGTAGCCGGGCGGCGTTCCCTGGCCGATCTGACCACCTTCGATTTCGTCTTGCTGCTGATCATCGGGGAAGCCACGCAGCAGGCTCTTCTGGGCGAGGATTTCTCGTTTACCAACGCCGTGCTGGTGATCGCCACCTTGATCGTGGTCGATGTGGGCTTGTCTCTTGCCAAGCTGAACTCCCGACCGCTGGCCCGCTTTCTCGATGGCCACTCAACCCTGGTGGTTGAGCACGGACAGTTCTTGCATCAGCGAATGCGCCGATCTCGTCTAACCGAGGATGACATTCTCGAATCAGCACGAGATAGCCAGGGAATAGAATCGGTGGAGCAAATCAAATTTGCGATTGTGGAGCGGAACGGAAAAATCTCGATAATTCCAAAGGAATGAGTGAAGCCAGCGATTGCAGCATTAGGGCTTGGTGAAGCTCGACGCCGCGAATCCAGGCATGACGAAATGTGCCAAGCGCCTTCCCCTTCTCTGCATCGCATCAGCGGCTACTTCATTCCGATCCGCGTTTTCATTTCCAGGGTGATCAATTGCTCAATTGTCGGCATAGCATCCCACGGGTCATCGCCACCCAGTTCATCCAGACGCTCCTGAACATTCTTGATGTTCCATTTGGCCGCCGATTGTAGCTCGACGAGCTCCTCCTTGAAAATCGGCACCGATACCGGCAGTCCCTCCCTCGCCCGCGCCGAGAAGACGTTGGCAGTGGTGGCCCCTTTGCCGTTGCGCAGGTAGTCGATGAAGATCTTACCGATACGATTCTTTGGGCCTAACACGGCAGAGAATCGATCCGGGATCAGCTTGGCGATGTACTTCACGATGGACTGACTGAAGTGCTTCACTTCTTCCCACGAAGCTTTAGGCGTGAGCGGTACCATGATGTGGATGCCCTTGCCCCCACTGGTTTTGAGAAACGACTGCAGCCCCAATTCATCGAGCACCACCAAGGTCAGCTGAGTGGCTTCGACCATGGCCTTCCAGGGCAGCGCGGGATCAGGATCGAGATCCAACACGAAGCGGTCTGGCTGCTCGATGTGCTCGGTCGTGCCATTCCAGGAATGCAGCTCGATGGTGCTCATCTGCACGGCACCGACCAGAGCCTCGACGCTGTTGATGACCATGCCCGCTTTGCCTGCTTCTGCTTTCGGCACCATCGTGATGTTCGGGATGGCGAGGCGGTCAGCGTTCTTCTGGAAAAACAGCTCACCGGAAATCCCCTCGGGCGCCCTGACCAGCGCGATGGGTCGATCTTTCAGGTGAGGCAGAAGCCAGGGTGAGACCTGCGCGTAATATTCGGCCAGGTCTCGTTTGGTAAGACCACTGCTGGGATCAATCACACGTTCAGGGTGGGTAATCCGTACCTTGGTCGTGGCGGCCTTGTCGTCCGATTTCGCTTTGGCTGACCTTCGCTCTTTCGGCGCAGGCGCCGGCTTCTCCTCCGTTATGTCCTGGACAGGCTTGTCCGTCCGGATACCTTGGAACACCGCGTGCCTGACTACACCGTCCGAGGTGATCTCCGCGAAGCTGACCTCAGCCAGCAGTGTCGGCTGCAGCCAGTGGATGCCTCTACCATCAACACCTTTCGGTGGATTCACTACCGGCACCTTTTTCTGCTCCAACGGCAGCAGTGTCTGCAGGATCGTGGCGAGTGTCGATTCCGTGAAGCCCGTCCCGACCTTGCCGGCGTACTTCAGATCGCCGCTATCCTGGTCGGTTAGCGCAAGGACAAGTGCGCCAAAACCGGTTCTCGCTCCTTTCGGGTCGGTGTAGCCGACGATGACGAACTCCTGGCGATGCTTGCACTTGAGCTTGATCCACGTGTCACTGCGCCGGGATACGTAAGGACTGCCCAATCGCTTGCCAATCAGTCCTTCCATGCGCATCTGGCAGGCACTGTTCATCAATGCGTCGACGTCTTCGGTGAAGTCTTCGGAGAACCTCAGCAGCGGGTCGGTCGAGTCAGAGAGAATCTGCTTTAGCAGTCCACGGCGGCTCTCAACCGGCACCTGTCGAAGATCGGCGCCGTTGAGATACGGCAGGTCGAACAGGTAGTAGACGATGCCGTGGCTCTTGCCGGCGTCGAATGCATTCTGTAGCAGCTGGAAGTCGGGCACGCCGTTTTCATCCGGGATGACAATCTCGCCATCCAGCCAAGCCGTTTCGAGCCCGAGCGAGGCGATTGCAGCCGCCTGCTTGGGCAACTTCGCAGTCCAATCATGACCATTGCGGGTAAACAGCCGGACGTCATCCCCATCGACGCGACACAGCATGCGATAGCCATCGAACTTGATTTCGTAGCGCCACTCCTCGCTTCGAGGGCTGGATTCGACCAGCGTCGCTAGCTGTGGAGAGAGCTTCTCTGGCAGCGCTGCAGCCACGGCGCCCTCTGTGCTCGGCCCGGTGGCGCTGGCGGGAGGGTTCGGCTTGGATGACCCCGCCTTGGCCCGACCGGGTTTCTTGGGGATGATGGTGCGGTCGCTGAGCACGCTGTTAGGCATCTCGACCACAACGTCGAAATCAGCGAGCGGCTTAGCGGCCTCGTCCTGATGCTTGATCAGAAACCATTGCTCCTGCTTACCCTCGATGTTCGTCCGGACAAGGTTCCACAGGCCCGAGAGCTTTTCACCCTGCAGCTCAAACTTCATACGACCTTTCTTGTAGGCCTCAGCCGGATCGCCCTGGTGAAGCCATATTCCACGATCCCAAACGATCACATCCCCGGCACCGTAGTGACCCTCCGGTATCGTGCCTTCAAATGAAGCGTAATCGAGAGGGTGATCTTCGACATGCACCGAGAGGCGCTTTACCTTGGGATCCAGGCATGGGCCTTTGGGTATCGCCCAGCTTTTGAGCGTGCCGTCGAGCTCCAGGCGGAAGTCGTAGTGCAGTCGTGTGGCATCGTGCTTTTGAACGCAAAACTGCAAGGCATGAGCAGCTGCGCGCTTCGAACGCCGAGCGGATTTCCCTGCTCCCGATGGTTCCGGTGAGGCGTTGAAATCACGCATCCGGTTGTATTTTTCCAAGCCTGGGATGGTCGCATCGCCCTCCTCCACGTCGTCCCTTCCGATAAGCGTCTGAACCAGCTCATCGAGGGAAACGCCTTGCTTGCTGGCTTCAGCCGTGAGGGTCTGGACAACCATGGTGTCACGCAGGGCCGACAGCGGCTCGCCAGCCTCCAGCGCTTCCGCTTCACTCAAGCCTTGGACTTGGGCAAGCGCGTCCGGGTGTTCCGTCGCGAAGATCATGAATGCCAGGGCCGTGTCGTCCATTCACCGAATCCTCTCTGAGACCATGTCCAAATTCGAGGAGGCAAAAAGAACTTCAGTTCAGCGTGAGAGCCGAATGGGCAAGGTCTCGAGCTGTTCTACTGGGATGCTAAGAGTTGGCTCGCCACAGTCCGTGAAGCAGCTTTCTTAACGCAACCCGTCGGGCAAAGCGAAATTCAGGTGTGCGAAACAGTGGCTTTTACCCCTCCGAATTGAACACAGACTTTCCTGTGTGACACATGAGGTGAAAGATCATGGCTAACAATCAAGGTGATCGCGGCAATCAAGGCGGCACCGCACAGAACAACCCAGGCAATTTTGCCAACGACCGCGAGAAAGCGTCCGAAGCCGGGCGCGAGGGCGGACAATCCTCGAGCGGCAACTTCGCCAATGACCGTGAGCGAGCCTCTGAGGCTGGCCCCAAAGGTGGACAGAACAGCCATGGCGGTGGCCGCAACAGCGAAAGCCGCTAAGCCTTGATGAGCTTTGCCAGGGTGAGCGTCACCCTGGCATCTTTGAAACAGACTGTAGGCCTACTGACGACCGCAGCATCAAAGCAAAATAGGCAGCAGCGGCCTTCCTCTTGCCCGAAGCCGTCTGCCGATGACGAGAAGAAGCGCTGACGCTGCCATCATGAACAGGCTCCCCACCATCGAGGCGCGAGGGGCATTACTAAAATCCATCAACGTGATAGTCAGCAGTACCAGCGTACCGACGAGCCCTGCACTGCCAAGCACCATAAGAAACCAACCAGATCTACGCATTGTATTCCCCTGCTCGAGGATGAAGAAACCATTCACAGGAAGTGCTAGGCCGTGCTTCAACGAAAGCACAGCCGGGCTGAATCACCATCCGAGGCGCTCGGCAAAAAACTGCCGGTATGCGGTACGGATCTGTGCGGGCACCTTGTTCAGGTAATCCCTGGCGTGAGTTCGTTATGAGGGGAGCCCACAGTACATCGACCGTAGCGGCGCCAAGGCATATTGCTGTCGCCAGTTCCCCCCCATCAGCGACCCTTGAAAATTCGATAGGGAGTGCTGGGCCGTCCGCTCGCCAGTCTCCCGCCAGACGAAGCTCCCCAGGTATCCAAATCAGTGATCCCCATCCCAAGCAACCGATCCTCACACTCGCTCCTTGGCAGCCTTGTGGCTACGAATGACCTAAAGCGAAGACAGCGGCGTCGGAACTTCGACTCAATCGAGATCTGTTAGCGGGTTGGTCACCATTGGTCAGGAGCAAGCAACGCTGTGCTCGGAGGATCCACTAACGAGTACAACAACAAGGATCGAGCTCTATGGCACAGAAGGTTTTGTTGGTTGAAGACGATGACATCCTGCGCTGCCTGATGGCCGACGCCGTGACACACTTCGGCTACCAGGTCGTCGAGTGCAGCAACGCCGACGACGCCCTTCGTAGGTTAAACGCCGAGCCGTTTGCTCTCGTCATTACGGACGTGAACATGCCAGGCACCACTGATGGGCTCGGGCTCGCCAAAACGCTCTGGTCAACCAACCGCGACCTTCCCGTCATCATCATTTCTGGGCGCACGGTTTTACTTCCAGGCTGCCTCCCTGTTAATGCCAGGTACATCACCAAGCCGTGCACCCTTGATGCGCTCGGAGACACCATCAGCGAACTGCTTGCCGCTGCAGACCCGCATTAACCGTGGCGCTCGAGGACTGACTATGTTCCGTGGGCCAGGCACGAGGCAGTCGAGTCGTACCCGCAGGACACAACACACCGGCTTCCACCCCCAACATGACTGACTCCAAAGCTCGAAGCCCAAACATGCGGCTGTTAGTCAGGCCGAGCAAATGTAAAAAAAGATTTCTGAACAGTTTGAGGGTCAATGGAACATGTGCAACGTGTTCAAAAGGAAAAGCATCATGAAATTCGCGCAGTTCTGCCAATGGCTTTCCAACCATGCTGGCAGGCCAACTACTTTCCTCATCGCCATCGTACTGATTGGAATGTGGGCAGCCTCGGGGCCATGGTTTCACTCCAACGATACCTGGCAGCTCATCATCAACACCTCCACAACGATCATCACCTTTCTGATGGTTTTACTGATCCAGAACACCCATGATCGAGTCCCCTGCCATTGCTTGGCCAATCGCGGATAGTAACTCCTCAACCGACCACGGCTTGAACAGGAATGTCACAGGAGGTGCACCGGTGGGCTGCAACTGATACCCAGAAGTGAGAATGGCGGGAATATGAGGCCATTTTTCAGCGACCATCTGCAAAAATTCCAAGCCCTTGAGGGCTCCAGGAACGCCGTGATCGGCAATCACCAATGAACAAGCGCCGTGATTTTCAAGAAGACCAATCAGCGCATCCTCGGCGTTGCCAAAACTCGCTACACAAGCGCCCAGCTCAGTGAGAATCTGGGCCAGCACCATATTGAGGGTTTCGTCGTCTTCCACGATCAGCACATGGTGCCCGCTTAACGATAGTCCGTCAGCTTCTAACCTCATTTGAACCACCGCCATGAGAAGACTGAGCGTGCCGCGATCAGCGGAGCGGTTCGCTCAAGGCCGTTGGCCGTTTCGACAATCATGCCGAGACGCTGCTTGAAAGTCTCCAACGAACGTCAGAAAGACCGTAACGCTCCGCCATGAGACGGCCCACCTTGCGAATGTTTTGCTGTGCGAACCTTGGGATCACTCCAATCCCGGCGTCACAGCTCGCCCAATGCCAGGCCTCCGCATTGGACATATTTTCCAAGCGGATGACAAATTGCTTGGACGCTCCGCGAAGCTGATAGTCAATGACGTAAAGTTTCAGTGAAGACATATGATTCAGGCTCCTGTCGATAAGATATGGAGCCGACGTAACTGCATTAAATTCAAAAAGTTTCACGACTAAAGCTTGTACAAAAACAAGAATATGTACAACATTTTTGGCGACAGACGTGGCCCACTCCTACGGTCAAAAGAGTAGGCTTGAGGTTCCGTTCTGGCCGTTGTCGCACGGGGCGGAGTGCTGGCTTACCGGCTATAGTTCACGGCTGACCTGGGGTGGCAGTAGCCAAAGAAGAGGTAGACGATGCGACTCCCCGACTTCATCGAAGCGAATCTTGAACTGATCCTCCAAGCGTGGGAGCGCTTTGCCAGAGACATTGATGTCCCTAGACAGGATCTGGCGGCCAGTGCGCTAAGAAACCATGCAGAACAGCTACTCAAGGCTGCCGCCCTGGACATGCGAACTCCGCAAACACAACGACAGCAAATAAGAAAATCCCAAGGCCTGGCGCCGCAGATTGACCAAGAAACTGCAGCACAAACGCACGCCATTCTCAGGCTTATAGACGGGTTCTCCATGGATCAAATGGTGTCGGAATTTCGCGCCTTGAGATCCAGCGTGTTACGACTGTGGCTGGCAGAGGAAGCGTTCAGCTCACCTTCGCAAATCGAGGACATGGTGCGTTTTAACGAGGCCATTGACCAGGCGCTGGTGGAGTCAATCAGCGCCTACGGTCAAGCTGTCGAAACGACCCGAAAAATGGTTTTAGGCGTGCTGGGACATGATTTGCGAGCCCCCCTGACAGCGATACTGATGGGCGCTGACTTACTGAGAAAAAGCCAAACGCTCTCGGATCGAGAAAAAGACATTGCTGCTCAGGTTGGGGTCAGCGCCCGCCGAGCCAATCGTATGGTCAACGATTTGGTCGACCTCGCACGATGCAACCTTGGCACCGGTATTCCGGTTGTCAAAAGTCCCACCGAGCTGAATTTGATCTGCCGCACGACAATCAAGGAACTGAGTTCTGGGGAGCCAAACGCGACGATTATATTCAATGATACCGATCCGGTCGTGGGTGGTTTTGATCCAGAGCGAATGGCTCAGGTATTTACCAACCTGATTGGTAATGCAGTCAGGCATGGTGACCTGCAGCAGCCAATCCAGGTCGCCCTCAAAGGCAGCCACAACACAATGACCTTCGAAGTCAGAAACGCCGGAGAGCCCATCTCTCCAGCCGCTATGCCATCCTTGTTTGATCCTGGTCGTCGATACTCTGGTTATACCGAGACGGGTAGCAAAGCTTCCCAAGGCCTGGGGTTAGGCCTTTTCATCGCAGCTGAAATCGTCGCCAGTCATGGAGGGAAAATCGACGTGTCATCCTCTGAAGAGAGCGGCACCTGCTTCAGCGTGACGATCCCGCTGTAGAGCGGTGCTCAAGGAGGGCTGCTGCTTCACGCATAAAAATCTCGAGAGTTTTAGGGCCAACCCCTTCGAAGCTCAAAAGCCAGGCCTGGAAGGCAGAGGTGTCCAACTCGTTCTTTTTCAGCGAGATCAACTGAACATCGAGTTCGCTAGCGGCCCGAACACTCAAAGCATGAAGCCGCTTCGCCGTGGACTCGTCGTATCGCGCGTAACCTGCCTGGCCTAGGAGTCTTACGAGATCCCGATGGGAACAGCGGGCCAACTTCTCCGGCGTATCCAGGCCATGCCGATCAACCAAGTTCCGGTACTCCTCCACGGCGAAGGAGGAACGAATCCTCTTCCCGATCAGGAAGCTCGCGAGCAGCCACTTGTACAGCCCATGCCCGGTCGAATCGCTGACACTGATACCCAGGCCTGCAGCGGTAACTGGTATCACCCCTTCGAACGCCTCGGGTCAGCCGAACGTGGGTAGGTACGCTCTTCTTCGATAGTGCCGTCAGCTTTATGAATTTTCACCGAAGCTGTTTTGCCATCAAAGAAGTCAGACAGCGAACCAACCAACCCCTGCTTCGTAGCGGCGCGCTTGGCGGCTCGTTCCGCACCGGTTTTCTTCAGCTCCCAGCCATCAGCGGTTAGGCTCAGGTGGTAGTTGTCCATTGCCTTTCTCCTCATGCGTAAATGACTTGACCGTCGTCCTGAATGTCTTCGTCGGCGTCCGCTGCGTCCGTTGCATCGGCGCCTCTCACGCCCAACGCTCCCAAGGTAATGTCGGCGCTGTGAACGCGCGGCGATCATCCACAAATCGAATTTAGGGACGTCACGGGCAGAATGATCAGGAACTCCGAAAATGGGTTGATCTTCGGCTACGCCATAGGCGACCGGGTTAACGCGTTGTATCGCCCTGAAGCACCCGCTACGACCGCGATCATCAATGACCGAGGCCCGCTGTGGGGCGCGAGCCTTTGCCGGCCCTTGCCTCTGATAGCGGACTTTGTGGGAGCGAGTTAACCCGCCAACACCGGCAAAGCCGGTGACATCCACCGCGTCGTCTGCTTAGCGGGAAAACCCGCTCCCCACAGAGTGCCCGTCGCACTTGGTAAAGCCGTTAGCGCTCAGCGGTCGCAAAGGGGCGATTGCTGCTCTTCACGATCATGGATATCGTCATGCCTACCTCTTCGCTATATTAGGTCTGATAAGCCACAGGTTATCCGAACCTATTGCAGCGTTGAGCGAGACGAAATTGACAGAGCCGGTGCAGCTGCCCTCCGCCAAGCCGTTGGTGCTGGCGGAGTTGGACGACAGCACCCGCGCCGCGGCCGAGGCGTTCATTACGACCGGCACCGCAGCCAATACCGCGCGCAGTTACCAGAGCGCCCTCACCTCTTGGTCCGCGTGGCTGCGGTTGCGTTATCGTCGATCGCTCGGCGACGGCGCGCTGCCACCCGAGGTTGCCGTGCAGTTTATTGTCGACCACCTGGCCAGGCCCGATAACAGTGGCGGCTGGACACATCTGCTGCCGCCGGCCGTCGACGCCGCGCTGGTGGCGGCTAATATCAAGGGCAACCAAGGGCCACTGTCGTTTAGCACAGTTAGCCATCGCTTGGCAGTTTTGGCTAAATGGCATCGACTGCGACGCTGGGATAACCCAAGTGAGGTTCCTGCGGTGAAGACGCCTCTTCGCGAGGCACGTAAGGCCCAGGCGCGCCAAGGCGTATCCGTGCGGAAGAAAACCGCGGTGGTGTTGGAGCCGCTGCAGGCGATGCTCGCCACCTGCACTGACGGCGTCCGTGGCACGCGCGATCGCGCCCTGCTGTTGCTGGCCTGGGGCGGCGGTGGCCGGCGCCGCTCGGAAATCGTGGCTTTGCAGATCGGAGACCTGCGACGTCTGGACGCCGACACCTGGCTGTATGCAAAACCGGCAGCAGCGGCGTGCGGCGGGAAAGCCGCTGGAAGGACCGGCGGCCCAGGCGTCGAACGCCTGGCTCGCTGTAGCACCGACCTGCGAGGGCCCGCTGTTTCGCCGCTGGTACAAAGGGGGCCGCGTCGCGGCTGCTGGGCTGTCCGTTGACCAGGTCGCGCGTATCGTCAAACGTCGCGCGGCACTGGCCGGCCTCGACGGCGACTGGGCGGCGCACAGCCTTCGCTTGGGCTTCGTCACAGAGGCCGGACGCCAGGGCGTGCCGCTTGGCGAGGTATGGCGATGACCGAGCACCGCAGTGTCAGCACGGTGATGGGCTACTTTCAGGCCGGTTCGCTGCTGGGAAGTCGCGCGAGCCAATTGTTTTCGATTGAGCCGCCAGTCGATCCCGCACCGGCCGCCACCCTGCCTGCGGAGGATCAACCCTAGCCAGAACAGGCCGGACCTGCGGCGGCGCCCGTGGATCGCGCTCGCGCTGGGGAGCCTCACCTGCACTGGTCGTGATCTTGAGCATCATAAGGCAAAGACACCGGGCACCACACAACCTAAACACCAGCTATGAGGCACTGAGCCGATACCCTGATGACCGACTGGCTTAGCCGACACCCATCGCAACTCGATAAAATCAGGGGTTCTTCACATAGCGGTCCGCTGCCCGTGGCTACAGGATCGGTGGCGTGCCCCCCCTCCTAATGTCATAGTGTTAATAGAGTCTCTCGACTGCCAATTTCGGACCCCTGCCAATGAACAGTTTCACGATCCACGGACTTAGCGAACAGCCCTCAACGAGCTGTTGGACCTCTGCACATGGAGCGTTTTTAACAAGGCACGGAGAAATTTTTCGAAAAGCTATCGAAGTGCTCGGAAAAGTAGAACTGGCGCAGCGCTGGATGATCAATCCTGCAATAGGTCTTGGCAACCACACCCCATGCACCCTGCTTTGGCATCAAGAAAGGTATGAGCAGGTATGGGCCTTCCTCTACCGTCTTGAGTACGACGTTTATACGTGAGCATCTAATGCTGCTGAACGGGCTAAGGGTTAGGCTCTGTACGAAAAGAGATGTCTCAAACACCGCATGGAGCAAGCCAGTGAGACCATGGCGGCGTAGCTTTTCGCGAGTTTGTCGAAGCGCGTTACGATCCGGCGGTTCTCTTTCAGCCAGCCAAACATGCGCTCGATGATGTTGCATTGTCGGTACTTGGGCCGATCAAAGAGTCTGGGTAATCCTGGTTTAGGCTTGCGCTTCATCGAGCGCAGAGGGATGACGGGCTGCATTCGATACTGGTCGCAATAGCGGCGTAGCGCTTCGGCGTCATAGCCCTTGTCGGCAAGCAGCCATTTACAGCGTTTGCGCGGGCGGCCACGTTGGCTTGATGGAATGCTGACTTCGTCCAACAGAGGCTGGGCGTAGCTAATGTCACTGGCTTGACCGCTAGAGAGAAGAAAGCGCAACGGTGTCCCGTTGGCGTCGCAGAGCATGTGGATTTTGGTTGTCAGGCCGCCGCGACTGCGACCTAGAGCGTGATCGGCAGGCTCGTCAGGCCCCCTTTTTTCCCGGCGCCAGATGAGGCTCGGGTTGCACGTACTGCAGTTGAGTCGATCATCCAGGTTTGCAGATCGATCAAGCCTTGCTCATTCAGCCTCAGGTGCAAGCGTTTGAGCATCTGATCGAATGTCCCCTGATTTCGCCAGCCCCGAAATCGTTGATACACCGTTGACCACGGGCCAAATCGATCCGGCATATCTCGCCAAGCAGCACCCGAGCAGAGCACCCAGAGCACGCCATCGAGCATCAGGCGGTCGCTCAGACGCGGTCGCCCCCGGCCATGGGTTTCGATGAAGAGATCGGAGACCACATCCCAGGCCTCGTCCGAGAGTTCGTACCGCTTTGCCATCACAGAATTCCTTTCCGTAGATGGCGGAGAACCCTACAGAATTTCAGCCCCCGAGGGGCTTCGATTCAGTTTCTTGGGATTTCGTACAGAGCCTAGCCCAGGTCCGCGTGCGCATCTGCCTGGTAATGATATTCCTGCAGCGAAAAGCGACCTGCCGGACCTAACAGCAAGTTGGTGGCACATATTTCCAAGAATGCAATCGCCTCGGCTTGAGCGTACTGCGTGTAAAAGTCGCGGCTAACACGAGGCAGCCTGCCTCGATTCTGAAGGCAGAGCTTTACCATCTGAGCCAATAGGTAACCCCGAACGTCGTATCGGGCGTCCACCCTTCTGAGCACTGTGGCATAGCAGGAGCGGAAAACGAACCTCGTCGAATCGGAACTCAGGGGGGCTATTTGATCGCTCATCGGCCACCTACTGTACAAGCGTTGAAGCTAGCGAACATTGTCAAGATCACGAAAACACCTTGAATGCGTCACGCGAGTTAAACGTGACTGAAGAAAAATTGTAGAAAAACTTCAGAACTGAAGATTTTCTTTGCCTACTGAAGAAAATCATCCAAGCTTGGGTAATTCTAGCAAAAAAACAGGGCCTTGGCCTTACCAATCTGGCACTCTGCAAGCCCAGTCTGACAGTGCGGTAGGCTACCTAGCACTTGCCCCATTCCATATAAGAAATCAAGATCGCTATTGAAATCCCACTCTGCCTCATCCTAATCTGACTTCGGGCAGCGGAAGGCCCACCCATCTCAATACATGGTGCTGACTAAGAAAACCTTGGAACACTTCTCACGTAGTTTTCAAGAAATAACCCGGAGAATGGACCTAAGCAGAGGCTTGTGAGCACAGCCCCAAAGCATACTGGTTGGTGCCACGCTCACACATGTGGAACGCCTCGCCCTGCGCACCAATTAGTTTTCTATAAATAATCCATGAAAAAGCGTCATGAGTGAACAAAGATATTCACTGGGCAACATTTGCCAAACCAAGTCAAAACTAGCAGCGCACGATACACATACTTTACGGCACGGCTATAGCCCAGCATGAGCGTGAAAAGTCCTACTGCATTCTAAGCTTAAAAAAATAAGTACGAAGCGCACGATTAAGAATATCGCACTGGAGCCCCTCACGCCCAAAGAGAAGCGATTCAAGTAACTTGACGTCCAATTGACTTGCACACCCAAATCGCATAGAGTTCACTATATCCAAATTATAGCTCCTCCAAGTCTCAAATCTCTCATCCTTGGCTGCGACAAATTCTAGATCTCGGCCACCTACAATTCCCATTAAGTATCCAGCAAGCAAAAGACTCGCAAATCTTGCCTTCATACTCGCAAATTCTGCACCGTATTTGATGCCAGCAAGATAATTAGGCATCGCAAGGCGGACCAAAGGGCCAGGCTCGCCAAATAATTCATACGCCATGCCCTGATTGCCGTTATACACAGGCGCAAGCAGCATAACACTATATAAGTTGTCGAATATATTAAGGGTGACTTTTCTTTGCTTCAACTTCCATCTTGCCAATCTGTTCACAACACTGACGCGGAAGCGCTGAAAGTTTTGGCTCTGCCAGGCTGGATCAATCAATCTGTCCTGCAGACATTGAATAAAGGCGTCCCATCCACGACTCAGTTGAGGTTGGGCCTGTAACCTTTGCAGATCCGCCCCGTGGGTCGAACAAACGATCGAATCTCTATAGCACCAATGCTTACGCCAGCCTGGGGCTTGCCCCCTAGCAATGTCTGCACGCAAGCACTGGGCACAGAACCACCAGCGTCGAGCCCAGTCCACAACACGCCCGTGGGGGTTGAAAAATAATGCAGCGGCATAATTAACATCAATTGATAAATTCTCCATGGCCGTTTTTAAAAAATCTGTGTTTGGATCAAAGTCCCAGTCACTACTCTCGACCAGCGGGCCGCCCCAGGAAACTGGTGGCGGGATCATAAATGACTGACCAGCCAAATACTGATTATTGTATCGAGACCTAAGCGTAGATCTATACAGCCAAGAAGATATCGTTTCATCATGCAGTATATGGGGCATACCTGCAACGGTACTCATCAAAAACCCCAAGGACTGGCAGATGCTTTTGCAAGATGCTCGAGACTAATAGCTTCGGTTCCATCTCTGAGCGCGTAGCATCCTGCAGACCTGATCAAATTCATCACGTTATCCATTCGCCCTGAAGTGGCAGCCAAAATGGCAAAAACTTTGTCTTGGTCGTACAGTCGTGATGACCTTTTAAGAGGAAGCAATTCCTCGACTCCCAGTAAAAACGTCCTGAAGCTTTCATCTTCTTTCCAGTCCTCTAATTCGATTACCGAAAAACGACGCTGCGTTTCGGTTATGGCGGATATAAAGCTGTTAGCTTTAGGAGTACCAAACGCGAATAGGCTAATTCCATATGACTCCCCAAGAAAAGCCTTCAGCATTGAGCTATTAATCCTCTGTTCCACCTTTCCGCACAATAGCATGTCGTGAATCTCATCAATCACTAAGCCCCATATTTTCCTAAGCTTTAAGATCTCTGACAGCTCTCTAGTAACTAAGTCGGCTACAGAGGACTTGCGGTGAATTGGCGGACAGGGAAGCTCCAGTTTTTGGTAAATCTCAGTCCTAAACTCTTTTCTTTTCATTAAGTCTGGATCAGAGGCCATGCTTATCGTTAGAAGTCCTTCGCTCCGAGTTACTCGATTTGGAATCTCTTTGACTATTGCACTCTTTCCAGTTCCCCCTAGGCCCGTCACCAAAAGCGCGGGCGCTGTGATTCTCTTAGGAACATTCGCCATATTGTTCATAACTTTGAATACGCTTTCACTTGGCGCTATATCCACCCAAATATCACCGAGCATCAGTTTAATTCTACTTTCAACATCCAAGTCGAGCAACGCCTCCCGGTCAGGGCGCACATGATCATAACCCATCTTACACACCCCCCTTGAAAGGCTTTGGCGGCAAAGAATAATCGGGAGCAACTTTCTTCTCTTTTTTGACAACCACCGCAGACGAGAACTCTTTCTGATACTCAACTTTCGCAGCTAGTTGTTTTTTGGCGGCGCGCGTCTTCTTTATGCTTGTACTTTCTATCCTGCCTGCTTCACTGTGTGCTTCTGCTGCTTGAGCATCACCAAAAGATCCTGGCTCCAGTGAGTGACTAGAGAGAACTTTCGCTCTATGCTCTTCCAGAGTAATATCAGGCAACGTCATGTCGGCAAAAGGAATCGCAATGAATTGCCCATCTAACTGGACCCAGATTTGCTTAAGTGAAAAAGGGTCGTATTTCATCAGAACCTTTTTCTCTCCAATGAAGGGGTCGAGCACAGGATCCCAATAAAAACGAGTCTTGAATTCAATGCCACCGGGCCGAATGTTTCTATATTCTTGAGGCATGAAGTTCAAGCGAAACTGGTGCGCATCTGTTATTTGCGGAGGAAAAGGCACTACACCATGCGGACCATAGTAATCCTGCCATGCTTGCAAAGGTGTCTTTTTAATTTCGCTGTGCACGGTTGAATGATATTCCATTACCTCTAACGCAAACCACCTAGCAAACTCCGTGAACGTTTGGGTGGGTTTCCTATCTCTAGCCAGTCTTTTCCTAATAACTGTATTTGACATTGTGCTGCCGCTCAACAAATGAACCTTATTCATCATCGTACCTATCAGCCTTTCGACATGACCACCAAAGTGCTTCTTCCCAAGCGGACGGTGGTCGTAGCCGATATGCGCACGATCTAAAGAAGAGAGATACTTATGACTCCTGTACTCTTTCGCATTATCCATATAGACCATGGACGGGGGGCCATACATCGGATACTTGAAGCCTGATAAGTTCAATCTACGTAAAAAGTCTTCCTTTGGCATCACCGCATGAGCTAAGGCACAAGCAACCGACAAAGTGCTAGGTGGATGAAGGCTAAGATAGTAGCCTAGTATCACCCTCGTATAGACATCAATAAACAGAGTCAGCCAAGGGCGACCAATAATGTCACTACGGTCGTCCGTGAGGACCTCGTAGTCAACGAGCGTGTGGTCAGTCTGCACCCACTCTAAGGGTTTGGTAGCCTTGTACTTTCCTGGTCGAGAGTCATGCATCTGTGCAGCCACCTCCCGCCCATATTTCAAACGGGTGACTTCTTTGCGAGTAAAACTACTTTTCATACGATTTCGAATCGTTCGGCGTACAGGACATTTTAGGTTAAGTGACATGCAAGCTTTTTGGACAGCACGCCACACCTCTGCAAATGTAACTCCTGCACGTTCACGAAATGTCTCGAGCACCGCCTCTATTTCTTTTTCGAGAGCAGGATCTAAATGTCGTGAGTTTTTCTTATTACCTCTTCGCTGAACCAACTGCGTGCAATACCCCATACTTTCATCATGCTTGGCACGCAACTTATAAACATGCGATCGAGTAACACCTATTTCCTCTGCTGCTTGAGCCACAGAAATTTCCTTACGGTGCAATCTCGACAATACCTCGTAGCGCCTCAATGCCAGCTGAATTTCCTGGTCATTTGATTCAGATTCCAATCTAGTCAAATAAAGAAGTTCGGGGCCGCCAGTAGATCTCTTGGGCACCGTGATAAACTCTATCTCATTCAGTCCAACAGTGATCTTTTGTCGAGTAGAAAGCAGAAGTACCTCAACTGAATCTGCATCAACCGGCCCCACAATTAATGCAGCTTTTCCGCGAGCTACAACATGCATCCCTTCTTCAATCTCGATATGCATGACCTTAGATTTTCCGTGTGAAAAAATCTCCATATAGCAAAGAAAAAAGCACCGCAAAACCACCATTGGCAAACCAGCCAAAAATCAAAGGAATTATCTCTCATAAGCTGATGATTTTCTTAAGAAATATGATTGCATGCCAATTTTTATTATTTTCTAAAACCGTGTAACGGATACACGAAAAATGACAAAAAAATGTTTTTCAGATGCTTTTTATAACCTTACGATATATGACGTTACAATGCGCATCTTCTGCAGCTCAAAAAGGATAAATCCCTAAGATTTTGCTAATTATTTATCCTTTATGGGTTTCACTTCTGCTAACGACCTGATTTTCTTGAATATACGTTTTTATCATTTATGGATAACAGTCACAATCAAGAATCTGCACCAATCGCGTTTTGAGTGGAATGTCCTCGCGACCACTAATGTGACCAGTGAACCCTAGGGTTTCTCCTCGTGCCCAGATGCCCATTTCACCTCCCGGGTTTCGGAATCCAACGGATTGCCTGACTCAGATCAAAACCGAGCATTTGAGCCAGCTCAACATTTTCTTGTTGGTAAAAGATTGAATCGCCCCTGGTTTCCTAGACCTCTCCTAGCTCAGAAATCAGCGCGTAGCGTTCGCAGTCTTGCTGACGCTGCTATTGGGGCATGCGGCGCCCCTCACGCATCTAGAGCTTAAAGCGAACATGGATACAGCTTTTGCTATCTTGGCGATCAACCACCACTGCCGCGCTGCCGTAGCCGGAATAGCTTTTGACCAAGCGCATACCAAGACCTGTTCCCGTCGGCTTAGGATAATTATCTGGGAAACCTTCACCTTCATCCCTGACGGTAAGCTGGGCATGGTCGCCGGCATATTTGACGATTACATCGATGCAACCCTTGCCGTACTTGAGGGCGTTGGTGATCAACTCGGAGATCACTAATCCCAAAGGCGCCATTCTTTCTTGTGGCAAGACGAAGTCGTCAGCCTCCAACAGAATTTTTCGGTCGGCCAACGCCTTGCCCAGATCACCCAGCAGAGCCTCCAGGTAATCGCGGGCGCGAACCTCTTGGTCTTCGGCAGACTGATACAGCCGCTCGTGAACGCTGGCAATGGTCACCACTCGTCCTGCGGCGGTTTCAAGCTGCATTTTCACAGCCGCGTCGGGCGTGAGGTTGGCTTGAAGTAGTAACAGGGTGTTTACCAAGTGAAGGCTATTTTTGACTCGATGATGGATTTCTTCGAGATAGAGGTCGCTTCGACTTTGCCTGCTGTCCTGCGCCTCAATGAGTGAGAGCAGTTGAGCTTCGTACTGGTGCCTCTCAGTGATATCCCTTGATACAGCAATGACCCGCTCGACCTGGCCGTCTGTGCCCAGGATCGGAGCAACCGTCACATCCCACCATTTCGGTTCATCAGGCGCGATGGGGCAATTCGCTTCAAACCTGAATGTTTCCCCGGCACTGACTTTGGCTACCGCCTCGCAAACGAGTGATCGCGATGCTTCGGGCCAAAGGTCATACCATAGCTGACCTTTAACGCTGGCCAGTTGGGTATTCATGAACGTCAGCCCGGCTTCATTCATGAACTCAATCTCGCCGCTCGGGGCCAGGATATCTACCCAGTCAGGACTGGCGTTCAGAATGGTCTCGGAATAAGGATCGGGAAGTGGGACATCTACGCCCGCCGATATTCTTTCGACAGCCATGGAGATAACGTTCGAGATACCTTCCAGAAAAACCAGATCGCTCTCTACAAAATCGTCTCCGTTGCTGCTGTCGGCTTCGAGTACACCAAACGGGCTCAGCACGCCCCGGATCGGGACATTGATAGCCCGCTCGATTCCATATTTTTTCAGCAGCTCCGGCGTACGGAAGCGGTTTTCCATACCCAAATGATTCGAGAGTACAGGCCTGTAAGTAGCCAATGCGTAGCCAGCTGGACTAGCCACATCTGCGCCGACGGTAGCCCGCCCGATATCAGATGCATCCCAGCCAACCCCGTGGGTCAGAACAAAACCTTCACCCTCCTCTGCTGGCTGGAGCACCTTGGAAAAGCGAGTGCTCATCCCCTCTGCGACTACTGCACATGCATGGGTCAGCAATAGATCCAAGTCCACAGCCTTCAGGGACATTACGCCAAACTCGACCACAAGCTCATGTTGGCGGTGCAAGCGCGCATGAGTCTTCTTCAAGGCCGCTCGGATTGTTTCGTCCACTGGTAGCTGATGCATAGTCTTCCCTTCCGGATTAACGGGAAACGCCCAAAATCCTTTCAGGGCGTAAAGGCGATTCGCTCACCGCTTTCCTACCATAGCCGCTAATCCATGACGGCGCCTAGCGCACCACTCATCGCTTAGAAGCAACGCCCTAGAGAGACCCGGAGCCCTAACGCACATGAGAAGCGAGCAGACTCTACATGCCAAAGACTATCCTGATCGTGGAAGACGACGACCTCCTAAGAGACCTTACCGCCGAGCGTCTCACGTCACTTTACGCCGTCATCGTAATGTCCTGCGCAAATGCTGACGAGGCGTTGCACCGCCTTTGCAATCAAGAACTCACGAGTTGGGTGATGACAGATATTCATATGCCTGAAGCATGGACGGCTTAGGCCTGGCGCACGAGATCTGGCGGAGGTGGCCTGCCCTGCCCGTGATTCTGACTTCGGCCGACATGGTGATCGACACCGGCTTGCTGTCTGCTCGGACAGTATTTCTTCCCAAACCCTCGCAAATCACCAATCTCGCTTCATTGATCAACTAATTGATAACTCTGCCGCCGCAACCACCGACCACACCCCCAACGGAGTGAACTGACGTCCATTGGTCATCCCTCAGGAACACGTGCTGTCTCGGCGACCTCCATGGCTATACCCGCATAAGGAGGTCGTAGTCATGATCGATCCAACAACAGGCATGAAGGCGGGTGAGCGTTACTCCGTTGGGAACGTCGAACGCGCTCACCAGTTTCCAGGCTTTTTCCTCGATGGAAAATACTACCTCGGCCCCGAGCCACTCACAGCCGTTGGGTGGCTGGAGGGCAAGCGCTTCATTTACGACAACCTCGATGCTGCAGGCGAACCGATTTTTCCAGGTCGCGCAGCGGGAGACATTGAAAATCTGACACTGACCTTGATGGACGGCACAGCACTGAAGCTGAACCCATTGGACGTCCACGCCACGACTGAGGACGTTGAGTTCGTCGATCCATCCAATCCGGATACACCATTGAACCGCAGTTCCGGCGCGCTGGATTGCTCCGAGCATCTGTTCACGCCAACAGGTAGGCCAGCAAGCATGGAGGGCATCGGCCTCACCCCAAAAGACAAGATACCGCTGTTGCTGAGTGCGGCGGTCATCGGTTTGCTCGCGGGACTTCTCATCTCTCATGCCCAACGTCGACGGCGTTGAGGCGTCGCCTTTGAACTTCGCGCCTGGCCAAATGCCTTCCCTTTCAGGCTTATCGAAAATGGAGATTCAATGATGAATGCACAACTGAGTGGCAAACGCGTGGCCTTCCTGGTGACCGATGGTTTTGAGCAGATCGAGCTCACCGGGCCTCGTGAGGCTTTGCAGAAAGCGGGTGCCGAGATCGACATCCTCGCTGACAAGGAGGGTAAGGTGCGTGGCTGGAATCACGACAAGCCAGCCGACGAATTTGCCGTTGATGCAACCTTCGAAAGTGCCCAACTCGATCTGTATGATGCTCTGGTGCTGCCAGGCGGCGTGCAGAACGCTGACACGATCCGCTTGATACCCGGTGCCCAAAACCTGGTAAAGAGCCACGACGCGGCTGGCAAGCCGCTGGCCGTCATCTGCCACGGAGGCTGGCTGCTGGTGTCCAGTGGCTTAGCCAAAGGCAAGCGGATGACAAGCTACAAGACATTGCAAGACGACATTCGCAATGCGGGGGGCGACTGGGTGGATGAGCAAGTTGTGGTGGACGGCAACCTGATCTCCAGCCGCCAGCCGGACGATATTCCGGCCTTCAACCAACAGTTGATCAAGGCACTGACGAGTTGAGTAAAGCTTCCTGCGCCCTGCCCTCCGGTCCTGCCTCAAGGCGCCTGGAGGGCTCGGGTTACGCCAGCTGGATATAAACCGAATAGGTGCCCAGCAAGACCCAGAAGCCGAGAAAAATCCAAGGCGTGCGTAGGGAGAACAGCAGCGATTTGCGGTGTCCCGCCCGCGAGGTTTCCGCTTCGCAGAACAACGGCGATTCGTCATACGCCAACCCCATCATGGGCTCACTACGCAGCAAATGGCTTTGCTTCAGTTGCCAGTGTTCGATGATCCGGAAGGCGGCGCGGATGCCTGGCCAGGCGTTCAGCGAACTCAACACGCCGAGCAGTGCGAGAAACGCCGGTACCATCACGGTAAACATCTCGCCCCAGCTCTGATTGAGGTTGCCCATCGAAGAAACGAAAGCGATGACCAGGAACGACTGGGCAGCGAGATAGGCATCTGTACGATTGGCCAGGATGGTTGTCTCGTACTGAATTTCGCGCCGATAGAAATCCAGGCGCTCTTTTGGGGTACCGAACATCTTCGCATTCTGCTGATCGATCTCATGTTCAGGCGTGCTGGGGGTGATGATTCGAGGCACTTGACCCTCCGGTTAATGGTGGTGCCTCGCACTGAAAGCGCGACACAGGGTCAGCGGTAGAGCTGACCAATTCCCAATAATTCAATGGAAATGGAAGGCGCGACCGCCTGTCGTTCAAACCCTGAACTCATCTCAACGCCGGACTCAAGTTCCGTTCGAACGCTAACACGCGCACTCAACTGCAGGAGTCTTCCCGATGAGCGACTACCCAACCCCTCCTTTTCCCTCCCAACCGCAAAGTGTTCCCGGATCACAACGCAAGATGGAGCCCTGCCCGGACTGCGGAGAGCAGAGCTACACCGGCAACAACCGACTGAAAGGCAAAATCGCCTTGATCACCGGCGCCGATAGCGGCATCGGGCGTGCGGTAGCAATCGCCTATGCTCGCGAAGGCGCTGACGTTGCCATTTCCTACCTGGATGAGCATGAAGATGCGCAGGAAACTGCGCGGTGGGTCAAAGCTGCAGGCCGGCAATGCCTTCTGCTACCGGGCGATCTGGCGCAGAAACAGCACTGCTACGACATCGTCGACAAGACCGTGGCGCAGTTCGGTCGAATCGATATTCTGGTCAACAACGCCGCGTTCCAGATGGCTCATGATGGACTGGACGAGATTGACGATGATGAATGGGTGAAGACATTCGATACCAACATCACCGCCATTTTCCGCATTTGCCAGCGCGCCTTGCCAGCAATGCCCAAAGGCGGTTCGATCATTAATACCAGCTCGGTCAACTCAGACGACCCATCACCCAGCCTGTTGGCGTATGCCGCCACCAAAGGCGCCATTGCCAACTTCACCGCAGGCCTGGCCCAGCTGCTGGGCAAGAAAGGCATTCGGGTCAACAGCGTTGCACCTGGCCCTATTTGGACGCCACTGATCCCGTCCACCATGCCCGATGAAGCCGTGAAGAACTTCGGTTCTGGTTACCCCATGGGGCGTCCCGGGCAGCCCGTCGAAGTCGCGCCGATCTACGTGCTGCTGGGCTCCGATGAGGCAAGCTATATCAGTGGCTCACGTTACGCAGTCACTGGCGGTAAACCTATCCTCTAGATAAAAAGAGGCTCGCGGCTTCGCGAGCCTTCCCTAGGCGCCGCAGATGCATCGTCGGCCAGGCCGGGAAGATCGTTGCGTCACAACTGCATACCGCTGATGGTTCGCCTGCGCGACCCAGCACCCGGCCGGCATGCACGCCGATGAGCACTGACTGGCTCTGCATCCCTGCAGTCCCACCGGTCCCACCGCTTCCGCCAGGCCAAGCACCCCGCCATGTGAAAAAACCCGATATAGGGTGCCGCAAACCCGAACATGGGCGCCATGGCCGTTCTTGCAGATCCAAGAAGATGGCTACCGCATCCAAGACCAGCACGGCTACGGCGACCAGGAACACCAAGCAGTGGTCTTGATGGAGCATTGCCGTATTACCCGCTGTGTAGAGTTTGCAGGTTCACAGCAATTCCTGTTCCAAGGTACAGGCAGCCGCTGTACCCGACGCTTCAAGCGGGCAGGATGACGCCGTGCGCCTTGAAATACCGGCTCAAATTGGCTGTATCCCCTTCAGGGTCAGCCAGCGCGACATAGGTATCAGGGCGCAACAGGCAGGTCGCATTTCTAGCCACGCCGGCTTTCTCGTACCCTGGCTGCCAAGCGAAAAAACATGCAGGGCAATGCGCCGACCTTGAGCGAACCCACCTGTTGGTCCAGGCGCATGGCTTGGGCGCAATTGAGGGTGTAGGCCTGGAACATCTGCTCTCGGTCAATCGCTTCGCCTGCGTTGAGCACACCCTAAGGAAAAAATCCTAAAATCAGGGCCAGGCAGCTCAAGGGCGCAAAAGCTGAAGCACTCGCTGGATTTCGGCAACCACCTGGCGGGTCGCTTCGGCAATCGTGCCTTCATTGCGGCACAGCACCCAGCCGTGCTCCGCAACCGCCCGCTCGAACGCTTCGGTACAGGCGACCTGTTCATCCAGCTTGTACATCACCGTACTGCCCAGCCCGCGTGTGCGTGCCGCCGCCCTCGCCCAAGACGTATCGGGTGATGTGACAACCCCGACATGCAGGTCCGGCACTTGCACACCACGCTCGCGGTTCATCCGCAGAATCTCGGCAAACGGGACCGTGCGGCGGAACGCGGCATCGGAGGGGTACCAGCGGTCGATCAGGATGATGCTGTCGGCAGGTTGCCTGGGCAGCACGTTCTGGGAAATCCACGCACGGCTATCGGCCAGGCGCGCACAAACCTTCAACTCCAGCTCCCGACAGGGGTTTCTCACGAGCTGGTTGACCAGCGCCATGGTTTCCCCCCTGAAGGGGTCGCTCTTCTTCTCGCAAAGGCGGATCACTTTCCGGCTGTCTGCCCTCAAGGCTTGGGTAACGGCTTCCAGCAGCGTGGTCTTGCCTGTGCCCTTCGGGCCATCTAGCGCAACAAATAGCGGACGATTCATGTTCAATACTGCTTGGCAGCTGCTCTGGATGGCTAAACGACCATGATGCACCTAAAGATGGCCACGGTCTCGCTTGTCAGCTCAAAGGCGGGTTACAGATAGGAGTACATTTGTACTCCTGCCTGCAACCTGGCTTCATGATGCTCAGATCTGCGCCTGGCCACCGTCCACGAACAGCTCGGCACCGTTGATGAAGCTGGCATCGTCGCTGGCGAGGAACACTGCCGCGTTGGCGATCTCCACCGGCTCCCCTACCCGCCCCAGCGGCACCTGAGCGGCCAGGTAATCCAGCAGGCCCTGCTGTTGCGCGGCATCCGGCCCGGCGAGGTCGACCAGCCCGGGTGTACGGGTGGCGCCAGGGCTGAGGGTATTGACCCTGACTGCGCGATCCTTCAAGTCCAGAATCCAGCTACGGGCGAAGGCCCGCACGGCAGCCTTGGACGCCGAATACACGCTGAATGCCGCCGTGCCTGAGCTACCGGCCGTGGAGCCGGTGAGAATGACCGATGCATTGCGCGCCAGCAGTGGCAGCGCCTTTTGCACGGTGAACAGCACGCCTTTGACGTTACGGTCGAAGGTATCGTCGTAGTGGGCCTCGGTAATCTCGCCCAGTGGCAGCATGGAGCCGCCGCCAGCGTTGGCAAACAGCACATCCAGACGCCCCTTTTCCTGGGCGATGCGGGCATAGAGCGCATCCAGTTGCTCCAGCCGGGTTGAGTCGACCGCAACACCGGTGGCATTGCCCACCAGCGCTACCGCCTTGTCCAGCTCCGCCTGGCGGCGCCCGGTGATGTAGACATGGGCACCCTCCTCGGCAAACCGTTTTGCCGTGGCCAGGCCAATACCGGTGGTGCCGCCGGTGACCAGTGCGATCTTGCCTTGCAGTTTGTTGCTCATGGTGTTTCTCCCGTTGAGGTGGTGAGTGGCTGTGGGGAGAAGCGTATCGACCGGCGAACCATTTCAAAATAGAATCATTAGAAAGCCATCATTGCAGAAATGAAATGCCAAGAATTCCGGATTTCGAAGGCCTGGCGATGTTCGCCAAAGTGGCCGAAGAAGGCTCTTACGCCGCCGCTTCACGGGCCATGGGCGTGTCGGTGCCCACGGTGTCGCGGGCGGTGGCGCGCCTTGAAGAGCGCCTGGGCGCGCGCCTGTTCAACCGCACCTCGCGCCAGCTCTCGCTGACAGAATTTGGCCAGCGCATGGTCGAGCAAGCCAGCGCCCTGTATCGCCAGGCCGAGGAAATGGAAAGCGAGGCCCAGGAGCTGTCGGTGCAGCCGCGCGGCCTGGTGCGCCTGGCGGTGCCGATGGCCTTCGGTTTGCGTTGGGTCGCGCCGCTGCTGCCCGAACTGCTGGCGCAATACCCCGGGTTGGAACTCGACCTGCATTTGTCCGACTCGACCGTCGACCTGGTCGCCGATGGTTTCGATGCTGCCTTGCGCATCGCTGCCCTGCCCGATTCCTCGCTGGTGGCGCGGCGTATCTGTTCGGTCAGCCAGTACCTGGTGGCCGCGCCGTCCTACCTTGCCCGCCACGGCCAGCCCATGCACCCGCGGGAGTTGGCTGGCCACGCCTGCCTGAGTTACGCCTATCGCGCCCGCAGCCAGGTATGGCGCTTCAGCCATGGCGACGGCAGCGAACACGACGTGACGCCCCGCGGGCCGCTGCGGGTGACCAACTCGGATGCCCTGATCGCACCCTTGCTGGCGGGCATGGCGATTGCCGAACTGCCGGAATTCATCGCTGCCGAGTACCTGGCCGACGGGCGCCTTGCCCGGCTGCTACCGGAATGGCGGATGACGCAAGGTGGGTTGTACTTCGTGACGCCGTCCGCACGCACACGGCCGCGCAAGGTCCAGGCGCTGGCTGACTTTTTCGTCGAACGGCTGTCGAACCCCCAGTGGCAATTGCCAGTGTCGGGCTAGCATGGTGGCTCGTCCCCGTTTCTGCGGGTTGATGCTCTACTGTAAGTCAGGTATTTCTCTCCATTTTCAGGTGCGGGCCCAATGACCTTCGACCCCCAGGTAAACCTGACCAACTGTGATCGCGAGCCGATCCAGATTCCAGGCAGTATCCAACCCCACGGCTGCTTGCTGGCCTGCGATGCATCAGCGACTGTCGTGCTGCGCCATTCGCTGAATCTGCCACAGATGCTTGGCGTGGCAGGCACAATCAATGGCCAGAAGCTGAACGCCGTGCTGGGTGATGAAGTGGCACACACCCTGCGCAACTCGTTGGCCCGCACCCGCGAAGGCTCGCGGCCCTCGCAGATGTTCAGCGTGCAGCTGCCTTCAGGCCAGGCGTTCGATGTCTCGGCCCACCTGTTCAAGGGCACCGCAATCATCGAGTTCGAGCCCGCCGGCGCCAGCATTGCCGAACCCATCGAGCTGGCCCGCACGCTGATCGCCCAGCTGCGCGAAGTGGACCAGACCCACAAACTGTTCCGCGACGCGGCCCGTTTCGTGCGTGCAGTGCTCGCTTATGACCGCGTGATGATCTACCAGCTGGGGGCTGACGGCGCCGGCAAAGTCGTAGCCGAAGCCAAGCGAGGCGACCTGGAGAGCTTCCTCGGCCAGTACTTCCCGGCGTCCGACATACCCCAGCAGGCGCGCGCCCTGTACCTGCGCAACCCAATCCGGATCATCTCAGACACCCAGTTCAAGACTGTCGCCATCGACCCGGTACTGGACCCGTCTGGCGAACCTCTGGACCTCTCCTACGCCCACTTGCGCAGCGTCTCGCCGATCCATTGCGAATACCTCACCAACATGGGTGTAGGTGCTTCGATGTCGATCTCGGTCATCGTCAATGGCGCGCTCTGGGGGTTGATCGCGTGCCACCATTACGCACCGCGCACCCTGGCCATGGGGCAACGGGTGGCGGCGGAGATGTTCGGCGAATTCTTCTCGCTGCACATCGAAACCCTGCGTACCCGGCAGAACCTCGAAGCGGCCGTCAATGTCCACAAGGCGCTGGACTCGCTGCTGCGGGACGCCAACCATGCCCACGACATCGAAGCGTTCTTCCATTCGCGCCTGGGCCAATTCCAGTCGCTGATCCCGTGCGACGGCATCGGCATGTCGATGCAGGGGCGCTGGACGTCGACCGGCCTTACGCCGCCCAAGGCTGCCATTGCAGACTTGCTGGGGCTTGCGCAGGGGGTCACCGAAGGCAGGACCTGGGCGTCCAACCGGCTTTCCATGGCGCTCCCTGCGGCCCAGGACTACTACACGGAAGTCTCCGGCGTACTGATCATCCCCATGTCGCAGCAGCCAAGGGACTACCTCATGCTGTTCCGCAAGGAAGTGGTCGAGACGCTGGACTGGGCCGGCGACCCGAACAAGACCTACGAAAGTGGCGCGCTGGGCGACCGGTTGACACCGCGCAAGAGCTTCGCGATCTGGAAAGAGACCGTGCACCAGCAGTCATTGCCCTGGAGCGAACAGGACCGGCAGTTCGGCGAAGCCATTCGCACGGCCATCGTCGAGGTGGCCTTGCACAACAGCGAACTGCTGGCCAACGAACGCTCGAAGGCTGAAGTGCGCCAGCGCATTCTCAATGAAGAGCTCAATCACCGGGTCAAGAATATCCTTTCATTGATCGGTGCCCTGGTTGCCCACCCGACGTCCGAGAGCCAGACGCTCAAGGACTACGTGGCGACGCTCAAAGGCCGCATCCACGCGCTGTCCCTGGCCCACGACCAGGTCGTGCGCGGTGACGGCGGCGGGCGCCTGGCCACGTTGCTTGAGGCTGAACTGTCACCCTATCGCACGTCGGCCGAGGCCATCGAGCTGGCCGGGCCCAATGTGATCCTCGACGCACGCGCCTACTCGGTGATGGCTTTGGTGTTGCACGAATTGGCGACCAACGCGGCCAAGTACGGCGCGCTGTCGAGGGCTGGCGGCCGGCTCTGCGTCAGCTGGGCGCTGGACGCGGGCAATGCCTGCGACATCACCTGGCGCGAGAGCGACGGGCCAACGGTTCGCCCGCCAAGCCGCAGTGGCTTCGGCACGGTGCTGATCGATCGCAGCATACCGTTCGACCTGGGCGGCACCAGCCGCGTCGAATACCGGCCTGAGGGGCTTCAGGGCTTTTTCAGAATCCCCGCCCGGCACCTCTCGGTGGTCCCGGCGCCTGAAGCGCAACACCCCGCCGCGTCGTTGGCGCAACCGGGCAATGTGCTTGCCGCGCGCGCGGATGCCTGTGTATTGATTCTCGAGGACCAATTGGTCATTGCCGTGGGGCTGGAACAGATACTCAATGACGCCCAGATCACCAATGTCATCACCGCTGGCTCCGAGCATGAAGCCATGAGGCTGCTGGCCAACCGGACACCGGATGCCGCGATACTGGATATCAACCTGGGCCCTGGTACATCGATCTGCGTGGCCGATGAACTGGTGCGCCGAGGCATTCCGTTCCTGTTTGCCACCGGCTATGGCGAGGGCGTCAGCATTCCGCAGCATCTGCAGCAGGTGGCGGTGGTACGCAAGCCCTACGATGCCAATGCCATTCTGGCCAGCCTGCACACACTGCTTGCGTCGTGATCACTGGGCAATGAAGGCCGAAAACGCCAGGTTGGCGGCGAGCCTGCGCATGCCGCAGGCCCAGGCCGCCGCTGATATGGCCTGGGCTGGCGTGAGCGGCTGGCCGGAGGGTACTTGCAGGAAACGGGTCGGGCCCACATCGGCTATGAACGCTGCGCCAGCCACTGCCCGAACTGACATCACATGATCGCTCATGGTGACTCCCTCTGAGGCACAGGAAAATTAAGCAGAGCGTTCAACCTTGCGTAGATAACCGCCAAGAGCTTGATGGCATAGTGCCACTCATCGATAATCACGCACTTTCATAACACGCAAGGATCCGCCGTGAACAAGCTTTACCTGGTCGCCCCACTTGTCCTGTTGCTGCAAGGCTGCGGTGTGACAATGGCCCGTTACGAAGCCAACTACCAGAACGTTCAGCAATTGAAGCAGAACGCCCCGCTGCAAGCGGTGCGTGAAACGCAAGTGCAGGCCGACGCCGGGCAAGGTTCGTTGATGGTGCGCCTGAACCCGATTTCTTCACCAGCAGGTAACATTCCGCTGCACATTCAGGCGGCCATCAACGATGAGCTGCGCCATGCAGGCTTGCTCGATCCCCGGGCTGATCGACAATTGCAGGTACAACTGGTGAAAAGCCAGCTCAACTCCGGCGTGGCCAACGGGCATGGCGAGCTGGCAGCGCGTTTCACCCTGCGCCAGGGCGACCAGGTGCTTTACGAGTCGACCAAGGACGTGACGCGTGACTGGGACAGCAGCTTCTTCGGGCCGATTGCGATCCCGACAGCGGCCAACAATTACAACCCCATGCTGCAGGCATTGCTCAAGTCGCTGTACAGCGATCCGCAATTTGTACAGGCATTGAAGTAAGCAAAAAAACAGAGCCGCGCTTGCGGCTCTGTCTGTTCTGGCTCAAGCGCGAGGGATGCGTGTTTCGCCAGCCGAATACTTCAAGCGGTTGTTGTCCACCCAGTCCTTGAGCAGCGCATTGACCTGGCGGTTGAAGGTATCTGTGACGGCCGCTTTCGGGGTGTTGCCTACCAGTGGCAGGAACCAGATGCCCATCCAGGTGTTGATCGCGTCGTGATTCTGGTTCTTGGCGATCGATGCCCCGTGCTCATCCAGGGTTTCCAGGCTCATGGTGTACTTGTCGGTGGCCAGGGCAGGAATGACGGTGAAGGTCAGGCCACTGATGAAGGCCAGCGCGAGTTGCCCGCCATTGGGCGCGTGATTGTAGACTTTCAGGCGCAGGCTATAGTCGCCTGGCTGCTTTTCGAATTCGTCGAAGGTGACGCGGCCGAACAAGCCTGACTCGTTGAAAGCGCGCTTGAGTTCCGGTTTGAGCATGTCCCGGGCTTGCGGCATTTCGTTGGCGCTAGCGGGGTCACCCTGATAGAAATCAAAATCCACGTAGACGCTGGGTTTGTTGGTATAGCCTGCCATCGAAGGCAGGTCGACCTGGGCCACTTCGTCCTGGGTGAAACTGGCGCAGCCTCCGAGGCTCAGGACAAGAGCCAAGCCTATAACACTTGCAAATCGCATTTCGACTTCCTTGGAAAATTGCAGGGCACCCTTCTTTCGAAAGGTGGCCAGCATTCTAGGGAGTCAGCAGTGATATCAAAAGGCCTTCATGGTAAAAACTACTGGGTGGAGTACAGATGTACTCCACCCAGATTCTGTTCACGTTACGCCTGCACCACGGCCAGCATGCTTGCCGCGTCGCTGACCTCGAACTTGCCAGGCGCCTCCACCGCAATGTGCTTGACCACACCATCGTCAACCAACATGGCATAGCGCTGCGAACGCCGCCCCAGGCCCCGGGCCGAGAGGTCCTGGATCAGGCCCAGCGCCTCGCTGAATTCGCCATTGCCATCGCCGATCATCCTGACTGCCTCGCCCACCTGCAGGCTGTTGCCCCAGGCGTTCATGACAAAGGCATCGTTGACCGAAACACAGAAAATTTCGTCAACGCCAGCGGCGAACAGCGCCTGTGCTGCAGCCACATACCCAGGCACATGACGCTCGGAGCAGGTGGGCGTGAACGCACCAGGCAAACCGAAAATCACCACTTTCTTCTGCTTGCAGCGCTCGCGCACGGAAAACGCATTCGGGCCGATCGGGCATGCGCCCTCGCTGTTGTTGTACGCGTAGAGCGTAACGTCGGGCAGTTGTTCGCCGGGCTTGATCATCGGTGTCTCCTGGGTAGGCAAGGGGCTGAGGCTGGTATGATGCAGCAATCCACCACACCGGGTACATGATGCTCGCTCCAGGCCCCCTCACCCACCGCGAAGTCAGCCAGTTACTGCGCGAAATCGCCCTGGGCGTGCGCAACATGCAGCGCCAGGGCAACGCCCGCTGGGCGGAAATCGGCTGTGGGCCGATGACACTGGAAAGTGACGGTTGGCACGTCACGCTGTTCAACGACAACAACGCGCTGGCCTATTGCGTCAGCTGCCTCAGCCCGTGCGGCCGGGCCTACGTGTTCGACGCCACCCAGGGTTTTGGCAGCAACCCGGTGGAATGGCTGAGCACCTGGGAGCACCGCCAGCTCGGGATGCTCCTGGGCAATCTGTAGATCAGCCGCGCAGCTGATACCAGGTGGTCTTCAACTGCGAGTACTTGTCGAACGCGTGCAACGACAAGTCGCGGCCAAACCCGGATTGCTTGCCACCGCCAAACGGCACGGTCACGTCCAGCGCATCCACCGTATTGACCGACACCGTACCCGCCTTGAGCGCACGGGCAACCCGGTGCGCACGGTTCAGGTCATCGCTCCACACCGACGCCGCCAGGCCGTAGATGCTGTCATTGGCCAACTGGATGGCCTGTTCTTCGGTGTCGAACGCGCTGACCGCCAGCACTGGGCCGAACACTTCATCCCGGGCGAGGCTCATGCGGTTGTCGACGCCGGCGAAGATGGTTGGCTCGATGAAGTTGTCGGATGCCCCGATCGTCAGGCGTTGCCCGCCACAGACCAGCCGCGCGCCCTGCTCCGTGGCCTGGCCGATGGCCCGGGCAATGCGCGTGGCCTGCTCGGCGTCGACGATGGCCCCAGCACGGCTGGCCGGGTCCAGCGGGTTGCCTGGCAGCCATTGGCGGGCCTTGGCCTGCAGGCGTTCGATGAACTCGTCATGGATCGAGCGCTGCACATACAGCCGCGAGTTGGCCGAGCACACTTCGCCCTGGTTGAAGAAAATGCCAAAGGCGGCTTTCTCGGCCGCCAGGTCCAGGTCCTGGCAATCGGCGAACACCAGGTTCGGGCTCTTGCCGCCACACTCCAGCCACACCTGCTTGAGGTTGGACTGCGCCGAATACTGCATGAAGTATTTACCCACCTGGGTGGAGCCGGTGAAGACCAGGCAATCCACGTCGGGGTGCAGGCCCAGCGCGCGGCCTGCGGTTTCGCCAAGGCCTGGGACCACGCTGAGCACACCCTCCGGCAGGCCCGCTTCCAGTGCCAGCTCGGCCAGGCGCAAGGCCGAGAACGGCGATTGCTCGGCGGGCTTGAGGACCACGCTGTTACCCGCCGCCAGTGCCGGGGCGAGCTTCCAGGCGGCCATGTCGAGCGGGAAGTTCCACGGTACCACCGCCGCGACCACGCCCAGCGCTTCGCGGGTGATGGTGGCCAAGGCGTTGGCGGCGGTCGGTGCAACCTGGTCGTAGAGCTTGTCGAGCGCCTCGCCATACCAGGCGAAGACGTGGGCCGAACCCGGTACGTCGATGTTGTAGGCATCCATGACCGGCTTGCCCATGTTCAGCGAGTCCAGCAGCGCCAGCTCTTCTCGGTGGGCCATGATCAGCTCGGCCAGGCGCAGCAGCACCTGCTTGCGCTGCGCGGGCGCCATGCGCGGCCACGGCCCTTGCTCGAACGCCTTGCGCGCCGTGCTGACGGCAAGGTCCACTTCGGCCTGGCCACACGCTGCGACACGGGCGAGCACCTGGTTGGTCGCGGGGTTTATGGCGTCGAACGTCGCACCGCTGGCTGCACCGACCTGGCGGGCGCCGATCAAGGCCTTGTCTCGCAAGCTCAGGCCTGCCGCGCGCTGTTGCCAGTATCCGAGATCGTACATACACACTCCTGACGACCGTCCCTGCGGTCCGATTGTTATGGGTCTGGCCGCCATTCTTGGCGCAGCTGCAGGGCTGGCGAAACCAGCTTTTTGCTGCCTCTTGCAGAGGAAAATACTCGCCAGCAGCGGGCGCCAGGGATTACGTGACTGGCGCACAATGCTCCCCCCAAAGGGTGATTTCGAGGCCTCCCCGAGTGTGGGAGCATTCGAGCCGCCCCACCCCAGCCACGCCTCCGATCGAACGCCCTCACCAGTAGCGAGCCCGCTCGCCTACTGCAGCTTCCTGCATCCCATTTCAGGAGTCAGCAATGCATACAACAACAAATACAGCCCAGCCCCATCCCCACCAGCCTGCGTCGCCCAACCACGTTACCGGTCGTTTCAGAAAGTCCATGGGCATGACCGCGCTGGTGCTGTTCGGCCTCGCCTACATGGTCCCGCTTGCCGTCTTCACTACTTACGGGCTGGTCACCCAGATGACCAAGGGCCACCTGCCCATCGCCTACATCCTCACCCTCGCCGCCATGCTGCTGACCGCCTACAGCTACGGCCGCATGGTCCAGGCCCATCCCTACTCCGGCTCTGTCTATACCTACACGCGCAAGGCGTTCGGCAGCCACTTCGGCTTCATCGCCGGCTGGACATTGCTGCTCGACTACATCTTCCTGCCGTTGCTCAGCTACCTGCTGATCGGCATCTACATGTCCGAATACTTCCCGGCCATCCATGCCTGGGTGTGGGTCGCCGGCTCAATTGCCCTGGTGACCTTCCTCAACCTGATCGGTATCGAGTCGATCACCCGGGTCAACTGGATCCTGGTGGTGGCACAACTGGTGTTCATCGTGGTGTTCGTCGCGCTGTCGGTGCGCCACCTGGGCGGCCAAGCCGCGCCGATCTCGCTGCTGACGCCGTTCCACCATGAAGGTTTCAGCGTGCCGCTGATCATGACCGGGGCTGCCGTGCTGTGCCTGTCGTTCCTCGGCTTTGATGCGGTGTCGACCATGGCCGAGGAAACCAGCAACCCGACCCAGCGCATTCCCCAGGCGATCATGGCGGTATCGGTGATCGGCGGCCTGCTGTTCCTGGTGGTGTCGTACTTCGCACAGATGGTCTTCCCCGACTGGGCCAGCTTCGCCGACCCCGACTCGGCCTCGGTGGATGTCATGCGCCGCGTTGGCGGGGAAATGCTGGTGACGGCGTTCACAGCGACCTATGTGGCTGGCTGTTTCGCTTCGGCGATGGTGTCCCAGGCCAGCGTCTCGCGGGTGCTGTTCGCCATGGGGCGCGATGGTGCGCTGCCGCGGGTGTTCGGCCAGCTGGTAACGAAGAAACGCGTGCCGGCAACGGCAATCATGCTGGTCAGCCTGTTGTCGCTGGTGGCGCTGTTCATCACCCTGGATACCGTGGCCAACATGATCAGTTTCGGCGCCCTGTTCGCCTTCTCGGCGGTGAACCTTGCGGTGGTCAAGCACTACCTGGTGGACCTGCGGTTGCGAGGGATGCGCAACTGCCTGCTGTACGGCGCCATTCCGGCTCTCGGGTTCCTCAGCACGATCTGGCTGTGGACCAGCCTGTCGCGCATGTCCTTCACGATTGGCCTGTGCTGGATGGGCGTGGGGTTCATCTGCCTGCTCGGGCTGACCAAGGCGTTTCGGGTGAAGCTGCCAGAATTGCAGATGGCCGAATGACTGGGCGCTTGACGCGAGAGTTTCTGCGCCTGTGAGGTCGAGCGCCGCCCGCGCGGCGCATCGCGGATGAATCCGCTCCTACAGTTTGTTGCAACGTGGCCATGCCTATGAGGCCATGGTTGTCAGCCTTGTTTACAAGGCTCAAGACATGCGCCAAGGCTGGCAACCATGGCGTAACGGGTTCGGTACGTTGCAACAACTGTAGGAGCGGATTCATCCGCGACGCGCCGCGCGGGCGGCGCTCGACCTCACAGGCGCTGCAAAGCTTCCGCCCTACCCCTTGAATGGTATGATCCCTCATTAAACGTTTCAGTATGTTTCATAAGGGACCGCAATGTCTGTTCAGGAATTACCGCCGCTCGCCGTTTCCAAGGGCGACGTCGGCAAGATGGAAGCTGCCATGGCACTGGGCAGCTTCGCCATCGGCACCGGCGAATTCGCCATCATGGGCCTGATGCCCGATATCGCCAGCAACCTGCAATTGAGCGAGCCGCAAGTCGGCCATGCCATCAGCGCTTATGCGCTGGGTGTGGTGGTCGGTGCCCCCACCCTGGCCATCCTCGGTGCCAAGCTGATGCGCAAGCACATGCTGCTGTTGCTCATGGCACTGTATGCCATTGGCAACCTGGCCACCGCCTTTGCCCCGTCGTTCGCCAGCATGGTTGCCTTCCGCTTCATCAGCGGCCTGCCCCATGGCGCCTACTTCGGTATCGCCGCCGTGGTGGCGTCGAGCATGGTACCCAGCAACCAGCGCGCGGGTGCCGTGGCCAGGGTAATGATGGGCCTGACCCTGGCGATGCTGCTGGGCAACCCGGTCGCGACCTTCCTCGGCCAGTTCTTCGGCTGGCGCTCGGCTTTCGTGCTGGTCGGTGCCATCGCTCTGTGCACCATCGCGCTGGTCTGGCGTTACGTACCGCAGCGCAACGATGAGCCGCGCAGCGACCCGCGCAAGGAGCTGCAAGCCTTTACCCTGCCGCAGGTGTGGATGGCGCTGGGCATTGCCGCGATCGGCTTTGCCGGTATGTTCTGTGTGTTCAGCTACCTGGCCCCGACCATGCTGCAGGTGACCCAAGTGGCGCCGGAATGGATCCCCTTCGGCCTGGCTGCCTTCGGTGCGGGCGGCATCATCGGCAACATTGCCGGCGGCAAGCTGTTCGACCGCCTGCAGTTCCGCGCCGTGGGCATCGTCCTGGTGTGGTCGGCGGCCGTGCTGCTGTTCTTCAGCTTCGCCGCCCACGCACTGTGGTCAGTGCTGCTGGGGATCGGCCTGGTCGGCACCATGATCGCCCTGGCCGCGCCGCTTCAGATCCGCCTGATGGACATCGCCCATGAAGCGCCAAGCCTGGCGGCCGCTTCCAACCATGCCGCATTCAACCTGGCCAACGCCCTGGGCCCATGGTTTGGCGGCATGGCCATCAGCGCCGGCCTGGGCTGGACCAGCACCGGCTACATCGGCGCGGCCACCGCGTTGGCAGGCCTGGTGATCTACCTGGTGGCCAGGCGCATGAAGGGCGGTCACTGAGCCTGCTGCCTGCCCTGAGCGTTCAAGGCAGGCATAATCGGGCGCGGCCCGCGCAGCGCGCCCGGTTTCACACGCTCAAGCGCTGTTTCCCTCGTCATCTTCGATCACGTCGTCGGTCCACGGCTCACCGTCCAGCGGTGCGGAACGTGCAAGTTCCGCCTCGTCCAGGCCGACCCCCCCACCAATTTCATCGGCCTCCACGCGGCGCAGGCTTTGGTCCGCCGGCCCGTCGCCGTCGCCTGGCTCATACGGGTCGCGGGCGCCGGTTTCGTCCAGCAAGGTATCCGGGCTCAGGTCATCGTAGGTCACGTTGTCTTCATGCAGGCTATCGCTCAGGGCTTCGCCACCGGTCATGCCGCTTTCGGCAACCCGACGCGCAGGGAACTCCTGGGCAACCTCAGCGGCTGGCCGTTCATCTCCGATCCGGCCTTCACGGTCGTCTTGCCGGTCACTGAAATCCAGTTCATGGACGCTACCCATGCGGTCTTCGGTGTCGTCGATCTCAGTGGGCGTGTAGTGCTTGGGGTCATCAGGGCGGCTCATGGGTGCTCTCCAGCAGTCAGTTACAGACAGTCGACTCCACCAAGCTGCGGATGATTCAGAGTTTTTTTGAACTACCGAACGGGGGGCTGCCTCCCAATCTCTACAGACAGCGCATCCCTGTGGAGCCCGCCATGTCCAAGCCCCTAGCCGAATACCGGCGCAAGCGCGACTTCAACGCCACGCCCGAACCCGCTGGCCAGCGCAGCCGGGGCAAGCGCGCCCATGCCTTGCAGTTTTGCATCCAGAAACACGACGCCAGCCACCTGCACTACGATTTCCGCCTCGAACTGGACGGCACGCTGAAAAGCTGGGCCATTCCCAAAGGCCCCTCGCTCGACCCGAAAGTGCGGCGTCTGGCGGTTCATGTCGAAGACCACCCGTTGGACTATGCCGAGTTCGAGGGGAATATCCCCGAGGGCCATTACGGCGCCGGTGATGTGATCGTCTGGGACAGGGGTGTCTGGGAACCGGAAGGCGACGCTCACCAGGCGTATGCCAAAGGTAAACTGCGCTTTCGCCTGCAGGGCGAAAAGCTCAACGGTGTGTGGAACCTGTTCCGCACGCGCCTGGCCGGCAAGCAAGAGCAGTGGATGCTGGTCAAATCGAACGACGGCGAGGCGCGCAGCGAAGCCGAATACAGCATCGTCGAAGCCCAGCCGGGCAGCGTGCTCAGTGAGCGCACGTTGGCGCCAAAGCCTGCCACTAAAACCAAGCGCCCGCCTGCACGCCCCCGCGCCGTGAAAGCCACGATGCCTGACCACCTGTCACCGCAACTGGCCACGCTGGTCGACTCGCCCCCCAACGGCGACTGGCGGTATGAAGTGAAATTCGATGGCTACCGCATCCTCGCTCGGCTTGAAGGCGACGATATCCGGCTATTCACGCGCAACGGCCATGACTGGAGCGCCAGAATGCCCCGGCAAGTGGCCGCGCTGCGCGCTCTGGGTGTGGACGCTGCGTGGCTTGACGGCGAAATGGTCGTCAATGACGACAGCGGCAAGGCCGACTTCCAGGCCCTGCAGAACGCCTTCGACACCAATCACGACGAGCAGATCATCTACTACCTTTTCGACCTGCCGTACCTGGGCGGCCAGGATTTGCGTCAACTGCCGTTGCAGGAGCGCCGGGCTGCCTTGCGCCAGCTGCTTGATCACAGTGAATCGCAGGTTCTGCGGTATTCCGAGGACTTCGACCAGCCGGTCGACTCGCTGCTGGACAGTGCCTGCCGCCTGGAACTTGAAGGGCTGATCGGCAAACGGGCCGACAGCCCCTATGTCGGCCGACGCAGCGCCGACTGGGTGAAACTCAAGTGCAAGCAACGCCAGGAGTTCGTGATCGTCGGCTTCACCGACCCCAAAGGCAGCCGCAACGGTTTTGGCGCCCTGCTGTTGGCCCTGCACGACAATGAGCGTGGCGAGTTGCGCTATGCCGGCAAGGTCGGCAGCGGTTTCAGCGCCGCCACGCTTGGCACTATCCATGCCCGACTCACCCCCCTTGAGATCGCCAAGCCCGCCTTGCCCAAACCGCCAACCGGCGCCGAGGCCCGGGGCGTGCACTGGCTCAAGCCGCAATTGCTGGCCGAGGTTGGCTACGCCCAGATGACCCGCGATGGCGTGGTGCGCCACGCGGTGTTCCATGGGCTGCGTGACGACAAGCCGGCCACCGCCATCGACCTGGAGCGCGCCATGCCCGGCAAGACCGTGCCCAAACGCAAGCAAACCGACCTGCCGGACAACCTCGGCGAGTTGCGCCTGACCCACCCCGAGCGGGTGATCGACGCCACCATTGGCGCAAGCAAGCGACAGGTCGCCGAGTACTACGCCGAGGTCAGCCAATGGCTGCTGCCGCAGCTCAAGGACCGCCCCGTAGCCCTGGTGCGCGCACCGGACGGCCTGGCTGGCGAGCTGTTCTTCCAGAAGAATGCCGAGCAGTTGCACATCCCCCATGTGCTCAGCTACGACAAAGCCGAAGCCGGCCAGGCCGCAATGGTCATCAACCGCCCCGACACGTTGCTGGGCGCCGTGCAGATGAACATGCTGGAGATGCACACCTGGAACGCCACCGACAAAGACTTCGACAAACCCGACCGCTTTGTCCTCGACCTCGACCCGGACCCGGCGCTGCCCTGGAAAGCCATGCTCGAGGCCACACAACTGGCCCTCACCCTGCTTGACGAGCTCGGCTTGAAAGTGTTCCTCAAGACCAGCGGCGGCAAGGGCATGCACCTGGTCGTGCCCCTCACCCGCCGTGCCGGTTGGGATGAAATCAAGGACTTCAGCCACGCGATCGTCGACTACCTGGCCAGGCTGTTCCCCGACCGACTCAGTGCAGTCTCGGGGCCCAAGAACCGGGTCGGCAAGATCTTCATCGACTACCTGCGCAACGGCAAAGGCGCCACCACCGTATGCGCCTACTCCCTGCGCGCCCGTGCTGGGTTGCCGGTATCGGTACCGATCTGGCGCGAGGAACTGCCCCAGCTCAAGGGCGCCAACCAGTGGCATATCGGCAACCTGCGCGAGCGCCTGGCCGAAGTCGACGACCCCTGGGCCGACATGGCCAAGACTCGCCAATCGGTCACCGCACGCATGCGCAAGCAAATGGGGATGGCATGAGCATCATTCAGGATTTCGACCTCAACAACCTCGACCGGCTGTTACGCACCTTTGGCGAGCGACCGCAGCCTCTTAACCTCGATACTCAGCTGCCACAGCTGATCCAGGCACTCAAGGCCGACCACCTGGACCTGCTGCCACTGCCCGGGCAAGGCAGCACCTTGCGCCGCTGGCAGACCCTGGCGCGAGTGGCCGGTTGCGACCTGGCGCTGGCCAAGCTTTACGAAGGCCATACCGACGCGCTGGCGATACTCGCCGAGTGTGGCGCGGCGCATCGGGTGGGTGAAGGCACCTGGGGTGTCTGGGCAGCCGAGCCCCCTGATGCGCGCGCGCGCATTGTCGCGCGCGATGGCCATCAGGTGCGGTTGGCCGGGCGCAAGGCCTGGTGCTCCGGTGCATTGCAGATCGACCGGGCATTGATTACCGCCTGGGCCGATGATGATCAGCCGCAACTGGTGGCCATCGAGCTGGCACAGCCGAGCCAGGGTTTGAGCATCGACCGCTGGCAGGCCGTAGGCATGGCGACCACGGCAAGTATCGAGGTGGAGTTCGACGACACCCTTGGCATCGCCATCGGCCGGCCTGGCCAATACCTCTCACGCCCTGGCTTCTGGCATGGCGGCGCAGGCATTGCCGCCTGTTGGTACGGCGCCGCTGAAGCCTTGGCTGACTACCTGCGGGCGCATTGCCGCACACCGCGCCCGGACGCCCATGCCGATGCCCACCTGGGCGCAGTGGACGCGGCCCTCTTCGGCGCCCGCGCAGCACTGCGCGAATGCGCGGCGTGGATCGACCGGCAGCCCGATGCCGATGCCAGCTTCGAGGTACGCCGTACCCGCGCCCAGGTTGAACAGGCGGTCGAGCAGGTGATCAGCCACGTAGGTCGCGCGCTGGGCGCGACACCCTTCTGTCGCAACAGCCACTTCGCCAGGCTCAGCGCCGACCTGCCGGTATTCCTTCGCCAGAGCCACGCTGAGCGCGATCTGGCTGCACTGGGCAAGCAACTGACACAAGTGCCCGCAGGAGCCTGGAAGCTATGACGACAAACCTGATTCAGAGCAGTGATGGCACCCCATGGGCCGAGTGGCAACAGTCCGCGCACCTGGCCCGCGCCACCTGGATAACCCCGCAGCAATTGTGCCCGCCCGGGCGCCGCCTGGTACTGATCGCACCGCACCCGGACGATGAGATCCTCATGGCCGGTGGGTTGCTGACGCATTTTCGCGGACGCGAAGACGACCTGCTGCTGATTTCCAGCACTGACGGCGAAGGCAGCCATCCAGGCTCCGAGCACTGGACCGAGCATCGCCTGCGCCGGCAACGCCCTCAGGAGAGCCGCCAGGCCTTGCAGCAGCTCGACCTGGACCTGAATCGCCTGGACTGGCGCAGGCTGAATCTTAAGGACGGCACCTTGCCCCGCGAGGAAGCCTTCCTGGTCAACCACCTGACCCAGGTGCTGCGGCCCGATGATGTGCTGATGGCCACCTGGCGTGGCGACGGCCACTGCGACCACGAAGCCGTTGGCAGGGCCGCAGCCCAGGCCGCGCTGGCACGCAAGGCGCAGCTGGTCGAAGTGCCGGTGTGGGCCTGGCATTGGGCGCAACCGGACGATCCTCGCCTGCCCTGGCCCCGTGCCCAGCGTATCGAACTCGATGAGGCCACCCTGGCACGCAAGCGCAAGGCCTTGGCTGCGCATGTCAGCCAGTTGGAGCCGGACGGCCCGCGCCCGCCTGTTCTGCCAGCCAGGCTGCTGGATTGCCTGCTGCAACCTTTCGAACTGGTGTTTGTATAAACGGAGTCGCCATGAGCCTCGATGCGCAGTATTTCGCCAAGCTGTACGCCAACAATGCAGACCCGTGGGCTTTTCGCACGCGCTGGTACGAAAAACGCAAACGCGAGCTGGTCATGGCCAGCCTGCCGCGCCAGTGCTACCAGCGAGTATTCGAGCCTGCCTGCGCCAATGGCGAGTTGAGCGTGCTGCTGGCCGAGCGCTGCGCAGACCTGCTCTGCCAGGACCTTGACCCTACCGCGGTGGACCTCGCCCGTGAGCGGCTGGCCGATGTGCCGAATGCGGTGGTGGAACGGGCCAGGTTGCCGGGCGACTGGCCGGGGGGGTGCTTTGACCTGATCGTGCTCAGCGAACTGGGCTATTACCTCGACCCCACCGATTGGCTGCAGGTCATCGAGCAGTCGCTGGCCAGCCTGACCCATGACGGTGGCCTGCTGGCCTGCCACTGGAAGCACCCAATAGCCGGCTGCCCGCAAAATGGCCGTGAGGTACACCAGTTGCTGGCAAGGCACTTGCCACTGTTCCCAGTCTGTCGGCACGAGGAAGCCGACTTCCTGCTGGAGTACTGGTCTTGTCAGCCCAGCGTGGTCGACCTGAATGAGACCTGCACATGATTGGCGTGGTGATTCCGGCGCACAACGAAGCCCGGCGGCTCGGGCACTGTCTGAAGGCCATGACTGCAGCGGCAACCGTGGCAAAACAGGCAGGCCATGCTGTGAGCGTGTTGGTGGTGCTCGATCGCTGTGTCGATGGCAGCGCCAAAGTGACCGCTGGGTATGATGTCGATGTGCTTGCGGTCGAGGCCGGAAGCGTCGGTATGGCGCGTCGTCTGGGAGCCGAATGGATGCTGCAGCGGGGTGCAAGCTGGCTGGCCTGCACCGACGCCGACAGCCAGGTACCTGCGCATTGGCTGTTGTCGCAGCTGGCCTGCACGGCCGAGGTAGTGTGCGGCACGGTGCATATCGCCCGCTGGCAACCCTGGCAACGGGCAGCGCTGCGCACGCGGTACCTCAGCCGTTATGAAGCGCGGGAGGGCCATCGGCATATACATGGGGCCAACTTGGGCGTGTGTGCCCGGGCCTATGAGCGGGTGGGCGGGTTCCAACCGCTGGCGGCACATGAAGATGTGCAGCTGGTGCGTGACCTGGAGGCCGATGGGGCACGGATCGTATGGACGGCCAGGCATAGCGTGGCAACCAGTAGCCGCATCGACAGCCGGTGCCGGGAAGGATTCGGGGATTATCTGGCGAGTCTGTAGTGACCTGTTCCGGCCTCTTCGCGGGCAAGCCCCCTCCCACAGCTTTCGCGCGAACGCTGTGCCACGGGTTTGCCCGCGAAAAGGCCGGAACAGGATTCAGGAGGCCTTGCGAGGCCGCTTGGCCGGTTTCTTCTCAGGGGCGGGTTTGTTGGTTGCCTTGCCACCCAGGCTGCGTTTGAGCAGTTCGGTAAGGTCGATGATGTCGGCACCTTTCTCGGCGGCCCCAGCCTCGCCTTTTTCCACCACACTGATCTTGCCTTTGCTGGCCTTCTCCTCCACCAGGTCCATGATGGTCTGGCGAAACGCATCGTGGTATTCATCCGGCGCCCACGGCCCGCTCATGTCCTCCACCAGACGCTTGGCCATGGCCAGCTCGCGCTTGTCGGGCTTGCTGTCAGTCACGCTCTTGTCCAGCTCCAGGCTGTCCAGCCCACGCACTTCCTCTGGCCAACGCAGGGTGATCATCACCAGCGCATCGTCCAGCGGGCGCAACAGCGCCAGGTGTTGGCGGGTATGCAGCACCACCGTGGCCAACGCCACCTTGCCGGTGCTGTCCAGGGTCTCGCGCAGCAGCGCATAGACCTTGCCACCACGCTTGTCGGGGCTCAGGTAGTACGGCGTGTCGAAATGCTGCAGGGGGATGTCCGTGGCTTCGACAAACGAAAAGATATCGATGGTCTGCGTGGCTTCGGGGCGGGCCTTGCGGATCTCTTCTTCGCTGATCACCACATAGCGGCCCTTCTCGTACTCCACGCCCTTGACGATGTTGTCCTTGTCGATGTCCTTGCCGGTGACCTTGTTGATCCGCTTGTAGCCCACCGGCTCCATGCTGCGTTTGTCGAGCCAGTCGAAGTCGACCCGCTCGGTGCGCACGGCAGTGTTGAGCGACACCGGGATATGCACCAGCCCGAAGCTGATTGCGCCTTTCCAGATAGCCCTGGCCATTGCTGGCACCTCCCAAGCCCGAAATGGGCACCTATGTGAAATGACTGCGTGGCGCGCTGAAGGTTTACTTGGCTGGCCCTGCGGCAACATCGGCGGGTCAGGCCTGCTCGGCGAACAACACCCGCTTGAACGCCTCGGCAGCCAGGTGCACCTGTACCGCCCAGTCACCCGCCGCATCGCTGCCGGCGTCATCGGAGATGTATTTCAGGCAGACGAACGGAATACCCTCATCGCGCGCGATCAATGCGAATACGTAGGCTTCCATGTCGACCACATCGTAGGGTACATCGCCATGGTTGATCTCGAAGCTGTCACCGCTGCCGCAGGTTTCTGCCGGCAAGCCGGGGATGGCCTGGCCATTTTCGAGCACCACGGGAATGTTCGACAGCGGCGTCTCATAGCGGGCAAAGCCCAGTGGGGTTACATCCATATCGCGCTGCACGAAGCGCGTGCAGCACACCACCTCGCCCTTGCCATGGCGCTGGCTGCCGGCCGAACCGAGGTTGACGATCAGCTTGGGGCGCCGCTGTTGGATGGCCTTGGTCAGGGCGATGGCGGCATTGACCTTGCCAATGCCGGTGAACACGGTATTCACGTGGGCGAACACATCGCCTGCTTCTGCTTCCAGGGCGAAGACGAACAGCGTATCGGCGAGGGAAATGTCGGGGGATTGGTTGATCAGCATCATGGCGCAGGTGGTCCGAATGGCTTGCGAGGGGCGCTGCCATTTTCGGCATTCGTTACTTGATTGCAAGCCCCGCCGCCCTTCCCGGCGTTGCCGCACCATCGCAGCCTTGCGCGAGCACCAGGGCGGTCACTGAGTGCAGCGCTTGAGCGCTGGTGGCGCCATTGGCCAGTGCCTTTTCCAGCACCGCCAGTTGCTGGTCGGCACTGGTCCCCTGTTGCAGGATGTGCTGCGCATGCCGGTACGAGCGCTCAGCGTCTATCGTGTCGGTCGGCCAACGCGCTTGCAACTGGCTTAGCCAGCCCAAGGCCGTGACCGGCTGTTGGTCATGCAGGCCGATGAACTCGGCGAAGCGGCCATGGCGCATGGCGCGCCAGTAGTTTTCCTGGGTAACCCAGCGCAGTTCGCGATTGAGTGAGCCGGGCTCATAATGAGGCTGCACGTTGTGCTCCACCAGATGGCGGAACAGGCCGGCCAGGCACAGCGCATCCTCAAGCACGGGGCAGGCATCACAGATGCGCAACTCCACAGTGGGGAAGCGCCGCGACGGCCTGATCGCCCACCAGAAGTCACCCTCTATTGCCAATGAACCCGTACGTTGCAGCAACGCCCGGTAGCGTTCATAGGTTTGCCAGTCGGGTAAAGGCTCCGGCAGCCCCATGTGTGGCCACTCGCCGCAGATTACTCGCCGATAGCTCATGTAGCCGGTCACCTGCCCGGCCCACAAGGGCGATGAGGTACTCAGTACCAGCAGCAACGGTAACCAGTACAGCAGACGGTTGATCAACTGCATGCGGTCGCAGCCCGGCGGCACACCTACATGAATGTGCAGGCCATTGAGCAGGCTGCGCCGGGCTACGTGCTGGTAATCGTCGAAAACCTGGCGATAGTGCGGCGACGGCCGGGCCTTCTGGCGCAGCCAGGGCGCATTGGGGTGGCTGGCGGCGCAGTACAGGCCCACGCCCTCTTCGGCCAGGCTCGCGCTGAGGCGCTGGCGGTAGTCGAGAAAGAACTGGCGGGCCTGGTACAGGTTGGTGAAAACCGGCGAGGCGATTTCGATCTGGCTGCAGAACATCTCTTCGGCAAGGTACTCGCCCACCACGTCGTGGCATCGCCGGACGACGGTCGGCGACGGGGTGGTCAGCACCCGGCCACTGGCCAGACCCGTCAGCAGATACTCCTCTTCGATGCCGAACGTGCAGGGCCGGTACATACGGGCTCAGGCGCAGCGGTTGACGGTGAGCGACACCGCAGCGATGCGCTCTACCCGCTCATAGCCTGGCTCCAGCAATTGCTCGCCGAATACATCAGGGTCGACCTCGCGGTACACCCAGGCCCATTGCGGCCCGGCCAAGCGCAGGCGAATGGCCTCGAGCAAGGCATCGCGGCCTTCGACGATGGCCACCCCGGTGTACAGCAGCAATGACCCTCCGGGGCTCAGACGCTCGCGGGCCTGTTCGACGATGCGCAGCGACAGTTCGGCGCCCAGTGCGCCCCCACCGTGGCGATAGGTGCGCTGGCCGGCATCGAGCATGTACGGCGGATTGGCGACGATCAGGTCGAATGCACCGCTGATGCCGTCGAGCAGGTCGCTCGATTCGACCGACACATTGCCGACGCCGGCCAGCGCTGCGTTGATGGCCGTGTAGCGCAGGGCCAGGGGGTTGATGTCAACGGCGCTGACCTGCGCATGGTGCGCTGCGCGGGCGATCACCAGGGCCCCGACGCCGCTGCCACAGCCGATATCGACCGCATGCTGGACCCGGGTCGGGCTGTGCTGCAGGTGATCGTGAATGACCTGGGCGAAACGATAGCTGTCGGGGCCGAAGAACACCGCATCGCTGGCCTCGGTGGGATAGGCCGAATGCACCAACAACAGGTCGTCCAGGCTCGACCAGCGTACGTTGCTGCGCAGCCTGTCACCCTCCTCTCTCAGCACCTGTGCGGCGCGCAGTTGCTCCAGTTCGTCCAGGGAGATCAGCGAAGGCAAGAATGGCCTGCTCCAGCCGAACACATCGCGCAGGTTGCTGGCCTGCTCGGCACCAGGCCGGGCGTTGTTGCGTGCCTGGGTGGCCGGCGTGACGCACGTGAAGCGGTAGCCATCGGCGCGCAGGCGCTGGCCAAGCTGCAGCAAGGCCTCGTCGGCCTGTACCTGTCGTGGGTTGAGCATCATCAGTGCGGGCCCTCCTGTGCCAGGCCGGTGACACGAAGGTAGGCGCGCGTGGCGCACAGGCCTTGAGGCTGGGCATGACCATTACCGGCCATGTGGGCGATCAAGCTATCGATACTCTCATCCAGCCCCTCGCTACCGGGTGGTGGCGCCTGCAGGGCGGGCAACCAGCTACCGGGCAGTACGCGCTGCACCGGCGCCTGCCAATCGGCGGCAATCCAGTCATGCCATAGCTGCTTTTCATAGGCACTGAACACGCCGAACATGGGCGAACTTGGCCCTTCGATCAGCGACCACCAGCGGCTGTCGGCCGGGTTCTGACCGCGCCTGATCCAGCCTTGGGCCTGCAATGCTTGCAGAAACGCCGGCAACGTACCCGCTTCAGCCAGCCACTGGTTGACCGTGCGCTGCTGCAGGCGGCAACGGTCGGCGTGCATGAACTGGCCAAACGCGCGTTTGCGCTCAAGGGCTGACAGCAGCTCGGCCTGAAGGTCGAAGCGGCTGATCAAGTCAGGCGTAGCGATGCCCAGGTCATTGAGCCGGTAGCCGTGGCGTACCCGGCGGTAGAACACCTCGGGCTCTTGCGGCGGGCACAGCTGCTGCACGGCGCGGATGGATTTACGCGCGTGGCCGCTGGCGGCATTGTCGATGGTCACATGCAGCTGAAAGTAATGCCCGTCAATGCCAAGCTCTGCCAGCTCATGGGTAGTGATCAGCAAGTGCAGTGGCGGTTGTTCATAGCCCAGGTTGTAACCGATCACCTCGGGCAGGAAGCTGTCGCCGTATTGACCCAAGGCAAGCTGCAAGGTGCCCTGCAGGTAGCGGTCGTCGTCCAGTACGAGCGGTTCCAGGCAGCCCAGCCGGCTTAGCAGGCGCTGGTAGATCAGCACGTGGTTGCAGCGCGGGTCGCCATCACCCAGCTCTTCAAGGTAGGTGCGGATCAGCCCGTGGTACCGCGGGTCGTGCCAGTGGCGCAGGGTGGCGTGCAGCCAAGCGCCGTCCACGGCCTTGGTCGGTGCCACTTGCTGCAGGAACCAAAGGGCCTGCGAGCGGTTGGCAAAGTAGCGCCGAGGCGCACCCTGGCGGCGCTGTTCCAAATAATGAGCATACGCATGAGCAACTTGCTCGGCATGCCGTGCACTCCAGGCATCAAGTTGCCCAGGCGCATCCGGCAGGTCATCGTCGATGACAGTCACCTCGGCCAACCGGGCTGCCAACCACTGACGCATACCCGCATCGTCACCCGCCAGCAGTGCCTGATAGCACCTGGCCAGCGCGCTATCGCCAGTCGGGGCCGGTGCTACGGTGTCACAGGTCATCGCCGTCATGCCTTGCTCCTCGTCCACTTACTGGCGCTGGTTGTCCTGCGGCATGGGTTCCGGGTCTGGCGCAGGTTGTGGCGCTGGTTTTTCATCGTGTTGCTGCATTTGCACCGAGGGCTTGCTTGGGTCGCTGTCCTTGCCCGGGTGGTTGTTGTCTCTGTCGAAGCAGCCGCCGACCAAGGCCAGGCTACCCATCAAGATAATCAGCGGTGTCAGGCGCATCGAAAACCTCCTGTTGTGGTTGGCTGCAGTGCCAGGTCGCCCCGGCACTGCATGTGCCTTACTTACGAACGGCCGCCCTTGCGGCCCGACTCGGTGCTGTTGCGGCCGCTTCCGGGTTGCTGCCCGCCTTTGCGGCCAGCCTCGGAGGCCTTCTCGCGATCATTGGCGAAGTTGCCTGGGTTCTTGTTGCCACCCTGGCTGCCGGTGCGGCTGTTCTCTTTGTTGGCCATGGTCTCTAACCTCTTGTGGCTTTCTAGGTGTGCACGGCGCTGCGCCGTACATAAGGTCGGAGTTCGGGGATTTCGGGGGATTCGTTTTATTGCGACACGTTCGGACCGGTGGCGTTAAATATGCGGCGGCGGTTTATTTGGTGCGACAGCCGATTCGGCCTCGCGCTGGCGCCTGCCCAGCCAGGTGCCGGTCAATGCCCAGCCCAAGGCCAGCCCGGCGCCAATGAGCATCGCCAGCTGGGCATGATCTGCCAGCAGGTCCAGCCCGCGCTTGAGCCAGCCGCTTAGAGCATCGCCACCTCGGTACACCACGGTGTCGACGAAGTTCTTCGCTTTGTACTTGTCCTCGGCAGGCAGCACGGTGAAGAGCATCTCTCGCCCCGGGCGTACCAGGGCATATTCCCCGGCACGGCGTACCACCATCACTACCACGAACGCGGCAAACACAGGCGCCAGGGCCAGCCATACGAACCCGGCAGCCAATACCAGCGGTACGGCCACCAGCAGCACGCTGACACCCATGCGCCTGGCCAGCCGACCGGTGAGAAACACCTGGGTGAGGATCGCCAGCGCCTGCACCACAGTATCCATGAGGCCGAACACCTGGGTCTGGCGCGTACGATCGGTGAAGGTTTCGCTGACGATGCGTGCCTGCTCGAAATACAGGAAGGTACTGACGCTGGCGAGCAGCACGACGAACAAGGCAATTGCCAGCAGGTACGGTGAGCGCAGCACGGCCGTTGCGCCGGCGAAGGGATTGCCGCCCAAGGGCCTGGATGCTGGTACTTCGGTGGCGGCAGGTAGCGGGTTGCGCTCGCGCCACCGCTGCACAAACCCGCAAGCAACCATGCTACCGAGCAGAAACAGCCCGGCCAGCAGCAGCAACCCGGCATGCCCCAGTGGCGCCACCAGCAACGTACCCAGGATCGGCCCGCTCAGCCCGCCCAGGCTGGCCCCGGCGGCCAGCAGCCCGAACAGGCGCTTTCCCTGTTCGGTGGAGAACAGGTCGGCAAGCACGCTCCAGGCCAGGGAAATAGTCAGCAGGTTGAATACCGAAAGCCAGATGTAGAAGGCCCGGGCACTCCACAGGTTCTCAGGATCAACAGCAAACAACGCCGCGAACAGCAACAGGTTGCTGGCGAAGAAGCCATAGGTCCAAGGCAGAATGTGCCGGCGAGGCACCTTGGAGGCTAGCCAGCCGAACAGTGGCAGGCAGGCCAGGGTAGCGATGAATGTGCCGGTGAATAGCCATTGCAGGTTTTCCACGCCGCCTGCCACGCCCATGGTTTCGCGCACCGGGCGCAGCATGAAGTAGCCAGTGAACAGCAGATAGAACAGCAGCAAACCGGCGAGCACCGCAGGGCCCTCGCCGGGCTGGATGTTCAGCCCCTGATCGAGGCGTCTGCGCCAGTTGCTCATCGCCTCAGGCGAACTGCTTGATCAGCGCTTGTTGCTGCGCCTGGCTGAGCAGCGGTTCATGCCCGGCCTTGAGCTGGTCGAGCTGGCGTTCCGGGCGCCCGGTCGCGGGGATGACCGTAGTCACCGCCGGGTGGCTGATGGCGAACTTGAGAAACAGCTGCGCCCAGCTGCCTATACCGGCCTCGGCGGCCCACGCCGGCAAGGCCTGGTCTTTTACCCTGGCAAACAGCCGGCCGTCGTCGAAGGCACGGTTGATCAGCACCGCGACGCCCTTGTCCTGGCACAAGGGCAGCAGTTCGTGCGCTGCTTGTGGGGCATTCACCGAATAGTTGATCTGGATGAAGTCCAGCGGTTCGCTGCGCACGATGCGCGCCACATCCTGGTGGCCGCTGTTCAGGTAATGGGTGATACCGACATAACGGGCCTTGCCCTGCTGCTTGAGCTCACGGGCATAGGGCAATTGCGTCTGCCAGTCGCGCAAGTTGTGGATCTGCAGCAGGTCGACCTTGTCGGTACGCAGGCTTTTGAGTGTGCCGGCCCACTGCGCTTGGGCATCGGCCCGGCTATCGGCGGCGATCTTGGTGGCGATGAAGCATTGCCGGTGCCACCCGCCCTCCTCCAGCAACTGCCCGAGGATGCTGTCGGCACCGCCATAATTGGGCGAGGTGTCGATGACTTTGCCGCCACCGTCGAAGAACGCCTTGAGCACCCTTTTGAGCTGCTGGTATTCGGCGGAACCGGCCTCCACCTCGAAACTGCCGGATGTGCCCGCGCCGATCACCGGCAAGGCCTCGCCCGTGGACGGCACCTTGCGCGTCAGCAACCCGGCGGAGCCAGCGGCATGCAGCCAGGGGCTGACGGCCACAAGGCCTAAAGTCGCACCAGCGCGTAGGACTTCGCGACGCTTGTACATGGCAAAGCTCCCGTCATCAGTCGGAAACTTTCAAGGCTAGCCGCTCTACCCTGCACTGACCGGTGTTTCTGTATCTGGATGTTAAGTGATCAGCCCTGCAGCAGCGCGCTCAGGTCTACACCCACCTCGGCCATCGGTGGGCACCAGTAGTAGCCGCCGGTCAGCGGCCGGCTGAAGCGGTAGAGACCGTCGATGATGCCGTCTTCCAGGCCGCTCATGCGCCGCAGCTGCACCTCGAAGGCATCGAAGCTGTGGCCCAGGGCGACGAAGGCCAGGCCGGCGCCACGGCTATCGGCCCAGGCGACCGAACGGCGCACCATGAAGGCTTCCGGCTCGAAGCTTTCCTGGGCGGTGCGCTTGACGTGGGCCGACTCTGGGGCGTCGTCTAGCTCTTCGTTATCGCTCAGGCGGCGGCCCATGATGTTGTCCTGATCGGCCTGGGGCAGTGAATTGAAATACGCCAGGTCGTGCTTCCACAGCTGGAAAGCGGCGAAGCTGGAACCTGCCAGGCCTGGTTGTTCGCCGGCAAGAATGGCAGCTTGCACAGCGTCCAGGTCCACCGGGTTCTCGGTACCATCTTCGTAACCGGTCAAATCGTGACCACCACGGTGCAGGAAGCCATCGACACTGTCAGCCAGGCGCAGTGCCGGGGCCAATGCCTGTTCCAGTGCCTGGGCCTGAAGCAACAGGTCGCCACGCTCGCTGCCGCGCAGCCACAGCCAAAGGGCGTGTTGGGTGCTAGGGTTTTCCACGGCAGCATCCAGCTGCGGGAAGGCACGCAGGCCAGGAATGTCGCGGCCAAAGGCTTTCACCAGCGGCGCGCCGATACCCAGGATCAGGTTCTGGCCATCGACCTGCGGCAGCAGTGCATCCAGTACGGCTGGCAGCGCCTCGGGCGACTGCAGGGCGAAGAACAGATGACGGGCATGGGCCGGCACTGGGGTGGCAAGCAGACCTTGCTGGAACGGCATGACAGGCGAATCCTCGGCAAAAGCGGGAATGCTACTGCGACCGGGCGCCTGTCGCAATGCGGCATGGCAGCGCTGTACGCCAAGGTTTGGCGGGAATCCGGTAACAAACAGTTACCAAGTGCTGGCGCATTGCAATTAGCCAGTCCGTAGGGCCGGCCTAGACTGCTTGCATCCTTTGCCCGAGTGCCTGCCCATGACCGCCTCACCCTTGCTGACTGCGTTTCTCCCCCTGGCTTTGGGCTTCATCATGCTCGGTCTCGGGTTGTCCCTGACGCTGGCCGACTTCGCCCGCGTGGTGAAATACCCAAAACCGGTGGTGATCGGCCTGTGTTGCCAGATCCTGCTGTTGCCACTGATCTGCTTCCTGATCGCCAATGGGTTTGGCCTGGAATCGGCGCTGGCCGTCGGCCTGATGTTGCTGGCAGCCTCCCCCGGCGGCACCACCGCCAACCTGTTCAGCCACCTGGCCCACGGTGATGTGGCGCTGAACATCACCCTGACAGCGGTCAACTCGTTGATCGCGATCCTGACCATGCCGCTGCTGGTGAACCTGTCCCTGGCCTGGTTCATGGCGTCGGACCAAGCCATCCCGCTGCAATTTGCCAAAGTGATGCAGGTGTTCGCCATCGTCTTGCTGCCAGTGGCCCTGGGCATGCTGATCCGCCGCTGGGCACCACGCTTTGCCACCGGCATGGAAAAACCGATGAAGCTGGTGGCGGCACTGTTCCTGGTATTCACCATTGTCCTGGCCCTGGCCAAGGACTGGCAGACCGTCGTCGAATATGCCCCGGTGGTGGGCCTGGCAGCCTTGCTGTTCAACCTGATCAGCCTGGTGCTCGGCTACTGGGTACCACGCCTGCTGAGCATCCCCAAGCGGCAGGCCATCGCCATCGGTATGGAAATCGGCATCCACAACGGCACACTGGCCATCGCCCTGGCGCTGAGCCCATCGCTGCTGAACAACGCCACCATGGCCGTGCCAGCCGCGCTATACAGCCTGATCATGTTCTTCACCGCAGCCGGTTTTGGCTGGTGGGTCAGCCGCGGTCGCGTGGCAACCGCGCCTGCAACTGGCGCTTGAGTACCTTCAGCGGCGGAGCGTAGAAGAAGCCGAACGAGACGCTGCCCGTGCGCCCTTTCACGGCGTGATGCAGCTGATGGGCGCGGTGCAGGCGCTTGAGGTAACGGTTGACCGGCCGCGGCCTGCGCGGCCAGTGCCGGTGAAAGAAGCCGTCGTGGGCCAGCACGTAAAGCACCCCATACCCGGCCACGCCAGCCCCCACCCACTGCAATGGCGCATGCCCGGCCTTGCCCAGGGCGACCAGCGCCGTGGCAATCAGGCCCAGCGCCACCAGGTACAGGTCGTTGGTTTCCAGCATGCCCAGCTGCGGCTCATGGTGTGATCGGTGCAGCCACCAGCCCCAGCCATGCATGATGTACTTGTGAGCCAGCGTGCCGACACCTTCCATGGCCACCAGGGTGCCGAGCAGCACTGCGAGATTGAACAGCATGTAACGGTCCGGGGTATGGCGAAGAATGGCGCAAGGGTACCGATTACCCACGTTTATTTCCATGCAGCGTCACAGGGTGTAGGGCATTTCCGGATGAATCCCTTGTCATGTTTTTGCCCTTGACCCGGTGTAGCTGGCGGCGTAACGTCCGCCCCGCAATTTCGCATCCCTTAACAGGAGCCCTGCTTTGGACAGTAGCCCCAGTCGCTTGCGACAGGCCCACACGGCGAGCTAGTCCGGCAGTTGCCTGCCACTGTCTCGCCATTAGCCAGACGGTGGATTTCCCCAGCCTTTGAAGGCTGTCCCCCGCTTTCCCTTTCGTGGTCCTGCGCATTTTCTGGTTATTCAACCGTGCGGGCGTGTGCCCGTGAAAGAGGTTTGCTATGGATTGGAAAGTTTTTCTGCTGCGCGTCGGCATTGCCCTGCTGCTGGGCGCCCTGATCGGTGCCGAGCGCCAACTGCGCCAGCGCCTTACCGGGCTGCGCACCAACGCGCTGGTCAGCACCGGTGCCTGCCTGTTCGTGCTGATGACCCAGGCAGTACCGGGCATGGCCCCTACCGACGCCTCCCGGGTTGCCGCTTACGTGGTGTCGGGTATCGGTTTTCTCGGTGGCGGGGTCATCATGCGCGACGGTTTCAACGTGCGCGGCCTGAACACCGCCGCGACCCTCTGGTGCACCGCTGCCGTCGGCGTGCTGTGCAGCCTCGGGCTGTTGCTGGAAGCGGCCCTGGGCAGCTTGATGGTGCTGTGTGCCAACATCCTGCTGCGCGACATTGCCCAGCGTCTTGATCGCCAGGAAGTCCTGCCGGCCAACGAGGTCGAACAGCACTACGAAGTGCGCATCATCTGCCGTGCCGAGGATGAAATCCAGGTACGCAGCCTCATGCTTCACAGCCTGGGCGACCCGCAGCTGCGCCTGCAATCGCTGCACAGCGAGGACCTGGCCAACCCGGCACGCCTGGAAGTGCGCGCCGAACTGCTCGGCAACCCGCAGGCCCCTGCGCAACTGGAACGCCTGGTCAGCCGGGTGAGCCTGGAAAAAGGCGTAAGCTCGGTTCGCTGGCAGTTGCAGCCACAGGTACTGGCAGCGGACTAACGCTCATCGCGCAGGTGGCGCTCCTTCTGTTCCTGGCGCTCCTTGGCTTCGATGCACAGCGTTGCCGTGGGGCGCAGCAGCAGGCGGCGCAGGCCGATCGGCTCGCCGGTTTCCTCGCACCAGCCATATTCGCCACGGGCCAGGCGCTCCAGCGCCTGGTCGATCTTGTCGAGCAGCTTCTTCTCCCGCTCCAGTGAGCGCAGCCGCCACTGCCGTTCCTCTTCGGCGCTGCCGATGTCGGCCGGGTCGCTGTGCACTTCCTGCTCGCGCAAGCCTTGGAAGTCCACATCGATACGGGCTTGCAGGTCGAAGCGCTGGCCAAGCAACAGGGTGCGGAAAAATTGCTGTTGAACCTCGTTCATGTAGGCTGCAGGCGCCTGACGCAGCAGTTCCTCTTCAGTCATCAAGGCAGTCTCGCGTGGCTTGGAAACAATAAATGTTACGTTATAACAAGCTCATTGCAACCCCCACTCATCTCGCCGCAGACTATTGCCAGCCCATGGAGGACATTCAATGCGCATACGCCCCGCCCAGCCCGATGACATCGCCGAGCTGATTGCCGTCGAGCGATCCGCCGCACACGCGTTCGCGCGGCTGCCCGATCTGGCCTGGCTGGCACGTGCCGAGGGGCTGGACGAAAAGGCGCACAAGGCCTTCATAGACTGCCAAGGCAGCTGGTTGGCCGAGGATGACCAGGGGCAGGTCCTGGGCTTTGTGTGCCTGCGCCTGGAAGGCCAGGCATTGCACATTCACGAGCTTTCGGTTCGCTTGGCTTCACAAGGGCAAGGCATCGGCAGGCAATTGCTGGACCGGGCGTGTGCCCAAGCGCGGCATCAGGGGGCGCAGGAGGTAACCTTGACCACCTTTGCGCAAGTGCCCTGGAATGGTCCCTTCTATGCGCGATACGGCTTCGAAGTGCTCGATCAACCGCAACTCGGGGCAAGGTTGCAGGGCATTCTGGCCACAGAGCGCGCGCATGGTTTAACAGGGCGCTGCGCAATGCGCCTGCCGTTGGCCTGACCGCTCACTCGGTACGTTCCGCCATGGCCGCTGCCACCGTGTAACCGTCGCGCCCTTGCCGCTTGGCCTGGTACAACGCAGCGTCGGCCGCCGCCATCAGGCTTTCCGGTGTGATGGCATCACGCGACGGATGGCCTACGGCAATCCCGGCGCTGGTCGACACCCGCCCCAACGGGCTCGCGGCATGCACGATTGCCTGCCGAAGCAGTGCCTGCATGATGTCCTCGACGACCAGCTCGGCGCCAGGCTCATCGGTGTCAGGTAGCAACAAGGTGAACTCTTCGCCGCCGTAGCGTACCGCCAGGTCTGCCGGGCGCTTAAGTGCCGTTTTCAACAACTCGCTAAAGCGCCGCAGGCACTGATCCCCGGCGGGATGACCATAGCGATCGTTGTACAGCTTGAAGTAATCCAGGTCGAGCATCACCAGCGCGATCGGGTAGCCCTGGCGCCGGGCCCGCTTGAACTCGGCCTCGAACACCGCATCCAGGCGCCGGCGATTGCCGAGCCCGGTCAGGCTGTCAGTCATTGCCAGCGACTTGAGGGTCTGGTGCGCCTGGTGCAGCGCCCGCTCGATGGCGATGCGCTCGCGCACCTGGCGCAGCACCACCCACCCGAACGCGGCCAGGCCGACCAGTAGCAGCAACAGTACCGCGACCGATTTGATCACATCGTGCCGCCAGGGCGCGATGATCGATTCCCGTGACAAGCCCGCCTCCACCACCAGAGGGTAGCTCGACAATGCCCGGTAGGCATACAGGCGCGGGGTGCCGTCTATCACCGCCACCGCTTCGGCCAGGCCTTCGTTGGTATAAGGCAGGTGATTGCGGAACACTTCGCTGTTGGCCAGGCTGCGCCCCACCACCTTCGCCACGAACGGCCGTCGGACCAGAATGGTGCCATCGCGCTTGGCCAGTACCAACGCGCCTCGTTCATCGATCTTGAAATTGCCGTAGTAGCGCACGAACCAGTCAACCTTGATGGTACCGAGCAACACCCCGGCGAAGCTGCCATCGCGGTTGTCGAGCCGGCGCGAGATGGGGATGACCAGGTCACCGGTGGTGCGGCTGCGCACAACCGAGCCGATGTGCACGCTGCGATCGGTATGGTTACGGTGAAAGATGAAGTAGTCGCGGTCAGCATTGTTCGCATTGGGCGGGATCGCGTCGCGATCGGTCACGAGCCAACTGCCGTCCGGCCCGTAGACGAACAAACCGTGCAGCTGCGGCATGATCGCCATCTGCTGGGCCAGCAGTGCATGCAAGCGGCGGCGGTCCAGGTGGTCGAAGCCGTCACCCTCCAGGCGCTCGGCCAGTGCTGCGGTAATTGCATCCACCTGGCGTATGGCATCTTCGGCATGCTGGCTGGTAGCCCTGGCCAGGTTGGTGACCATGTTTTCAGCAGCGCTGAAAGCGAGCCGGTAGTCACGCCAGGTACGCCAGCCTTCGACCAGCACGAACACCAGCATCACCACGGCCATGAACGACAGCACCAAGCGGAACAGCGCCACGGCACGCCCCTCGCCGCTCACTGTGAACAGCGCGTCCTCGTCCTGCTTTCTGGCCGCACCCATGGAAGTCCTTGCCCTCAAGCGTATGCCACCTATGACTATAGTTCAGCGCCGAGGTGCCTCACGGTGGTCGCCCGGCGACAAGAAAAACGAAACCTTTGCCGCCGGACCCGGCTCAACCGTACGCGACACTGAGGTCGCGCCAACGGTTACAAGGAGTCAGGCATGAGCAATCTGTTCATCAAACGCGCCGGGTTGTCGCTGGTACTGGGCATGGCATCGCTGCAGGCACTGGCCGCCACTTCCGATGATTTTGTCGAGGCCGCCACAGAGGCCGGGATCGCCGAGACGGTCACCGGCAACCTGGCCATGGAAAAAAGCCAGAATGCGGAGATCAAGACCTTCGCCCAGCAGATGGTCACCGACCACACCAAGGCCAACCAGAAACTCGGCGACATCGCCCGCAAACTGGATATAAGCGTGCCGGACGAGGCCGCACTGACCGATAAAGTGAAGAAGATGATCCTCGAATGGCGCGACGAGTCGTTCGACAAGTCGTACGTCAACAACCAGGTCGACGCCCACGAGAAAGCCGTGGAGCTGTTCAAGAAGGAAGCGGCTTCCTCAGACAAGCCTGAGCTGAAAGCCTTTGCCAGCGAAACCCTGCCGACCCTGGAACATCACCTGGAGCAGGCCAAGGCACTCCAGGCCACCCACGGCAAGTGACCGACCCACGACACGAGGCCACACATGACTAACGATGCATTGCGAAGCGAAATCCTCACCCGACTGCTACACGCCCACCCACAAGGGCTGGGCAAGGAGTTGCTGGACAACTACCGCGGCGAAAAGGCCGTGGCCGGCATGCTCAAGACGCTGCAGGAACACGGCCTGATCCAGGACGGCGCTGTGGCGGTTGACGCTGATCACCAGATCAGCATGAGCTATCCGGTCAAGCTGTCATCGGCCGGAGTCGAGGCAGCCAAGCAACTGGAGAGTTGAGGTGCAGCACCCCATCGCCGGCCTAGCGGCGATGGGGCAGCCCGCATCAGTGCTTGCTCTTGGCCTTCTCATCGTCCCTTGGCGGCTTCGCCGGCCCTTGCGGATCGACTTGCGGATCGTTCAGGTCCGGTGAGTCAGGGTCGAATCCGAGGTCATCCTTCCGGTTGGCCTGCTCTGAAGAATGTGGCCCCTGTCGATGTTGCTCTGGCTTGTTCATGTTGCGCTCTCCCGGGAGTGTCTATGGAAGAACGCAGATACCTCGGGAAGTTTGATTCAATTGCTTGCAGCGAGCTGTGCGCGACAGGCCTGCAGTGCGTCGTCGCGTTTCAACAGTTCGTCCTGCAGGTGCTGCAACTGCCTGCCCTGCTCGGCACACAGGCCTCGTTTGTCTTCCAGGATTTGCGTTTGCGCCTGCAGCTGCCGACGCATCTCATCGCTGGCGCCCTGGGCTTGCGCGAGAATCGTGCGCAAACCCTGGATTTGCGCGTCGCGCTGCTCGACCAGTTCGTTCAATGCCTTGCATTCGCCGCTGACCTGGCGGTGCTCGCCGAGCATTCGCTCATTGTCGCGGTGCAGGCGGGTCAGCTCGTCCTGCTTGACGATCAGGCCCTGTTGCAGCTGGCGCAGCTCCACTTGCAACTGTTGGGTCTGCGCTTCGTGGCGGCGCTGGTCCTGCTCGCGCTGTTCGCGGCTGGCGCTGCGGTAATGCTCCAGTGCTTCACGGGCATGGCGATGCTTGTCTTCCAGCGAGCGCACCTGTTCATCCTTGTCGTTCAGACGCACCTGCAATTCACCCAGTGACTGGTTCAAGCTGGCGCTGCGCAACTGCTCGGCCTGAAGCGAGTTCAGGGCGGTCGCCAGGCGCTCCGATTCGGCAGCCAACGCAGCAGCCTGGATCTGCTGTTGCTGGTGAGCGGCTGCCAGTGCCTGCTGTGCCAGTTGCAACTGCGCCTCCAGCTGCTCGCGCTGTTCGTGGAACACGGCTTCGGCCTGCTCGACCCGTGCGTCCCCCTCCTCCTGTACCTGTGCAGCCAATTGCGATACCAGCCTGGTCAGCGAATCGCTGAGCGCAGCCTGGCCTTGCAGGGCAACAGGCTTATGCCCTTCCAGTTCTTTCAGATAGCGATGAATAGTCGTCTTCGAACCTGTATTGCCCAACTCGATACGTACTGCATCGATGCTGGGGTACTCACCCCGGGCAATCAGCACTTGCCGCGCCTGCTGCACTACTGCCTTGTTGATACCGCCCCGGGCCATGTTTGCTCCTACGATTTCGTAACATAATACGTACTATGTAATTACGTAGGGATTTTGTTCCTATGAAAAGGGAATTTCAAGTGAAATCTAAGGCTTAATAATCACGGCTTATCGCATGTGAATGATAAAAAGTGCACGTTGAGGATGCTGCTCGCCACCGCGATTGAAGCAGGCAGCGGGCTTTGGAGCTTTTTGAGTGAGGGTGGCCAGCGTTTCGATCGAAGGGTCTATGAGCGAGACCTCGCTCAAGCTAGCGCGAAAGAAGGGAAGTTATTTTTTTCGTAGGATCGACATAGATGGCCGCCTGGAAGCTGCTGCTGGCGGGCGGGAACGCAGGTGGCAACGGGTGAGGCGTGCGGGCGAATAGGAATGCTGCGATCAATCCGGCCACTCCACCCAGCGTGGCCAATGCCAACAGCCAGGGCCATTTCACGGCCGCACTGGATCGCCGTCCATGACCCGGCCATCCTCCATGTGCACGATTCGATCGGCATAGCGCTCGATGCGGGTGTCATGGGTGACGATCAGTACGCAGCAGCGTGGGCTGAGCACGTGCTCCCTGACGAAGGCGATGATGAGTTTGCCGGTGTCACCGTCAAGCGATGCCGTTGGCTCGTCCAGAATGAGCAGGCCAGGCTGGCCCACCATCGCCCGTGCAATCGCCACCCGTTGTTGTTCGCCGCCAGACAGTTTGGCGGGCGTCAGTTCAGCACGCTCGGCAAGCCCGACAATGCCCAGCACTTCCCGGGCCGTTTGAAGTGCAACGAAACCGAACTACTGCAGCCGCAATTCGGCCAAGCGGTCAGCATCCAGGGCCCAGATGTCCTGGCCATTGATGACGACGCTGCCAGTGTCGGGGCGCAGAATGCCGCAGAGCATGCTCAACAGCGTGGTCTTGCCGCTGCCGGAAGGCCCGACGATGTAGACCATTTCGCCGAACCGCACGCTGAACGTCACGTCGTCGACCGCTTTGACCCGAGCGGCGTCATCGCCAAACCACTTGCCCAGGCCCCTGGCGGCGATGGCGGGAACGGCGACGGTGTCAAGCTTGCTGTTGTCCATCATGCTCTCTCAATAGCATCGCGGGCTTTCCAGACACTCCACATTTACCCGTTGCTCAACGCAGTGCTGTCAACCAATGACAAAGTTGCAAAGCAGGCGAACAATCAGATGCTGCTCGACAGGCTCGGCGGTGAACGCACGGGTCGAACGTCGCTCGCAAATCGCTTCATGGATATTCAGGGCTCAGCCTCGAAAGCAATCATCCAGAACGTAACGCGCATTCGAGCCGCCTGTTTGACCTGGATCAGAACCGGGAAACTCACGCACTTGGCAGTGACTCGGCGAGCTATCACTTGGCTTTTATCAAGCCCACCTCAGGGCGTCCGGGTAAGCTCCCGAACAGTGTTATCCAGCAGAGGAAAAACGCCATGAATCGCACCGCTGCATCTAGGGTCCGCCTGTATGACGAACACGATCTGGACACTGTGCTGCGCTCGATGGCCCGCCAGGCCTTGGCACGTCTGCCTGTGTCCGCAGTGGCGCTGGTAGGCATTCAGCGGCGTGGTGAGCCGCTGGCGCAGCGCCTGCAACTGCACCTGCAAGCCCTGACCGGTGCTGCGCCATTGCCGCTCTACCCGATCAAGGTCAAGCGCTACGCGGATGACCTCAGCCTCCTGCATGCCCATACTCAACTCACCGAGAACCCTGAGCTCGCCAAGCTGGACCTTGCCGGCACCACCTTGCTGGTGGTCGACGACGTGCTCTACGAAGGGCACTCTCTGCTGCGTACCTGCGCCTACCTCGCCGAACTGGGTGCGCGCCATCTCATCAGCGCAGTGCTCGTCGACCGCCACGTCTGCCGCCAACCGGTGCGTGCCGATATCGTCGGCATTCACCTACAGGTCGCGACGCAGGATATCGTCGAATGCCATGTGCCTCCGTACGAAGCGCAATTCTGCGTGGAGGTGGTGCGCCGTGGCCGAACAGGCGATACCGCCTGATTCAACTGTCACGTGCGGGCTTGATCGTCAGGATGCTGCACGGCGCATGGCTGACCAGCCGCTCGGTGGTATCGCCGATCAGCTTGGCCCATCCTCTGGCCTGCACGGCGCCGACCACCACCACATCGGCCCCCAGCGTAGCGATATGGGACTTGATGACGCGCAACGGCGCACCTTCGCTGAAGAACCGATGGCTGTGGGCGATGCCATGGGCATCGGCCAACGCATCGAACGGCAACTGCAGCGATTCGCGCACTTCGTCCGCCCAGGGGCCGGCGAGGTCTGGGTTGGCCAGCATGGCGATTGGCAGGTCGTAAGCCGACAGCAGGTGCAACTGGCCCTGGCATTGCGTCGCCAGTTGCTGACCTGCCATCACCAGCGCGTCATTGAGTGGCGAGGGATGGGAGACATCCACCGCGACCAGCACGTTACCTGGCAGGGCCGGGGCATTGGCCGGTACGAACATCAGCGGCACCTCGCTCGCATGCAACAGCACTTGGTCAAGCGAGGTCGGGGCCAGCTGGTCGGTCAGGGAGCAGCCCGGGCAGCCCTTGATCACCAGGTCTGGCGCGTAGCGGGTGATACAGGCCGGCACCTGGTCACGGGGATTGGCGGTTTCCACGGCCTCGAAACCTGGGCGTGCCCCCCTCGCCCGCTGTTCGTCCAGTAGCGCCTTGAGCTCTGTGCTGAAGTGCATGAAGGAAACGGAAGGCAGCGGGGTTGTCTGCAACTCGTGGCGCAGGCGTAGCTCGCCCGGTTCATGGATACCCAGCACGTGCAGGGCAGCACCAGATGCCTCAGCCAAGGCCATAGCCCGGGACAGCGCGGCATTGGCCTGAACCTCAGTCATGATCAACAGGATCCGGCGATACGGGTTCATCGGGCACCTCCCGGCGCGGCTGTTGGTTAGCGTACGTTTGTCATTATCGAAGCAGTTGCCGGTTCGTTCTTGATAAAAATCAAGGCCCCCAGGCGCCATCGCGCCACCCTACGCGTAAGCCCGTGAGCCGTCATTGCGACGGCCATCGCTGCGGAGGCCATCATGAACGCTTTGACGCGACTGCTACTCATCTGCCATCCGGACCTGCACCCCTCACCAGCCTTGGCGCGCGCGCAAGCGTTGGCCAAGGCCACAGGCGCCACCTTGCACTTGGTGGTGCTGAGCCAACTGCCATCACGCCTGACCACCCTTGACCAGGTACTGCGCAGCAGTGCCCGCAAACAAGACGCCGAGCATCGCAAGGCATGGCTGAATGAGCAGGCACAGGCGCTTGCCAAGCAGGGCATTACCGCCTATGCCGAAACGCTGGATGACGATGATCCACTCAAGGACCTGATCCGCCTGGCGCAGTTACACCGCGTGGAAATGCTGATCAAGGACATCCGCCACGAAACCGTCGTCAGCCGTGCCCTTCTCACGCCGCTGGACTGGCAGTTGCTGCGCCGTTGCCCGATTCCGTTGCACTTGGTCGCTCAGGCTGACGCGGCACTGCCTGCGCGGGTGCTGGCGGCCGTGGACCTGGTCGAGCACGACGCGGCGGTGCACAAGTGCAACGACCATGTCCTGCAAGCTGCACAGGTGCTGGCGCAGCGCTGCAAGGCACAACTGCATGTGCTCCAGGCCTATGAACCGAGCCCTAGCTTCATGGCCTACGCCGCCGCACCGGTGGCATGGACCGATGAGGTGATCGAAGAAGTGACAGGTAGAGCGCGGGAACGCCTGACCCGCTTCGCGGCCCACTACGGCATCAAGCCGGACCATTTGCACCTGATACGCGGGGCTGCCCGGAGTGTCATCAGCGAATACGCCAACCAGCATGGCTTCGATGTGGTTGTCATGGGCACCCTTTACCATGAAGGCTTGGCCAAGGTCATCGGCAGTACCACCGAGCAGACCTTGTACAAGGTGCATACGAGCATCCTGGCAATCCATGGCTGATTGGCCGCCGGTTTGCAATGCTCCGTGCCCTGCAAACCGGCAGCCCGTCTCAATCGCGATGCCAATCGACGCTCAGGTAGCGCTCACTGTCGCTGTAGCGATAGCTGCAGACGCCGTCATAAGCGGCTTCCAGTTCATGTCCAATACGATTGGCCAGGTGCGTGCCCGTGGTGGTCGCCAACAGTTCGTCGTCCTTGCAGTCGATGGCGATCAACCGCTCGAGCACGTGGGTCTGGCGCTCTTGCTGCTCGGCATGCTGCATGAGCTGGCGAATCTCCTGCTCATGGGTCGTGACGAAACGGCCCGACACGCGCACCTGGCCCGCCGCAGCATGGTCTTCAAAGCGTCGACAAGCGGGGCATACAGTCGACCCCAGTGGCCCGAGGCCGTTAGCTCCGTGCGGGTGCCATTCACCCTCGTGATAGACCGCGCCACATTGCGGGCAAAGCGCACTGCCGCCTGGGCGAAGGGGTATGGCGTAGGGGTCGAAGGGACGGGTTTTGAACAATTTGTCCTTGTGGCTTTTCTGGTACTTGTCCATCGGCGTACTCGCTATACGGATTGTGAAAATCGCAGCCCTTGGCATGCGCTGACCTGCACAGTGTCCGTCCATGGGCCACGCTGCACTTGATAATCGTCAAACCCAGCGCTGCCACGCCGCTTATGTTGACGATAACGATCGAGGGAGCACCGCCAATGAATACCACAGCGCCATTGATGTTTGCATTGCAAGGCAGCGAGGGCTACGGCAATGCCGTTGCCCGACGCCTGGGCGTCACGCTGTCGGCACATGAAGAGCGAGACTATGAGGACGGCGAGCACAAGTGCTGGCCCATGGACCCGGTCGAGGGGCGAAACGCCGTCGTGTTCCACTCGCTTTACGGTGACACGCACCACAGCGCTCACGACAAACTGTGCCGGCTGCTGTTCTTCTGTGGCGCGCTCAAGGACGCCGGCGCCAGCCAGGTGACAGCGGTGACGCCCTATCTGTGCTACGGCCGCAAGGACCGCAAGGTGGAATTTCAGGACTCGACCATTACCCGCCACGTGGCTCGCCTGATGGAAAGCTGCGGCATCGACCGGGTGGTGGCGTTGGATGTGCATAACCCCAGCGCATTCGACAACGCCTACCGGATCCCGGCCTGGAACCTGGCCTGCGCGCAGCTGTTCGCCCAGCGCCTGGCGCCGCTGCTGGCTGCTCAGGTTATCACGGTGGTGTCGCCGGACATGGGCGGCATCAAGCGTGCCGAACAGTTTCGCCAGGCACTGGCCCAACTGCTCGCGCGCCCGGTCGCCATGGCCATGGTGGAAAAGCACCGGCAACACACGCAGCTCAGCGGGGAGTGCCTGGTGGGTAATGTGGCTGGCACCACGGTCGTGCTGTTTGACGACATCATCAGTACCGGCCAGACACTGTTGCGGGCCGCACAAGCCTGCCATGGCGCTGGCGCATCCCGCATTCTGGCTGCCGCCACCCACGGTCTGTTCACCACCGCAGGAGCGCTGTTCGAAAGCGGGATGTTCGAACGCATCCTGGTCGCCGACAGCATCACGCCCTTTCGCCTGCCCGCCGGTTGCCGGGCTCAGTTGGACATCGTCGACACCAGCGCCCTGGTCGCTCAACGGCTCATGCCGTGACGTGGTCAGCCGTACAGCCCTACACCACCAGGATATTGCAAGGCACCTGGTACAACACATGCTCGGTGGTGCTGCCGAACAGACGGTCCAGTCCCCGTGCGATGGGCCGCCCCATGACCAGCACGTCTACCGGCTGTGAGTCGATGTATTCGCTGAGCACCGCGACCGGACGGCCCAGCACGAAGTGGCGGCGTTCCGGTGGCGCTCCGAAGCGATCGGCCAGTTTTTTGAAATCATCCTCCAACGCTTGGCGCAAAGGCCCGGCGATGTCCCCGATGGCCCAGGCGGCATACCCCATATCGCCCATATAGGCCATCGACAGATCGCAGGCGTGCAGGAGGTCCAGTTGCGCCCCCGTCTGCAAGGCCAAGGCACTGGCCTGCTGGACGATACTGTCATTTCGGGCTTGCCCCTCATCCGAGGTATCAGCCACGTCCACCGCCGCCACGACCTGGCGTGGCAACGCTGGCCGGCTGGCACCGAGCAAGTAGACCGGGACCGGACAGTGGCGCAACAGTTGCCAGTCAAGCGGCATGAAGAAAGCGCGCTTCAGCGCAGGTTCATGCTCGACCTGCTTGAGCAGCAGGTCCGGTTGCATCTCCAGCACGTGCTGCAGAATGTCATCCTGCAGGTCGTTGCTCCAGGCCACCTCGGTCGTCACCTGCACGCCAGAGGCACGCAGCACATTTGCCTGGGCTTCCAACTGTTCCTGCTGAGCCTGCCGGTAAGCCTCCCGCTCCGTTTGATGCTTACCGGACTCCAGCAACCAGAGTTTGTCCAATGATTCGAGCAAGGCGACGATGTGCAGGCTGGCCGATGCAGACCTTGCCAATGCAACGGCCTGCTCCAGGGCGACCGCCTGGTGCAGCATTGGGCGCATGATCAGCAACAGGCGTTGATAGTGACTCATGATTGCCTCCAACGGTAGGCCGGCCTGATCACTCAGGTATCGGGGGTTGCATCAGCGGTGCGCTCTTTTCCGGGATATCGGTCATGGTGGCTTCGGTCAGCAGCAAAATGCTGGCGACCGAGACCGCATTTTCAAGTGCGACGCGCACCACTTTCGTAGGGTCGATGATGCCCGCCTCGTACATGTCGACGTACGTGTTGGATGCGGCATCGAAGCCGATGCTGCCCGTTTCGGCTAGCATGCGAGCTACTACGACGCCAGCATCCACGGCGGAATTTTCAGCGATCGTCCGTGCTGGCGACTCCAGTGCCCGGCGCAGGATCTGCAGCCCCGTGCGCGTGTCGCCTTCCTGGTTGAGCTCCTCGGCAAGCAATGCCGGTACAGCCTTGAGCAAAGCAAGGCCACCACCGGGCACGATGCCCTCGGCAATCGCTGCGCGGGTAGCCGCCAAGGCGTCATCCAGGGCGTCCTTGCGCGCTTTCATCTCGGCTTCGGAAGGTGCGCCCACGCGGATGACCGCCACCCCACCGGCAAGCCTGGCCAGACGCTCCTGAAGCTTCTCCCGATCGTAATCACTGGTGCTGGATGCGATCTGCGCACGGATTTGTGCGACACGATCAGCCACGGCCTCTCGCGTACCCTTACCGCCGACCAGTGCGGTGCTGTCTCTGAGCACCACTGCACGGTGCACCTGGCCCAGCTGGGACAGTTGCAGGTGGTCGAGATTGACGCCCAGTTCAGCCGAAACCACCGTGGCACCGGTGAGTACGGCAATGTCCTGGAGCATTTCCTTGCGCCGATCACCATACCCGGGAGCCTTCACCGCCACGGCGCGCAATACACCGCGAATCTGATTGACCACCAGCGTGGTCAAGGCTTCGCCATCGATGTCCTCGGCAATCACCATCAACGGCTGGCCGCTCTTGGCCACCTGTTCAAGCAGTGGCAGCAGGTCGGCCAGCGCACCGATCTTGTGATCACACAGCAGTACACACGGATCGGTGAGTTCGACCTGCATCTTTTCAGTGTCGGTGACAAAGTACGGGGACACGTACCCCCTGTCGAAACGCATGCCATCCATGATATCGACCACGGTTTCGGTGGTCTTGGATTCCTCCACGCTCACCACACCTTCCACACCGACCTTTTCCAGGGCGTCGGCGACCAGTTGGCCGATCAAGGGGTCATTGTGGGCGGACAATGTGGCCACCTGGGCTTTTTCCCGGGTCGTGTCGACCGGGCGTGACTGCGCCAGCAATGCCGCTTGAACCAACACCAGGCCCTTGTCCAGTCCGCGTTTGAGATCGATGGCGCTGGCCCCGGCCACCACGTTTCTGACGCCATCGGCAAGGATTGCCTGGGCCAGTACCGTCGCCGTGCTCGTACCATCGCCGACCGCCTCCGCCGTACGCTCGGCGGCCTGGCGCAACATCTGGGCACCGAGGTTCTCCTCAGGGTCCTGCAAGTCAACGCGCTTGGCGATGGACACGCCGTCATTGCAGACCGTCGGGCGACCCCAGGTACTCTGCATCAGCACCGACTTCGACTTGGGGCCCAAAGTGACGCGCACGGCATCGGCGAGCTGGGTAGCGCCACTGAGGATCTTCTCCCGTGCCGTTGATCGAAAGAGGATTTTGCTGTGCGGCATGATGTTCGGCTCCCGTGCAGGGCAGCGTGATTGACTGGTACTGCCAGCATCCGGCTCAGACCGCCCTTGGCGCTTGATTTTTATCAATCGTGCGAACGCCTGCAGCATTGCTCAATGTTTATCGAGGTACCGATACAAGGCGTCTTCCTGGTCGAAATGCAGTTTCGCCAGGGTATCCAGCCGTATGAGCTGGTGCTGGATTTCGTCGGCGCTCGGGGTGGCGGCGGCCTGGGCGAAATCCTCGTTCATGCGTGTCAGCACATGGATCAGCCTGAACATTTCCCGGTGGGTATGGCTGAGCGCCGACAGGGGGTCCTCGCCCCCCATGTAACGGCTCAAAAGCGGGTACAGCCGCTGCTCATCGTCCCGCTCATGGCGTTCCAGCAATTCATGCAGGGCGGCGACTAGGTGCCGGAGGTCGGCCCGCGCCTGCTGCGCAGGGCGGCTGGCAAAGTCCCGCGCCATCTGGCTCAGTTCGGTCAACAACCCGTCCAGTTGCCGATGCTCGTCCTGCATGTGCTGCAGACTCACGGCCGGCAACCCGTTGCGGCCATCGCCCGTAACCGGACCGAGGGCGCGAAGGGCGTTGAGGATGATCAACAGGTCGATGCCTTCCTGCAGTACCGCCCCCATCACCGCAGGCAGGTAGCCGGCAGCAGCGAACAGCATGGCCAGCAGCGAGAGGCTCATGCCCACCCACACGCCTTGCCGGGCGATGTGCACGGCGTGCCGGGCGATGTCGAGCGCTTCGATCAAACGATCCAGCCTGTCGACCAGCAGGACCACGCCGGCTGACTGCGCCGAGGCAGTCACGCCCGACGCGCCCATGGCAACCCCGACATCGGCGGCAGCCAGTGCAGGCGCATCATTGATGCCATCCCCGACCATCAGCGTGGGGCCTCTTCGGCAACCTTCCTGAACCAGGCGGACCTTATCCTGCGGTGAGAGGCCAGAGTGAAGCGCATCGATACCCGCCGTCAGCGCGATCATTTGCGCCGTCTGGGGGCGATCGCCAGTCAGCATGACAATTTGCTCGATCCCGCGCGCGCGAAGCCGGCGCAGGGTCTGGGGTGTTTCCCGACGCACATCGTCGGCCAGCCGGAGCATCGCTTTCAATTCGCCGTCCACGGCCACGAAACTGCCACTGCTGGCCAGATAGTCCAACTGCTGCAAGCATGCCTGTGCCCAGTGGCCCGCATCCCTGCCCTGCTGCACGAATGCCAGCAGTCCCAAGCGCACGGCTTTGCCTTGTACCTGGCCGGCCAAGCCTTGGCCTGGAGCCTCCTGCACCTGTTGCGGCGCCGCCAGGGTCAGGCCCCGCGCAAGGGCCGCGTCGACAATAGCCCGGGCGATCGGATGGGTGGAGGCCTGGGCCAACGACGCGGCCCACTGCAAGATCTGCAGCGGAGCGCCCTCCCCGTTAAGCTCGATCGATTGCAACCGGGCATGACCGCTGGTCAATGTACCGGTCTTGTCGAGAAAGACCTGGCGGATCCCGGCGAGCGCCTCCAGTACCGCGCCATCGCGCACCAGAATGCTACGCCGAGCAGCTCGCGAGATGCCCGACAGCACAGCAATCGGCACCGCCAATATCAGCGGGCAGGGCGTGGCGACCACCAGCACCGCCAGGACGCGTTGCGGGTCGCCACTGGCCCACCAAGCGAGCGCGGCGATCAGCAACGTCAGGGGGATGAAGGCCAACGCGTAGCGGTCAGCCAGGCGCACGAAGGGTGCCCGTGACTGGCGTGCCGCCTCGGCCAGGCGCACGATGCCAGCATAGGTGCTTTGCGCCGCAGTCTGCGTGGCCAGCAGCAACAACGGCGCGCCGACGTTGCACACCCCGCTGGACACCGGCTCGCCGCAATGGCGAGTGACGGGTAACGACTCCCCGGTCAGTGCCGCCTCGTCCAGGGTGGCCTGGGGACTCTGCAGCCGCCCGTCCACTGGCACGATTTCACCCAGGCGTACCAGCACGGTCTGACCTGGCCTGACCTGATCCACCGCAACCTCGTGCAGCCCGTCTTGTTCCTGGACCCATGCACGTTGCGGCGCTCGGTCGATCAGCGCGCGCAGTTCGCGCTCGGCATGCCGCACGCTGAATGCCTCGAGGGCTCGTCCGGTGGCCAGCATCAGTGCAACCACCGTAGCCACCAGCATGTTCTCCAAGGCCAGGGCGGCAGTGATCGACAGCAAGGCGATCAGGTCGATACCTGCCTCACCTCTGGCCAGGCGCCTGAGCATTTCTACCGCCAGGACCCCGGCCATGACCAGGCCACCAGTTGCCCAGATCAGCGCGGCCCAGGCAGGTCGCTGTGCCGCATAGGCCATACCGCCAGTCAGCAAGGCCAGCAGGCAGACCACCAACAGTGCGGGGTCGAGCCATCGACGAGGCATGGCAGGCTACTTGCGCCGGGCCTGCTGGCGCAGTTGCTGCACCTCGACCTGAGCCTGGGTCGCCCGCCGTAGCGCCTCGTTGGCGGTCTGCTCGACCAGATCGACGCGGTAGCACACTTGATCGGCGCGCAACCGCGCGGTGGCGGCATTGTTCTCCGCCGATTCCAGGCGCGCATCGTACTCCTCGGCGCGCCACGCCGTGCAGCCGGACGCGGTCATCAACAGCAGGCTTGCCCACCCGCAAAGCACATAACGTCGCATTTCCATACCCTCGTGCATGCCCAAGACACGCTGAGTATCGATTGCGGCGTGCGCCGCAGCCTGACATTTGTCAACCGCGAACGGCCTGTTCACCGGGTTTGACCTTTATCAATCGCGCTGTGGGGCACACGTGTAGAAACAAGTACTCAGGGCACTTCAGCCCCTCCCCGTCCGCTACCGGAGCCGATCATGAACGACCTTGACTTGCGAGACCTTGTGCTCGAAGAGCTGGAATTCAAACCCGATATCAACGCTGCCAGCATCGGTGTGACGGTGCAGGACGGTGTAGTCACCCTCTCCGGGCACGTCAACAGCTACGCCCAGAAAGTCAGTGCCGAGCGCACGGTCAAGGCCATGAAAGGCGTGCGCGGCCTGGCCGAGGAAATAGAGGTACGCCTGAACAAACTCGAAGGTACCGCTGACGACACCATTGCCAGCCGTGCCCTGAACATCATCGCCTGGAGCTCGGACGCCAACGTGGAGGGCATCAAGGTCACCGTGCAGAAAGGGACGGTGACCCTGGAAGGCCAGCTCGATTGGCAATACCAGAAGGAAGTGATCGAACAGGCGGTCTGGCGCCTGTCGGGCGTGGTCGGCGTGCACAACCGCATCACCCTCAAAGCCCGGGCCGACGCGGTCGATATCAAGCGCCACATTGAAGACGCTCTCAAGCGCAGCGCCGAAATCCAGGCCGAAGGCATCCGCGTCACGGTCAACGGTGGCGTGGTCAAGCTGGAAGGCAAGGTCCACTTGCTGCGCGAGCGAGAAGTGGTCGAGCGTGCGGCCTGGTCGGTGCCGGGCGTCAGCAAGGTCGAAGATTATCTGTTGATCGCCTAGCGCCGCCGCGCCGAGGAGAGATGGCCATGAACAAGGATCAGCCCTGGAAGCTCTACTTACTGGCAGTCGGCCTGGCGGTGCTCGCAGCCGTGCAGTTCGGCCTGTTCAGCCAGCCGGCCGTGCAAGCCATCCCTTACAGCCAGTTCCTGCAGTTGCTCGATCAGCAGAAGGTCAGCGACCTGCATATCGAGCATGACCGTATCCTCGGCAGGCTGCAGGAGCCGATCGATGGCCATTCGGTGTTCTCCACCGTGCGCGTCGACCCGACACTGAGCGAGCAGTTGGGGCGCTCGGGCGTGGCCTTCACCGGCGTTGCCGAAGACAGCACGGTGGCGACCGTGCTGGGCGCATTCATGCCGCTGCTGATGATGCTGGCGCTGTGGTACTTCCTGTTCCACGGGCTGGGGCAGAAACAGGGGCTGGGCGGGTTGATGGGGGTGGGCAAGTCGCGCGCGCGGGTTTATGTCGAACATGACACCCAGGTGACCTTCGCCGACGTGGCCGGTATTGACGACGTCAAGGGCGAGCTGACCGAGATCGTGGCCTTCCTGAAAAACAAGGCGTGGTATGCACGCCTTGGCGCCCATGTACCCAAAGGCACGTTGCTGGTCGGCCCGCCCGGCACCGGCAAGACCCTGGTCGCCAAGGCCATCGCCGGGGAAGCGGCGGTGCCGTTCTTCTCGATATCCGGCTCGGAGTTCGTGGAGATGTTCGTGGGCGTGGGTGCCGCACGGGTACGTGACCTCTTCGACCAGGCCCGCCAGGCCGCACCTTGCATCATTTTCATCGACGAGCTGGATGCCCTGGGCAAGATGCGCGGCGTCGGCAGCTTTGGCGGCAATGACGAGAAAGAACAAACCCTCAATCAGTTGCTCGCCGAGCTCGACGGTTTCGACCCACGTGAAGGCGTGGTGCTGTTGGCCGCGACCAATCGCCCGGAAGTGCTGGACCCGGCGCTGCTGCGTGCCGGGCGCTTCGACCGGCAGATTCTCATCGACCGGCCCGACCGCAAGGGCCGCCTGGCGATCCTGAAAGTCCACCTGCACAAGATCATCTACAAGAATGACCTGGACTGCGAGCGGATTGCCGAGATTACCCCGGGCCTGACGGGCGCCGACCTGGCCACCCTGGTCAACGAGGCGGCCATCGTCGCTACCCGGCGCTCCAGCCAGTGGGTCGAGTTGCAGGACTTTACCGCTGCAGTCGAGCGCCTGGTGGCCGGTGTCGAGCGCAAGGGCAGCGTGTTGCGCAGCGACGAACGCCAGGTGGTGGCGTACCACGAAATGGGGCATGCCCTGGCCGCCAGCAGCCTGCCGGCAATGGATCCGGTCCACAAGGTGTCGATCATTCCCCGCGCCGCAGGTTCACTGGGTTACACCTTGCAGCGGCCGACCGACGACCGCTTCCTGATCAGCGCGCAGATGCTGCGCGACCGCCTGGTGGTGCTGATGGCCGGGCGCGCCGCCGAGAGCCTTGCGTTCGGCCAGGTCTCCACGGGCGCCGCCGACGACCTGGGACGCGCCACCGACATTGCCCGCCAACTGGTCACCCGATTCGGCATGAACCCGGTGTTGGGCCAGGCAGTACTGGAACGGCAACAAGCCGGCTTTCTGAGCGACTCGGTACTACACCAGGCGCTCAAGGACTACTCCGAACAGACCGCGCGCGAGATCGACCTGGCCATCCGCAGCTTGCTGGAAGAAGCCTATGACCGCGCCCGGTCGTTGCTGGAGCAGCGCCGCCACGATCTGGATACAGGCGCGCGCCTGTTGCTGGCGAAGGAGACCATCACCCCCGAGGAGTTTCCCGCGCTGCTGCCGCAAGCCAGGGAGCCTGCCACCTATGTGTTGGTCGATGCCACGAAATGAACCGCCGATCCTGGCCAGGGTACCCACGATGCTCTCTGTCACGCTGATCAACATGCTGGTGGTGATCCTGGTGGTGATCATTCATTACGAATGCCTGCTGCGCCTGAACGACTGGCTCCCTCGGCTCAAGCTCTGGAGCCGTTTTCGCATCGTGGCAGGCGTATTCGGCGCACTGCTGGCCCACGCTGTGGAGGTGTGGTGCTTTGCCCTGGCCTATTACCTGATGGCCCATGCCCCAGGCTGGGGTACGCTCAGCGGCAATTTCGACGGGAGCTTTCTGGACTGCGTGTATTTCTCCTTCACCACCTATACCACGATAGGCTTCGGCGACATTGCTCCCACCGGCCATCTCAAGTACCTCACCGGCCTGCAGGCCTTGACGGGCCTGGTGCTGATCACCTGGACCGCGTCCTTCCTGTTCCTGGAAATGCAGAAATACTGGAAGGCCAAGTAAGGCTGGGTCAAGCACATGGGGGGGAAGTCCATCGCCATTGCGCAACTTCAGGCATGTCTTCGCCATGTTCGATGAGGTAGAGCTTGTGCTTCTCCATCATTGCCCAATAGCGGGCGCGGGCCTGCTCGAGCCGAGGCTGCAAGCGTGACACGCGCTCGAACACATCGAGCAGCAACTGGTAGCGGTCCAGGTTGTTGATGACCGCCATGTCGAACGGCGTGGTGGTTGCGCCCTCTTCGCGAAAGCCACGCACATGAAAACGTTGCGGATTGGCGCGCTTGTAAATCAGGCGGTGGATCAACGCCGGATAGCCGTGGAAGGCGAAGATGACCGGTCGATCTTCGGTGAACAGCCCATTGAAGTCGCTGTCGGACAGCCCGTGAGGATGCTGTTGTGACAGTTGCAACGCCATGAGATCAACGACATTCACCACCCTCACGCGTACGTCAGGAGCCTGCTCCTGCAGCAGTGTAACTGCCGCCAGCACCTCCAGTGTCGGCACATCGCCCGCGCAGGCAAGCACCACCTCGGGCATCTCGTCATCGTGGGAGGCCCAGCCCCAACGTCCGATACCTGATTGGCAATGCACGGCGGCCGCTTCGCCATCGAGCCATTGCCACTCCATCTGCTTGCCGGCGACGATCACATTGATGTACCCACGGCTGCGCAGACAATGCTCAGCCACCGACAACAGGCAATTGGCGTCAGGTGGCAGATAGATCCGCGCAAGATTGGCCTTTTTGTTTGCCAGCAGGTCGAGTAAACCCGGGTCCTGGTGCGAGAAACCATTATGGTCCTGCCGCCAGACATGCGAAGTCAGGAGGATATTCAATGAGGCGATCGGCTTGCGCCACGGTACCTCGGCAGCTGTCTTGAGCCATTTGGCATGTTGGTTGATCATCGAATCGACGATATGGATGAAGGCTTCGTAGCAGGAAAACAGGCCATGGCGGCCCGTCAGCAGATACCCCTCCAGCCAGCCCTCGCAGATATGCTCACTGAGGATCTCCATGACCCGCCCCTGTGCCGAAAGGTGTACATCATCGCTGGCCTGAGCATCCAGCCAAACCTTGTCGGTAACCTCGAACACTGCATCCAGGCGGTTGGACGCCGTTTCGTCAGGACCGAACAGGCGAAAATTCTGCGACGCTAGGCTGTTCTTCATGACATCGCGCACATAACCGCCCAGCACTCTGGTCGCCTCGGCCCGCACCTGGCCCGGCCCCGACATCGGCACGCAGTAATCGGCGTAGTGCGGTAAATCCAGTGAGCGCAACAAAAGACCGCCGTTGGCATGCGGGCTCGCGCTCATGCGCCGCCGGCCAGTCGGGGTCAGCGCGGCCAGATCAGGCACCAACGTACCCTGTGCGTCAAAAAGCTCATGGGGACGGTAACTTTCCAGCCATTGTTGCAACTGCATCAGGTGCGACGGTTTGCCAAGGTCCGCCAACGGCAACTGATGGGACCGCCAGGTGCCCTCTACGCGTTGCCCATCTACGTACCTGGGCCCCGTCCACCCTTTGGGGGTACGAAGAATCAGGACCGGCCACAATGGCCTGTCGACCACCTGCGGGTCTTCGGCATGCCGCGCGAGGCGCTGGATCTGACTGATCTTCTCGTAGATGACATCCAGCGTCCTGGCCAACGCTCGATGGACGTCCATGGGCTCGTCACCCTCGACAAAATAGGGATCATAACCGTAGCCATACATGAGGCTGGTCAGTTCCTCCTCGCTGATCGCCGACAGCACGCTGGGGTTGGCGATCTTGTAACCGTTCAGATGCAAAATGGGCAGCACCGCGCCGTCGCGGGCGGGGTTGAGAAACTTGTTGCAGTGCCAGCTCGCAGCCAGTGGCCCGGTTTCGGCCTCACCATCACCAATGACGCACGCCACGATCAGTTGCGGATTGTCCAGGGCAGCACCATACGCATGGGCCAGCGAATAGCCCAGTTCGCCCCCTTCGTGAATGGAGCCAGGCACATGGGGACCGACATGGCTGCCAATGCCATAAGGCCAGGAAAACTGCTGAAAGAGCCGGGCCATGCCAAGTGCGTTGCGCTCGACCGATGGGTTGAGCTCGGTGTAGGTACCATCGAGGTACGCCTGGGCGACCAGAGCGGGACCGCCGTGGCCGGGCCCCGTGACGAACAGCACATTGAGGCTGTACTGGCGAATCAACCGGTTCAGATGGGTATAGATCAGATTGAGCCCCGGCGAAGTCCCCCAGTGGCCCAGCAATCGGGGTTTGACATCAGCCAAGGTCAATGGCCTGGTCAACAAGGCATTACCCTGCAGATAGATCTGGCCAACGGTGAGGTAGTTTGCCGCCCGCCAATAGGCGTCCAGGCTTTCGACTTCTTCGGCACTGGGGAAATCACTCATGCCAGCCTCCTGTCTTCATCGCGCACGGGTGTGCGCTCAAAGGTCTTCGCCGCGCAGGTCTTCCTCCCGCCGGCTCTGTTGACGGATCAGCAGTGACAGTTCGTGCAGGTGGTCGGACAGAAGCCCCACCAGGTCGTCGGCCGTGGCGATTCCGACCAGCAGGCCGAAGTCATCGACTACCGGAATGCGTCGGATATTGGCGCGCCGCATGTTGAGGATGACATCGAACAAGTCTTCGTTCTGGTTCGCGGTGATCAGAGGCCGAGGCAGCACATCGACCGCCTGCAGGTCTTCCTGATCCGGTGGATTGCGCGCGATGATGCGTAACGCCAGATCGCGATCGGTGATCAGGCCGATGGGCCGACAACGCTCGCGGTCGACATGTTCGGCCAACACTAGGTCGCCAACATGGTACTGATTCATCATGCGCGCTGCGGCATAGATGGAAATACCGGGTGGTGCAGTGACCACGTCACGGTTGCAGTATTTGCCAATGGACATCATGCTCTACCTCCACAGGCGGAGCGTCCTTGCTCCTCGATGCAGTGAATATGGGTGAGATCATTTACCGTTCTTGATCGGAATCACCTTTTCCGGATGGATGGCCTCGGCGCGCTTGGGCAGGTGCACCAGCAGCACGCCTTTGCTGAACTGGGCATTGATCTTCTCGGCGTCAACTTCGCGGGGCAACTGGAAAACCCGTTCGAAGCTGCCGTAATGGCGCTCGGACAGGTGATATTCCTTGCGTTTTTCGTCCTTTTCCTCCTGTTTCTCGCCGCGGATCACCAGGTTGCCATTGGCGAGCTTGATCTCGATGTCCTTTTCTTCCACGCCAGGCAACTCGGCGCTGATGCGGTACTCCTCGGCCAGCTCACTGATATCCATGGCCGGCATACCGTGGGTGAACAAGTCACGCCGCCAGAAGGGTTCGAGATCGAACGGTGTGTGGCTGAACGGCATGCGCATCGGCCGACGGCCGAAATCTTCGAACAGGCTGTCGATCTGACGGCGCAATTGCTGGAAGGGGCGCCACAGATCCGAAGGTTCGACGCTGGGCGGCGAAGCTTTGGCTGGCTGGGTGGCGACCGGGGTAACAGGCACTTTTTTGGCAACTTCTGACATGGCGACCTCCTCGAATGAGTAATGCCTCCCAGGGAGACGCCTCGAGCATGCGCCGTGGGGCTGCCCCCCGTTTGACCTTTATCAACAGCGTGGCGCCCCTTCCGCCAGCCGGTTTGATCCTGGTCAACATGCCGCATTGACCACGGCCTAGGCTGATATCAGCAAGACTTAATTACAGTCCGAGGCAGCCATGAACCAAGAGGGCGGTGCCAGCGTCCGCTTGCTGCAAACGTTGCCGGGGCCGGGCATCCAGCAATTCGTGCGCCTGGCCCTTTGCCGCCAGCCGTCCAGCGAGGCAATGGCAGGCCAGTACTGCATGCTCGGCCGTGGTAGCGAGTGCTGGCCATGCAGCTACGTAACCCTGCCTGGCGTCGCTGGGCAATTTATCGTCAGCATTCAGAGTGCGCAGCCATTAGGTCGACTGGGGGAACTGTTCGACTATTCCGGGCCGCTTGGCAGCGCCTGGCCGCTGCCCCTGCAAAGTACAAGGCTGTTAGCCATCAGTCGCGCCGATGGCCTGCTGCCCTTGCTGGGCGCGCTGGATGAGATTCGCTGCTGGCTGCCTTGGGTGCAATTGCAGCTGTCACATGACGGCATTGCCGCCGAACTCCTGCCAGACGATTGTCAAACTTGGCTGTCGGCGCTGTCGCTACTGCCGCGTGTTATCAGCAGTGGCTGGTGGCAAACCAGACGCTTGCTGACCACCTTTCACCCGGACACGGTCTACTGCTGCGCACCGCCACAGGTAGCGCGCCAGCTGGCCCAGCTGTGCTGGCAAACAGGCGTAGCGCCGCAGCGCATCTGGATACGCACGGATCATGTACCACGCACGGCCGGCGTCAGGCCATACCCCGAACGCTGGCCTGTACAACGCTATGACCGATTGCTTGCCGCACTCAAGTGGGTTCCTCCAGGTGTGTCAGGTTGACCAAGCCTTGCATATCGATGAGCCTGACCTCACGCCCGGCGCATTGCAGGAAACCTGAATGGACGAAGCGGCTGAACAGTCGGCTGATCGTTTCCAGCGTGAGGTCCAGGTAGTTGGCGATATCGCCTCGGGACATGGGCAGCATGAACACGTCCGCCCGCAACCCTCGCGCCTGGTAACGCGCCGACATGCCCAACAGGAAGATCGCCAGCCGCTGGTCGGCCCGCCCATGACAGCAGCGCAGGTGATCGTCCTTGCCCTGGATCCCCAGGCTGAGCATGTGCAGCAATTGATAGCGTAACCCCGGAATCTGGCCAGAGAGGTCCACCAGCTGGTCCAGCCGGATGGAGCAGACAAGCGATATTTCAAGGGCTACGGCAAAGCTTCGATAATGACTGGCACCAATAGCGTCCAGCCCCAGCATTTCCCCCGGCAGAATGAAGCCAGTCACCCGTTCGGTGCCGTCGGCATCAAGCAGGAAATTCTTGATCGCCCCGGAGCGCAAGGCAAACACGTGCTCCATGGGATCATTGGCCTTGAACAGGTATTCACCCCGCTTCAACGGCCGGTTACGGCGGACAATCCGCTCCAGCTTGTCCACTTCGTCGGCACTGAGGCTGGCGGGCAGACAGAGCCGGCTCAACGAGCACGCAAGGCACTTCACATGGGGCCTTGCCCCCATTTCTGCAGAGCCTGACATGACGATGCCTCCGCTTTTTTGCAGGCGGGCATCTATTTAAGTTAGCGGCCTCACAAAACGTTAGCGGTCTGTCCGACCAAGGGTTGGATGCCACCCGAGGCAACTTGATGAACATCAAGCCACCCCTTGCCCGCGCCCGCATGCTCAAGCGTCGAAAACTTCGTTGAATCCCGACTGTTTGCCGGGGCGCTATCCGCTAAAAGGTGAAAGATCATGCAAATCAAGAGATTGCTCGTAATTGCAGTGGACGAAGATTGGTACGATCCGGCTATCGAACAAGCGGTGGAGCTGGCGATGGCAATCGGCGCCTCTGTGACCCTTGCCATCCAGCCCGCGCCCGCTGGGCAGGCCAGGCACGTTGATACCCTGAGCCGACAGAAAAGCCTGACCAAGGTCTTCCTCGACAGTGGCATCCAACTGGAGTCCGAGGTCAGGCGAATCAAGCCCACGGCCAGAGCATTGGTCAAACTGGCAAGGGCATGCGACGCCGACCTGATGATCCTGCAGGCTCAAGCCGACGGGCGCGTCAGTTTCGGCCTCGAACTGATGCGGCTTGCGCCCTGCCCCGTGTTGTTCGCACGGGAACGTTCAGAGTCAAGTCAAGCCAAGCTGTTCGTAGCAGCGCCCGCCAGCTGCGAAGACCTGGACGACGGGGACGCGAATGCCGCAGTCGTCGAAGCCACGAGGCTCATAACCCACGCGCGCAAGGCGAAGATGCATCTCTTCTGCGTTTATGACCAGGCCGCCCTCCTGCGTCACAGCGAGCACTACAGCCTAGCGGAAATCCCCTCGTATGAATCCCTCGCAAGCGCATTCAAACGCTTCGTCGCGCAACTGGGTATCCCTGACGCCTATCACCAGTTGATCGTCGGATCATGCGCGCACACCCTCTGTGCATACGCCAATCGCTGCGGCTACGACACTGTGGTGATCACCAGCCCTCACCGCGCCTGGCAGTTTGCGACCCTGGAATACCTATTAAGCAGCCTGAAATGCAGCTTGCTCGTGGTCCCCGTCAAGGCACGCCAGCAGCAGTTGGCTATCCCTGAATCGGAGGAGCTTCTTCAATCGGTTTGACAGGTCATCAGTTAAGCATTTGACAACTGTCAAGTCAGCGCAGCGCCCACTGTCGACACTGAACCTCCTTGTTCATTCGACATAGAGGACATTGCCATGGCGCCCGCCGAAACTTCCCGTCTGCACACAACGCCTTCGTTCCCCAAACCTTCGGGTGAATACTGGATCGAAGCCCTTGAAAACGGCGTTCACGTGTTGATCAGGCCCTTGCAAGCCCAGGACCGAGCACGCGAAAAAGCCTTCATCGAACGGCTGTCGCCCGAATCGCGGCATTTCCGCTTCCTGTGCCAGTTCAGGGAGCCCGCTGAGGCAATGCTCGACCAGCTGATGAAGGTCGACCAGGATCGCCAGGCGGCCTATGTCGCTCTCGCCCACGTGGATGGCGAATTGCAGGAAGTGGGCATTTCCCGCTACGCCACCGCTAGCGGCAAGGATGAGTGCGAATGCGCCGTTACCGTCATGGACAGCTGGCAGCACCATGGTTTGGGCCGCCTGCTGCTCAAGCACCTGATCGATCATGCCCGAGCCAAGGGGTTGCGGCAGATGTATTCGGTCGATGCGGCAGCCAACCAGGCGATGCGCGACCTGGCCAAGGCGGCGGGGTTCACCACCGCCGCTGACCCGGATGACCCCAGCCAAGTCATTCACCGGCTTTCCCTGATCTGACCCCGGGCCGCCGCACCCTGACGGGTCAAGGCGCGGCGGCCCGACTACGGAAGCGTCCCCATGAACGGCCCTTCGAAGAAATTGATGGAAAAACTCTACGGCAAGCAGTATCAGGTCGACACTGCCGATATTGCCCCGGTGCTTCATCAATACGCCGAACCCTTGCCAGACCTGGATACACCGGCATTCGCAGCCCTGTTCGACCGCTACGCTGACGCGCGGGTCATCCTGCTGGGCGAGGCAAGCCACGGCAGCAGCGAGTTCTATCGCGCCCGGGCGGCGATCACCCGTCGCCTGATCGAACAGCATGGCTTCAATATCGTCGCCGTCGAGGCCGACTGGCCGGATGCCGGGCATGTCGATCAGTACGTCCGAGGCTTGGCGCACGCGGCGTGGAAACGCCATATTTTCAGCCGTTTTCCTACCTGGATGTGGCGCAACAGCGAAGTCAAAACCTTCGCCCAATGGCTGCACGGGCACAACCGCAGGCTGCCCGCCGACCATCGCGTGGAATTCCGTGGCCTGGATGTCTACAGCCTGCGCAATTCCATCCATGAAGTCCTGGCGTATCTGGACCGGGTCGATCCGCATCTGGCCCATGAAGCCCGTCGCCGCTACGGCTGCCTGACACCTTGGCAGGACGACCCCGCGCTGTACGGGCACTTTGTCGAACGCGGTGGCGTCATGCCCTGCGAGCAACCGGTGATCCAGCAGTTGAATGTCATGCTCGCCGAGCAATTGTCAGGGCTTGTCCGCAATGATGAAGCCTTCTTCAACGCAACACAGAACGCCCGTGTAATCATCGCCGCAGAGCAGTATTACCGCGCCATTTACCGCGGTTCGACGGCTTCCTGGAACCTGCGCGACCGGCACATGTTCGATACCTTGCGCGCGCTGCTGGAACACCGTGGTCCCCACGCCAAGGCAGTGGTCTGGGCACACAACTCCCATATCGGCAATGCCGGCGCCACGGAAATGGGCTGGAAAGGCCAGTTCAACATCGGCCAGCTTTGCCGCAGCGCTTTCGGGCGCGACGCAGTGCTGATCGGCATGGCCACCGACTGCGGCCAGGTGGCCGCCGCCGATGACTGGGACGGTGACATGCAGATCAAGCAAATCCGTCCTTCGCGCAGCGACAGCTGGGAGCACCAGTTCCGCCTCGCAGGCGTGCCAGCTTGCCTGAGCGACTGGCGCGACCCACAGCGCAAGGAGTTGCGCCATGTGTTGTCCACGGTGCTACTCGAACGCGCCATCGGCGTCATCTATCGCCCCGAGAGCGAACGGCTGAGCCATTACTTCGAGGCCGTGCTGGCCGAGCAGTTCGATGCGCTGCTGTGGTTCGAGCAGACAAGCCCGGTCACTGCCCTGCCCTTGCCGAAACAACAGCATCTTGAGCCTGAGGACGAAACCTATCCATTCGGGGTATGAGCCTCGACAAAGCCCCTTCAGGCGGACGCGCGCTGCAGGTATTTCACAAACCAGTCACCGGCAAGCGCAGCGGCCTTCGCCAGGGTGCCAGGCTCTTCGAATAGATGCGTAGTGCCTGGCACCCCTTCAAGATGCCGCTCACAGCGCAGCAAGCGATCCACCTGACGATTGAGCTCAAGCACCAGGGCGTCCTGGCTACCTACGATGTGCAGGGTTGGCGCCTGCGACCAAGGCACGGGCATTGGCCGGCTCGCGCACGTCCGCCAGAAGCTCGACGCCTGCCAGCTTCATCGTCTGCGTGCGAACTTCAACCCTGTGCCCAGTCATGGGGTGCATTCCGGCAAAGTGCTTGCTGATCGGCTTGCCCCATGAGCGTCATGACTTCTTCGTCTGAAGTTTGCGGAAAATCCCGATACCAATAGCCAACCGACACCATCTGCTCAGGCACCAGCGGGCACACCAGTTCATCCACTTCACCGTACAAGGCTTCGAGCGTTTCTGGCGGTGCGACCGGCACGGCCACCACGATCCGCGCCGGTGACTGGGCTCGCGCAGCTTGGATAGCCGCCCTCATCGTGGCGCCGGTCGCCAAGCCATCATCGATGAGAATCACTACCTGATTCTTGAGCTGCAGGGCTGGCCGCCCTCCCCGGTAGGCCCGTTCGCGCCGCGCCAGCTCCTCGGTTTCCCTGGCAACCACGGCGTCGAATAACGCCGGTTCTACCGGGTAGGCCCGCAGCATGTCGTCATTGAGGACCGTAACGCCGCCGCTGGCTATCGCCCCCATGGCGAACTCAGGGTGAAACGGCATGCCGAGCTTGCGCACCACCAGCAGGCCCAGGCGTACGTTGAGGGCGGATGCGACTTCGTAGGCCACCGGAACGCCACCCCGCGGCAATGCGAGCACGATCACGTCGGGCCTGCCGGCGTAGCGGGCCAGTGGCTCGACCAGGCTTCGTCCAGCCTGGGTACGGTCGGCGAACAAGGTTGGCAAGGCAAGATCATGGGACATGGGAACACCTCCCGCGCCGCGGTGGGCGCCTGTCATTGCAGCATCCGATGGGGGCTCTGATCGCTTCAAGGCGTAACTGCACGCCCCTCCTCGGGCAACAGGTCGAACTGCGCGAGGCAACGCTGCTCATCAGCGGGCGTCAGCGCCTTCAGGCCGCTGACTTCCTGCATGGGCGTTTCGAACAGGGCCAGGCGAAGCACCCCATTGCGCTGCAGAAAGGTCTGAGCCAGGCAGGTGCATACGGGTTTGCCAACCAGCGCAGTGAGCTTGTCATTTTCAGGGACGTCCACCTGGGCCTGCAGGTTGGCCGTGCAATTTTCCACGATCTGCGCCACGGAGCGCCCCGCCAGCCACAGGGTGCCAGCACCGAGCAGGACCAGGAGCAGCAACACGCTCATCAACCTGTTCGATTCCCGGGTGATTGAACGCAGCAACGCCAGCCTGGCCTGCCAACCCGTTTCCTGGCCGTTGAAAATGGCCTTGCCAACCGTGCGTTTGAAGCCCCGCTGCACCGCCCACCCCAGCGCGACACTCAACGCCAGCAGGCTCAGCAGCACCGCCGGATCGCGCATGGGCATGCGCCAGCTCGGGCTCAATGCGCGGTAGACGGACGCGGCGACGAGCAAAGCGACGATGGCCACGATCCAACCCAAGCTGCCCCTGGGCCTGTGCATCCAGGCCCGCAGTTTCGCCCTGGCTTGCGTACTCATGAATCACCTCCCGCGCCCGGCTAGCGCACTGGGTCGATGGCGACGGTTTCCTGATACTCCGGCACGCAAACCTGCCAGCCGAGTTCGAGGCTGATGCGCCGTCGCAACGTGTCGGCGGCGTGCGGCTCGCCGTGAATGACATAGGTCTGCCGGGGTGGCCGGGTAAAACCCCGCAACCACTCCATGATTTCGTCGGCGTCGGCGTGCGCGGAGAGGTTCTCCATGGCATGCACCTGCGCCCTTATCGGCACGTCTTCACCCTGCAGGCGCACGCTGCGGGCACCGGCGACGATATCGGCACCCCGCGTGCCGCCGGCCTGAAAGCCGGAAAACAGGATGCTGTTGCGTGGGTTGGGGGCCAGCGCCTTGAGGTGGTGCAGTACCCGGCCACCGGTGGCCATGCCACTGGCGGCAATGATCACCGCCGGTTCGCGCAACTGGTCCAGGTGCCTGGACTCATCGACTGTTCGCACGATATGCGTGCCCCTGCACATCGCCGCGCACTCGGCGGCCGACAGCCGATGTTCGATGCGGTACTGCTGGTAGAGGGCGGTGGCGTCGGTGGCCATCGGGCTGTTCAGGTAGACCGGGATATCCGGTATCAACCGGTCGCGCTTGAGCGTGTACAGGTAGTACATCAACAGCTGGGCGCGGCCGACGGCGAACGATGGCACCAGGGTGATGCCATGGCGCAGCAGTGTTTCATTGATGACCTTTGCCAGGTATTGCGCGGATGATTCGTCAGGGTGCTGGCGATCACCGTAAGTCGACTCGATCAACAGCACGTCCGCCGTCCTGACCAGTTCCGGCGCACGCATGATCGGGTCCTGAGGGCGGCCCAGGTCACCCGAGAACAGCACGGTCTGGCCCTCGGCAGTGATCTGCACCGTCGCCGCACCGAGAATATGCCCAGCGGTACGCATCAGCAGCTCCATGCCGTCGGCAATCGGCAACGGGTGATGCAGCTCCACAGGCTGCAACAGGGCCAGGGCCCGTTTCGCGTCCTGCTCGGTGTAGAGCGGGCGCGCTGGCGTGTGCTTGGAGTAACCGTGGCGGTTGGCATGCTCGGCCTGCTCCTCCTGCAAGCGCGCACTGTCCAACAGCAAGATCTCTGCCAGGGCACAGGTAGCGGGGGTGGCGTAGATCGGCCCGCTGTAGCCCTCCCGCGCCAGCACCGGAAGATAACCGCTATGGTCGAGATGAGCGTGGGTCAGCACCACCGCATCGAGAGCGCGCAAGGCCGGTGGCAGCGGCTCCCAGTTACGCAGGCGCAGTTGTTTGAAGCCCTGGAACAGCCCGCAGTCGACCAGCACCCGCGTGCTGTCGTGGGTCAGCAGGAATTTGCTACCGGTCACGGTCCCCGTGCCGCCAAGAAAGGTCAGTTGCATGGCTCAAGGCTCCCATTGCTCGGCTGCGTCAGGGTGCACGGCGAGGACGCTGCAGGGTGGGTGGCTGATGATCCGTTCGGTGGTATCGCCCAGCAGCTTGTCCAGCCCTTTGGGCTGCACGACACCCATCACGAGCGCATCGATATCCAGTGCGGCCACCTGTTCGCGGATCACCTGCACCGGGCCGCCTTCCATGAAGTGCCTGCGCTCCGGCGCGACGCCCTCGGCGTCGGCCAAGGCGTCGAATGGCTCCTGAAGCGCTTCGCGCATCTCGTCGATCCAGGCCTGGGTCACATTCATGTCCGCGGCAAACACGCCGGCCAGGTTGTAGGCCGATAACAGGTGTAACGGCGCATCACACTGCAGGGCCAGTGCCTGGGCGGCGCGGATGAGCCCACGGTTGAAGTGCTCCTGCACAGCAGGTGTTTCGCTGAACGCCGTGTCCACGGCAACCAGGACACGTCGGGGCAGCGTGATGGAGGATTTCGGCACAAACTGGATGATGCCTTTGAATCCCCGCATCAAGGCGCAGTCCAGCGGCGTACTGAACAGCCGCGCCAGGGCCGAGGCGGTTTCGCTGTCCTTGATGACCATGTCGGGCTGCAGTTCGCTGATGTAGTCGATGGCCATGCTGCGGATATCGTCTGCATTCAGGGTGTCGACCGTCAGCGTGATGCCACTGCCGCGATGCCGCTCGACCAAAGCGGCCAGCGTTGCCCGATAGTGTTCGTACTGACGCTTGATGTCAGCTTCATTGAGGCGCTCCTCGCGCAGCAGGTGCTCCTCGCTCGGTTCGAACAGCCCCAGCACATGTACACTGGCGCCGCTGACATGTGCCAGGGCCAGGGCCCTGCGCAGCGCCGCTGAATGCGCATCGACCTCGGTGAGCAGCACCAGCAGTTGTCGGTATTGACCCATGATGAACCTCCGGGCTTGCGCGACTGGGGGGATATGCAGGCGATGTTGCGCGCACAGCCTCGCTGGCGTTTGATGCAGATCAGAAAACTGCCATTGGCCCTGAACTTGACCATTGTCAGAACCGAACCGGTTGGCCACGTTACAACGACTGCACCAGGCACAGATCAATCCAGGTCACCGGGAGGCAGCATGAATGGGCAGCAAATTGAACAGGCGCAAGCCTGTGAGCACTGGGTCGAAACGCTTGACGACGGTTCAGCGGTGCTGATCCGCCCGCTGCGCGAGGAAGACCACGAACGGGACAAGCGCTTTCTGAGCACGATCGCCTACGAGGCCAGGCGCTTTCGCTTCATCGCCGGGCTCAGCGGCGCAATGCCCAGCCTCGACCCGCGGTGGATGCCGGTCGATCAGCACCAGCGCATGGCCTATGTCGCACTCGCCCACGTGGACGGTAAATTGCAACAGGTGGGCGTTAGCCGCTACGCCAGCATAGCGGGCAGCCTGAGCTGCGAATGCGCGGTGGCGGTCAGCGAAGACTGGCAGCGCAAAGGCCTGGGCAAGCGCCTGTTGCAGCACCTGATCGAGGCGGCACGGCGCAATGGCTACCAGTGCATGGTCTCCCGGGACCTGGCGAACAACTACGCCATGCACCGGCTGACCAAGGAGCTGGGCTTCACCTCACGCTACCTGGGCGGTGACGTCAGCGAAATTGTCCATGAGTTGGACCTCAGCGCCTGAGCGACAAGGCCCTGACGGGCCTTGTGCGTTTACCCCTGGGAATGCTCGGGCGAAATTACCAGCACGCTGTTGGACAACCGGTGCAGGACACGCTCGGCAGTGCTGCCGATGAACCAGCCGATACCATGGTGGTGATAACTGCCCATCACCAGCACGTCGATGTCATGGCTGTCCATGAACAATCCCAGGACCTTGGCCGGATCGCCCATGTGCATGTGGCGGTGCTCGCTGGCGATACCATTGCGCTCGGCCAGCGCCTGGAAGGCCTCACTCTGGGCTTCGTGAAGGGTCTGGGCGAGGTTGGAGTCGAACACGAACGAATGCTCACGGCTCCCCCCGGCGTCAAGGTACATCGACCCCAGGTCGTAGACGTAGAGCAAGTCGATCTGAGCGTTGCACTGCAAGGCCAGTTTCAGTGCTTCACTGATGATCTGGTCATTGAAGCCTTCATACTGGTCCTCAAGCCTGGACAGGTCGACGGCCGCAAGTATCTTGCGGGGCAAGGCGTGGCTGGCTTTGTGCACCAGGTGCAACGGTATGTGCGTATCGCGCAGCAGCTGGATATCCAGCGATGTGAACATGGCGCGCATCCACCAGGGCTCGTGCTCGAACTCCTTGATCAGCATGGCGAAGGGTTGCTCGCGCAAATGCACCAGGATCTCGTTGAGCGGGTGCAGCACCCAAACTACTTCGGTGGTGACCGTGACACCAGTGCGCCGCATCGGTTGCGCCTGACTTTCCAGCCACTCGCGGTGCTGCCGCACATAGCCATCGCGCATCACAGCCAGGGCCTGGTCATTGACCAGGCCCGCCGTGGCCAGCCCCTCGACGTAGTCGAAAGCGACGATGTGCAAGGCCATGCCCTTGGCCTTGGCCAATGCTGCAGCGCGGTCATAGACCGGAGTTCGGCGCATCAGGGGCGATGCGATCATCAAGAGTCTTTGCGGATTGTCCATGGCACACCTCTGCGGTTGGGAAGCGTGTTTCGATCATCTGTCCCTGGCTCAGACGCGGCTTGATGTTTGTCAACTCACGCAGCGTGCGGACGATCGGTGATTCGAACCGCGCGAGAATTTGATGCGGATCAAGGATTGCTGGCAGATCCGGCGCACGCTGACCCTATATCAAGAACAATCACGCAGTGCCTCAGGAGACGTGCCATGGCGCTCATGAAAGCGGCAGTTTTCGTTGAGAAGAACCGTATCGTGCTGGAAGACAAGCCCATCCCGGATATCGGCCCACTGGATGCGCTGGTGAGAATCACCACCACAACGATCTGCGGCACCGATGTGCATATCCTGCGTGGCGAATATCCGGTGGCCAGGGGCCTGATCGTAGGCCACGAGCCGGTAGGCGTGATCGAGAAGCTCGGCTCGCAGGTTCAGGGCTTTCAGGAAGGCCAGCGGGTCATCGCCGGCGCCATCACCCCCAGCGGCCACAGCTACGCCTGCCTGTGTGGCTGCGCCTCTCAGGACGGCGCGGGCACCGTGCATGGTTTCAAGGCCATCGGCGGCTGGAAGTTCGGCAACCTCATCGATGGCTGCCAGGCCGAATACGTTCGCGTGCCGGACGCCATGGCCAACCTCTCCCCTATTCCCGACCGGCTCAGCGACGAGCAGGTACTGATGTGCCCGGACATCATGTCTACCGGTTTTTCCGGTGCCGAGCGCGGTGGCGTCAGCGTCGGCGACAGCGTGGCCGTGTTCGCCCTCGGCCCGATCGGCCTGTGCGCAGTCGCAGGGGCCAGGCTGCTGGGCGCCACCACCATCATCGGTGTCGACACGGTCGCCGCGCGCATCAGCGTCGCACGTCAGTTGGGTGCCGACCACGTCGTCGACTTCCAGCAAGGCAACGTGGTGGAGCAGATCATGGCGCTCACCGATGGCCGCGGCGTGGATGTCGCCATCGAAGCATTGGGCACTCAAGGCACCTTCGAATCGGCGCTGCGGGTGTTGCGCCCGGGCGGCACCTTGTCGAGCCTGGGCGTTTACAGCGCCGACCTCAGCATTCCGTTGGGCCCATTCGCCGCAGGTTTGGGCGACTACCGCATCGTGACGACCCTTTGCCCAGGCGGCAAAGAGCGCATGCGCCGGTTGATGGCGGTGGTCGCCAGTGGCCGCGTCGACGTTTCGCCACTGGTCACGCACCGTTTCCACCTCGATGACATCGAGGCCGCCTATGAACTGTTCGCCCACCAGCGCGACGGCGTAATGAAAGTGGCAATCACGCCCTGAGCAACGCCCCGCTGTCGGCAGGGACGCCTTCGTTTTGCACGGTCACGCAGTTGTCTTGCTCATGCAGGCTTTGGAGGCTCCAATGAACGTCTACGTCGAAAACAACACCGAACACAACCGCTGGTGGGTGCGCCTGGATGACTGCCGGGTAAGCTTCACCTCGTCCGCTGAGGCCGAACAGTTTGTCGAGCGATTGCTGGCCCGCCTCAACGCCCCCCACTCGTTCGACAAGCTGGCCAATTGCCCCCCCCGTAGCGGGTCGATCGAACGTCGATGCGCGAAGGAGGCCTGACGATGTCCGGGCAACTGAAGGTCACGCTGCTCGACCACTCCGCTGCATCGCAGCCGGCAAACCCGATTCACCTGAGGCCGATGGCGACCCTGTGCAGGGATTGCCGGGTCAGCGGCCTGTGCCTGCCTACCGGTTTGCCCCTTCACGACACCAGCAGCCTGCGCGCCCTGATAGGTCCACGCATGCGTATTCGCAAAGGCGCCGCGCTGTTCAATGCCAATGACCCACTCACCACGCTCTATGCGGTGCGCTGCGGCAGCTTCAAGACCAGCCTCTACACCGTCGAAGGCCAGGGCGTGGTGATCAATTTCTGGATGCCGGGTGACGTGCTCGGCCTCGATGCCATTGCCACCGAGCAGCATGTCTGCGACGCCATTGCCCTGGAAGACAGCGAAGTGTGCCCGGTGCCCTACCGCCGCCTGCAAACCCTGGCGCGCGACTTTCCGGTCCTGCAGCAAAGCCTGAATCGCTTGATGAGCCGCGAGATCGTACGTGAACACGAGCGCGTGTTGATGCTGTGCAACCTCACCGCCGAGCAACGCCTCGCCAGCTTCCTGGTGGGGCTATCCAGGCGCTTCGTCAGTCGCGGTTACTCTGCCCATGGCTTCATGTTGCGGATGTCCCGAGAAGACATGGCCTCGTACCTGGGCCTGCGCCTGGAAACCGTGTGCCGTTCCGTCGCTCGCTTACGCGCACTGCGCATCGTCAGCCTGCACGGCAGGCTGGTGGAGATACTCGACATGCCTGCGCTGATGGCGCTCGAACAGGGCGGCGGTGACGGCGTACACAAGGACAACCCGAAGGCACCATGCTCGACACCGTGAATGTAGGCCATGGCGCCGTGGCCCTGGGCATCGGTATGCTGGTCGGGCTTGAGCGTGAACGCAAGAAAGGCCGGAACGAAGACCACGCAGCCGCCGGGCTCAGAACCTTTGCCATCACCGCCCTGCTGGGCTATGTCAGCATGCTGCTGGCAGGCGCGATGCTAGTCGGGGTGGCGAGCCTGGGCCTGGTTCTGATGCTTTGTATGCATTACCGCAAACATGCCGACAAGGATCCAGAAGTCACCAGCGAGATCGCTCTGCTGCTAGTGCTGACTCTGGGCGCGCTGAGCCTCGATCAACCCGAACTCGCCACGGCAGCAGGCGTTGTACTAACTTTACTGTTAGCGCTGCGCCGTCAGCTGCATCATTTCGTGCTGCAGCAACTGAGCGAGCAGGAGCTGCGCGACGGCCTGATGTTACTGACGGTGGCGCTAGTGGTGCTGCCGTTGACACCGGATCGCTTCGTCGGGCCCTACCAGGTACTCAACCCACGCACGATCTGCACACTGGTGGTCTTGCTGATGACCGTCGGTGCCTTGGGCCATATCGCCCTAAGGTTGCTGGGCCCCAGGTATGGCCTGCCCTTGAGCGCAATCGCATCGGGCTTTGCCTCCGGCTCGGCGACCATTGCGTTGCTGGCTCACCGGGCCAGGCAGCAAGGGACGGCAATCAGGCCTTATGCCGCTGCGGCCGTACTGTCCAACCTCGCAAGCATCAGCCAATTCGCCCTGGTACTGGGTGTCGTGGACAGGCGCCTACTGAGCCCATTCATGGTATCGATCGGGCTTGGCGTACTAGTTACCATGACGTATGGGCTATTGCTGCTGGCCCCTTGGCGCACAGTCTCGGGCAATGCGACAGCGCATCAAAGCGAGGGAGCCTTCAGCCTCTGGACGGCCCTGATCATCACCCTGGCCCTGACCGGCATCGCACTGTTCTCGGCCTTTCTCCTGCAGCATCTGGGCCACAATGGTGTGAGTATCGCTGCCTTCGTCAGCGGGCTGGGGGATGCCCACGCGGCCACGGCTTCGGTGGCCGCGCTAGTGGTAGCCGGCCGGCTTGAGCTGGGCGATCTTGTCATTCCGGGCATGATGGCTTTGACGGCAAACACGCTAACCAAATGCGTGCTGGCGTTCAGCAATGGCGGCTACGGTTTTGCGCGATACCTCGTTCCGGCGCAGTTCGTGATTCTCAGTGCAATGTGGTTGGGATTGCTCGCATAAGATGTACAGCATGGCCAAGGCTTCAATTGGTTGACTGAACGTCTGCAATGCATCGAGAGTAGAAATTCGCAGGGTGGTCGCTGGTATCCAGAGGAGTTGACTCGAGGATGTATGGTAGAGGGTCAACAGGAGGCCTGGGGGTGTGTTACCTGCCCAGCTAAGTCACCGTCAAATGCATCTAATGGCCCGACTCTAAATCGGCTATGGGTCGTCAGCGGCCACTCGCGAAGGGCTGCTTTCGACCCTTTGCAGCCGTTCGAGGTGTCTACGAAAACGAGGTCGATTCAGTTCGACATCGTTCGGGGGGCGCAGGACTCGTTCCTGGGACACCTGAGAATGAACTCACTGACGTCCGTGGAGGCGAGTTACCTGTGGTGACACCGAGTTTATGTCGCCAAGCTCCTTCACCATGTAAACCGCAGACGTCGGGCAGAGGCTGTTGAACTCCTCCAAACTGGAAATTGCCTTTGGGGCTTGGGATCGATCTCTCTGCTCATAGCCCCGAGCCGCGAAGAAGTCGGGTGCTGTTGTGGTCAGCAGATGAAGGCTTTGGGCTCCGTCAGCTTCCGCTATTCGCTCAAGTGCTCTGAGCAGCAGGTTACCGATCCCTGACTTTCGCTGGGCCGGTACGACAACCAGTGAGCGAATCAGACGAGTCCAACCGCTTCCTTCAATGCCCCCGTATCCCAGCTCCGTTTCTCCCCGGTGAAAGGAATGGAACATTCGACCGGGCTGCAAAAGGTCTTGGGTCGGCAAGCCCGCAGCAGTCAGATGCGCAGCTAGGCCTTGGATTTGATCGGTATCAAGCAATCGGACAGAGATATCAGACCGGTTCATTGGGAACTCTGGGGATGGTATCGACGGCCAGTATAGGGCCTAGAGCGCGGGCTTTTTCCAGTTCTATGACTTCCCGTAAGACGAGGCGATTGTAAATATCTGCTTTACCGAATATACGAATGGTCATATATTCGGATTTTCAGATATTGGCCGTGCATACATTCCTCAGGAGGGCACATGCGGGAAACACTGACTCCCCCAATCGTTTTCAAATGCCTGGCTGATGACACCCGGGCCCGGATGACCCTGCTGATCGCCCGTGAAGGCGAACTCTGTGTCTGCGAACTTACCCACGCGCTGGAGCTGAGCCAACCGAAGATCTCCCGTCATCTTGCCCAGTTGCGCGAGGCTGGAATCCTGATGGATCGCCGCAAGGGTCAATGGGTGTATTACCGACTGCACCCCGAACTGCCTCAGTGGGTGGACGCGATGCTGAAGGGAGTGGTCGATGCCAACCAGGAATGGTTGAGCCCCGATGCATTGCGCCTTGCCGAAATGGGCGAGCGGCCGCAGAACCCTGTTGCTTGTGCTTGAGACTTCCCTTCGCTGATTGAGTTGTAGTCATGCTGATCGCATTTATGATTTTCCTGGTGACGATCGTTCTCGTCATCTGGCAGCCCAAAGGCCTGGGTGTGGGCTGGAGTGCCGCACTGGGGGCCGTCGTGGCGCTGCTGGCGGGCGTCGTGAGCTTGTCCGATATCCCCGTGGTCTGGCAGATCGTCTGGAACGCTACCGCCACCTTCATCGCCGTCATCATCATCAGCCTGCTGCTGGATGAGGCGGGCTTCTTCGAGTGGGCGGCATTGCACGTGGCGCGCTGGGGCAAGGGCAGCAGCCGCAAGCTGTTTGCCTTCATCATCCTGCTGGGCGCCGCCGTCTCGGCGTTGTTCGCCAACGACGGTGCGGCACTGATCCTGACTCCGATCGTCATCGCCATGCTGCTGGCCCTGCGCTTTTCCCCGGCGGCGACGCTGGCATTCGTCATGGCAGCAGGCTTTATCGCCGATACCGCGAGCCTGCCGCTGGTGGTGTCCAACCTGGTGAACATCGTCTCCGCCGACTACTTCGGCATCGGTTTCAGCGAGTACGCCTCGGTCATGGTGCCGGTGAACCTGGTCAGCATCGCCACCACCCTGGGCATGCTGCTGTGGTTCTTCCGCAAGGACCTGCCGCGTACCTATGAACTCGACCAACTGAAGGCTCCCGAGGCCGCTATCCGCGACAAAGCGACGTTCGTTGCCGGCTGGTGGGTGCTTGCGCTGTTGCTGGTCGGCTTCTTCGCCATCGAGCCGCTGGGTGTTCCGATCAGCGCCATCGCTGCTGCCTGCGCGCTGATCCTCTACCTGATCGCCGCTCGCGGGCATGTGATTTCTACCCGCAAGGTACTCAAGGACGCGCCTTGGCAGGTCGTGGTGTTCTCGCTTGGCATGTATCTCGTGGTCTATGGCCTGCGTAACGCCGGCCTCACCGAATACCTGACGCAGATCCTCAATGTTTTCGCCGGCTACGGGATCTGGGGCGCATCCCTCGGGACGGGGCTGCTCGCTGCTGGCCTGTCGTCGGTCATGAACAACATGCCCACTGTGCTGGTAGGGGCCTTGTCGATCCAATCCGCCGAGGCCACCGGCATCGTGCGCGAGGCCATGGTCTACGCCAACGTCATCGGTTGTGACCTCGGTCCGAAAATCACCCCAATCGGCAGCCTGGCCACTTTGCTGTGGCTGCACGTGCTGGCCCGCAAGAACATCGTCATCACCTGGGGCTACTACTTCCGTACCGGCATCGTCCTGACGCTGCCGATCCTGCTTGCCACTTTGGCCGCATTGGCCATCCGCCTGAGCTTTTGAACCGGAGATACCTGATGAAAGTCTTGTTCATGTGCACCCACAACAGCTGCCGCAGCATCCTGTCCGAGGCGCTGTTCAATCACCTGGCCCCCGAGGGTATGGAAGCTGTGAGTTCTGGCAGCTTCCCAAGCGGCAAGGTCAATGAGCGGGCACTGAAAACCTTGGAAGCCGCCGGTATCCCCACCGCTGGTCTTTCAAGCAAGGCCTCGGATGCCTTCGAGAGTTCTCCTCCCGACATCGTTGTCACCGTGTGCGACCGCGCTGCCGGCGAAGCCTGCCCGATCTTCTTCGGTCCATCGCTCAAAGCCCACTGGGGCCTGGCCGATCCTTCAGCGGTCACTGGGAGTGAGACAGAAATCGAAGAAGCCTTCCAGACCACACTTGCGAAGATCGATGAGCGCGTGCGCGCCTTCATTGCGCTGCCTTTCTCGCAATTGAGCCAGGACGAACTGAAAGCCGAACTTGCCCGAATCGGCGCGCTGTAGGCCCTGGATCAACGGAGACAGAAATGAACGACCACCTGCCAAATGTCCAACCAGAACTGATTGATCTGCCGTCGCTGGAGCGGCTGGCGCCGAAGGACCCTTCCACACACAAACCGCGCATCCTGTTGCTGTATGGATCGACCCGCGAACGCTCATTCAGCCGCTTGATGGTCCAGGAAGCTGCGCGCCTGCTGGAAGAGTTCGGCGCTGAAACCCGTATCTTCGACCCTTCCGGCCTGCCGCTGCCGGATGACGCTCCGGACTCCCACGAGAAGGTTCTGGAACTCCGCGAGCTGATGCAATGGTCCGAGGGCCAAGTGTGGTGCTCCCCCGAGCGTCACGGCTCAATGAGTGCTGTCTTCAAAGCGCAGATCGATTGGGTACCGCTGGCCATAGGCGCCGTTCGCCCAACCCAGGGCAAGACCCTCGCGGTGATGCAGGTGTGTGGAGGCTCGCAGTCTTTTAACGTGGTGAACCAACTGCGCGTGCTTGGCCGCTGGATGCGTATGTTTACCATCCCGAACCAGTCGTCGGTGCCAAAAGCGTTCCTGGAGTTCGATGAAGCCGGACGCATGAAACCGTCGTCTTTCTACGATCGGCTGGTCGACGTGATGGAGGAACTGACCAAGTTCACGCTGCTGCTGCGTGATCGCCAGGATTACTTGGTAGACCGCTACTCCGAACGCAAAGAGTCGGCGGAAGAACTATCCAAGAGAGTCAATATTCGGTCTATTTGAGGTCATGAGCATGTCGCATCCTTACTCATTGAAATCCTTGCCCCATGCTCCGGGTGTACTGATTTTTACGCCTTGTCCGGGTACCCAGACCAGCGCTCTCGCTGATAGCCTGGATACGCTCAAGCAGGCCGGTGCCGTAGCGCTTGTTACGCTGATGTCGGACGCAGAGCTTCAGGAAAACGGAGTTGCCCAGCTTGGCATCGCGGCCAAGCAGCATGGGTTGGAGTGGTTCCAGCTGCCGATCGAGGATGATCAGGCTCCTGATCAAAACTTCGAGGCTCGGCAGGGAGAGATTCGCCACCAGTTGGACGCTTTGCTCGCTTCCAACAAGGCCCTGGCAATCCACTGCAAGGGCGGCTCCGGCCGCACCGGGCTGTTCGCTGCCCGTCTGCTGATCGAATCCGGAATGCCGCGCCGCGAGGCGATCGCCTGGGTTCAGGAGCTTCGCCCTCGGGCGATTCAGAAGCCTGCGCACATCAACTACATCAACCAGTTCGGCGAAGACTGAGCGCTCCAGCCAGACAGGAGAAACCATGGCCACCGAAGGCGAACTACTCGATGTCATCGTGATTGGCGGCGGGCAGTCCGCGCTGACGGTGGCTTATTTTCTCAAGCGAGCCAAGCTGTCGTTCCTGTTGCTCGATGCCGAAGAGGCTGCGGGCGGGGCTTGGCGCCATGGCTGGGACTCGCTGACGCTGTTCTCGCCCTCCGCATGGAGCACGATCGCGGGCTGGCCGATGCCGCAAGTCACCGAAGGTAATCCCGATAGGGATCACGTGGTCAGCTATCTGGAGCAGTACGAGGCACGCTACGGGTTTTCTATCGTTCGTCCCGTCAGCGTCACGTCTGTGGAGCGGACAGGGCGTGGTCTTCGTGTACGCTCGAAGGACCGCGACTGGGAGGCTCGTGTCGTCATCAGCGCAACGGGGACCTGGAGCAACCCCAATGTTCCGGCCTATCCGGGGATAGAGCTGTTCCAGGGACAGCAGATTCACTCCGCCCATTATCAATCACCCGAGGCTTTCCAAGGAAAGCGCGTGCTGGTCGTTGGTGGTGGCAACTCGGGGGCGCAAATCTATGCGGAGCTGTCCGAGGTCGCCGACGCAACGTGGGTAACCACGGAGGAACCGGCGTTTCTGCCTGATGACGTTGATGGCCGGGTGCTGTTCGAACGGGCTACCGAGCGCCTCAAGGCTCAACAGGAGGGCCGTGTTATCGACGCACCGGTCGGTGGGCTTGGCGATATCGTCATGGTGCCCTCAGTGGTCCGGGCTCGCGAGCGCGGGGCCCTTCGTGCTGTAAGGCCTTTTACCTCATTCACGCCGGACGGCGTCGCTTGGCTCAACGGTGAGAAAACCCATGTCGATGCTGTGGTCTGGTGTACTGGGTTCCGGCCGGCGCTGGATCATCTGAAGGCACTGGACGTGCTGGATGACAACGGTAGGATTGAGGTTGATGGGGGGCACTCTATTCGCGAGCCGCGCCTCTGGCTGGTCGGATATGGCGACTGGACCGGCCTGGCCTCGGCGACGTTGATCGGCGTCACCCGTACCGCGCGCAGCACGGTCAACGAAGTAGTTGAACACCTGAACAGCTTGGAGCAGCCGGATGCATAGCGGAATCGATATTCGTGTCGCCAGACCAGAGGATGCAGAAGAGATCCAGATCATCTACGCGCCCATCGTGCTCAACACGCCTATCTCATTCGAAGAGGCAGTGCCGAGCGTGGAGCAAATGCGTGAGCGTATCTCCACGACGCTGCAAACCTACCCGTATCTGGTGGCTGTGCGAGAAGGACGAGTAGTCGGCTATGCCTACGCCAGTCAGCACCGCGCGCGTGCGGCGTACCGGTGGGCGGTGGATGTGACGGTGTATGTCGCTGAAGGGCAACGCCGCAGCGGGATTGCTCGCCAACTCTATGACGTGCTGCTGCCGGTTCTGAAGCATCTGGGATATCGCTCGGCGTATGCCGGCATTGCCTTGCCGAATGAAGGCAGTGTCGGGCTGCACGAGCGACTCGGCTTCCAGCACATCGGTACGTTTCCGCAGGTCGGATTCAAGCTCGGTGCTTGGCATGATGTGGGGTATTGGCGGTTTGATTTCGGTGACGAAGGCCTTCATCCCGAGGCTCCATTAAGCTTCCTATCCCAAATCCCAATGCCACGTTAGAGGGTCCCAGTAAGTTTAGCTGTCTTCCGCGAAAGGCAGCTATGGGTCGATAGCGGACAGTCGAGGCTGACCGCATTCGACACAAAGCTACCTGTCAACACCGACCGCCAGCGAGGCAACCTTATTTTGCATGTCGAGCTTACCCTCGCGGCATCAGCAGCCACTTGCATCACCTACCGCAAGCGGAGCGCGCAGCCCATGGATGGGCAGAGGCGTGAGGGTGGAAGCCGGTAGGGCCGTGACCCTGGCAGCGTCAGGGTACGATACACGACAGCCGCTCCCCGAAGGGGGCACGCCAGGTCCCATCCACATGAAGCTGTTGCAGGCGGCTATTGGCTGGATCAGCTATTTATAGTGGCTGGTGTAACTGTTGAAGGCCGATCTCTAGGGGCACCTGTTGGATCGGTGATTTGGATAACGTTTCCGTGCTGCCAGCCATCCGCTTTGGGATCAGACGCAGGAATACGAATGTCGGCCCGCTGAGCTTTGATTTTTGCCACATCAACCCCCAAGCGTCGATTGCGCTGCTCAACCACTGCAGCATCAGCCCGGCCATCTGCCATAAAGCCCATCATCAACTGCGACACACCCACCGGCAGCGCATTGTCTTGGTCGGTGTGCCAGGTGTGCCATGTCTTTCCATATGTTGTTCCTAGAGGACAACCTTGGCCTTAGAAGCAGACAACCTACAGGGCGAATGGCCGGATTGGAGAAGGAATTGCGGGCAGAGGAATGCCCGCTGCTAGGCGGGCAAGATCTATTACACGTAAGGATAGCTTCAGAAACTTCGATGCTCCGTCAAAATTGGGTGAAAGTAACTGATTTAGGTGCCTAGCGGCATAGTAAGAATAATCTTGCCGACATTGAGTGATGCCTCCATTTTCCGGTGCGCATCCGCGGCTTGCGCCAATGGGAAAGTGCTATCAACCACGGGCTCGAGGCTGCCTCCTCCATCAAAACGATCGAGCCAGTGTTCGCGGAAGCGCCTGACCATCGCATGCTTTTCGGGCTGTGTGCGAGACTTCATGACCGTGCCAATAATCTGTAGGTGGCGATAAAGAATGTCCTCCAGTCTAATGCCGACATCACCTCCGCCGCCCAGGATACCGACCTGCACCAAGCGGCCACCCTTGGCGAGCGACTTGATATTCCTGCTGAAGTAGGGCTCACCTATAAAATCGATGATGACATCCACACCTTGCCCATCGGTGTGCTTTGCGACGATCTGGGCAAAGTCCTGCGTTTTGTAGTCGATGGCGAAGTCGGCTCCCAAGTTCTCGACGCGGGACATCTTGCCGCCCTCGGCCGTGGCAAAGACCTTGGCGCCTGTGGCGTAAGCAAGCTGCACGGCTGCTGAGCCAACGCCACCAGCTGCAGCATGGATGAGTACCGACTCGCCTTGTTTCAGTTTCGCTAAGTGGATCATCGCTTCGTGAGCGGTCACAAAGACTTCCGGGATCGCTGCAGCATGCACGTAGTCAAGTGCAGCAGGGATCGGCATCGCCATGCGGTAATCGATACGCGCGATTTCGGCATAGGCGCCACCACCCACAACCCCCATCACGCGATCGCCGACTTGATAGCCTGACACCTCGCTGCCTATCTCAATCACCTCGCCCGAAATTTCCAGGCCGATGATCAGCGAGTCGCCGAAATTGGGACGTCCATAGCCACCGGTACGATGGGTTAAATCAGCTCGATTCACGCCGGCAGCGTGCACGCGTACCAACAGGTCGGCGGGACGAACTTCTGGCACAGGTACATCACTCACCTGGAGGACTTCAGGGCCCCCAAAGGTTTCAAAGGTGACAGCTTTCATGGCTTCAAAGGCTCCGAGTCAACGAGCGTGGAATGGGCGATGGCAGATGCCGTGATCGCTGCAGGAAATCCTGCATAGAAAGAGAGGTGGGTAATCGCTCCGGCAAGCTCTTCACGCGTAATACCGTTGGCAACGGCTCGCAGCAAATGGGCCGGTAACTCATCGGAATGACCACCAGCTATCAACGCTGCGAGAGTGATCAGGCTGCGGTCGCGTGGTGACAAAGAGGCGTCACCCCAAATTTTCGGGTACAGCGTTGAGTCAATGAACGCCGATAGTTTCGGTGTGAAGGCCCTGGCGGCCTCACGAGGGTTTGTAAAGTTGAGACCTGTCATGGGAGCGGCTCCTCAAACCTGGCTGATGAATTTGTTGGTGAGGTAGTGCTCAATACCTTCGATGCCGCCTTCCGAGCCGTGACCGCTCTCCTTGATGCCGCCGAAGGGAAGCTCTGTGGCGACGATGCGGTATTGATTGATTCCGATCATGCCGGCCTCCAACCCATCGGCAACATCGATGGCCGTCCGTGCATTGGTGGTGAACGCATAGGCCGACAGGCCATAGGGCAAGCGGTTAGCCTCGGCCAATCCATCAGCCAGGCCATCGAATGGCATCACGACCGCGATGGGGCCGAACGGCTCCTCGTGCATGATGCGGGCATCCAATGGCACGTCGGCCAACACGGTGGGTGCAAAGAAGAACCCCGGCCCCGGCAAGGCTTCACCGCCGGCCAACACCTGAGCCCCCTTGGCCACGGCATCAGCCACCAGTTCCTCCATCTTGTTCAGTTGCCGCAGATTGGCGAGCGGCCCGACTTGCGTATGAGGGTGCATGCCGTTACCGACCCGCAGTGCTTTGGTCGCAGCAACGAATTGAGCGACGAATTGCTGATAGACACCCCGTTGAACTAGGAATCGGGTTGATGAAATGCAGACCTGGCCGGTACCGCGGAAGCGGTTGGCGACGCCTTCCACAGCGGCTCGCTCCACATCGGCATCATCGAACACCAGCACTGGGCCATGGCCACCCAGTTCGAGCGTGATCGGCTTGACGCCTTCGGCTGCGCGGCTCGACAACAATCGGCCAATGGGCACAGAGCCCGTAAAGGTCACTTTGCGAATAATCGGCGACGCGATCAGCTGGCTTGAGACCTCATCGGGTACTCCAAACACGACCTGCAGCACACCTTTCGGCAACCCAGCATCATCCAAGGCACGAGCAAGAGCGAGGGCAGTGGAGGGGCTTTCCTCACCAGGCTTGAGAATGACGCTGCAACCAGCGGCAAGCGCGGCAGACAATTTGCGTGCTGGCGTAATTGCCGGGAAATTCCAGGGTGTGAACGCGGCAACGGGGCCTATTGGCTGGCGCTTGACCAGTTGCAGCACACCGGGGCGGTTGGCCGGTACCACACGACCATCGATGCGCCGGGTGCTTTCGGCGAACCACTCGAAATACTCCGCCGCCCGGGTAACCTCGTCCATGGCCTCGCCAATCGGCTTGCCTTCTTCCAGCGTCATCTGGGCAGCAATGTGTGCCGCACGTTCCAGGATTAGGTCGGCAGCGCGTTTGAGAACCCGGGCACGCTCAGCTGGAACCGTGTTACGCCATTGCTCAAACCCTCGCTGCGCCACCTCAAGGGCCAGATCAAGTTCGTCAGCAGTAGCCAGCGGCACCTGCCCAATGATTTCTTCAGTCGCGGGGTTTCTGACGGTCGCAGTTTCACGGCCGTCGGCGTCGAACCATTTGCCGCCGATGAAAAGATAGAGCGAGTCATAGGGTGTGTTCATGGCTGTGACCTTCATAGGGTTCTCTGGTTGGCCTGCACTGGAAGCTACGCAGGGCTTGAAAGACGGTGGCTGGAGCCGGCCCGTGGAATTGAGTCTATGGAGGTCAGCGAGAGGAATTTAGCCCAGCTGAAGGGAATGATTGTTGTGCAGAAAGGTAAAGTCGCTTTCAAAAGCACACCGATTTACACACATTGCCCGTTGAATGAGCTGGCTCAGGGGAAAAGGGCGATGGACAAGTTTTCTAATATGTCGGTGTTCGTGAAGGTGGTTGAAATGGGCAGCTTCACAGCGGTTGCCAACCATCTCGACTCAACGGTGGGGAATGTGTCGCGGGCGGTGTCGGCACTTGAGCAGATGCTTGATACGCGCCTGGTACAGCGCTCCACCCGGCGCTTGTCGGTCACCGATGCGGGCAGACGATTCTATGAGCGCTGTACCGCCATCCTGGCCGACCTCGAAAACGCTGAAGCAGAGGCGAGTAATGCATTGCTCCAACCCCGAGGTACGCTTCGCGTCCATAGCGTGCCTGGGCTTGCTCGACACCTTGTAACTGAGGCTGCACTGAAATACCGCAAGGCGTTTGGTGACGTTACAGTCGATTTGATGCTCTCCCAGCGCATGCCAAACCTGCTGGAAGATCAGCTGGACGTGTCCATTCAGATCGCCAGGGTGCTACCAGACTCAAGCTATGTCAGCCAAAAAATTGGAGTCAGCCATTGTGTGTTGGTGGCATCGCCAGAATACGTGGCCCACCATGGAGCACCCAAAACACCCGCAGATTTGGTTGATCATCAATGTCTCTTACTGGGGACCGTGGATTACGCACGAGATGAGTGGCAGCTCAAGAGCCGAATGGGTGATGCAACGTTTATCCCCAGCGGGCCCGGCTTCAGTGTGAATGACATGGAGGCCATGTCTGTGGCGGTCAAAAGCGGTGCGGGTATCGGCTTGCTCGCGGGCTTCGCCGCCATCGACGATTTACGCTCGGGGAAACTGGTACGTGTGCTACCCGATTATTTCACTGAGGAACGGAATGTGTACGCGGTGTACTCATCGCGGCAGTTCATCGACGCCAAGATCACCCGGTTCATTGAGGCCCTGAAGGACAAGGTCGGGAGCCAACTTGCCGTGATTGCCGAGGAACTCATCAATAATTGACGAGGGTGAGCGCTGCCACTATTGGCATCACTTTCATAAAGCGGGCAGCCCAACGGACGAATACCCCGAACCGATGAAGAATTGCTGGCAAAAGAAAGCCCGCTGCTAGGCGGGCAAGGGAGCTTCTATCACACGTAGGGATACCTAACGTTCCCACACCGCATGTGAAAAGGACAGTGGGCCTGAAACAGACTGTAGTCGATACTAGGGGCGTCTCCGAAGTATTCCGTTTGCATGTTGAGTAAGTAGGTCATCACGTTTTAGCCGCAGGTTTGAGTCGGAAGCTGACGCCCATACGGTTAAAAGCGTTCATTGCGGCAATGGCCGCTGTCAGATCGACAAGATCCTTTTCTGCAAACATCGCTGATGCTGCTGCATAAGCTCCGTCGGATACATGTGTCTCGCTTACACGCGTGACTTCTTCTGCCCAGGCCAATGCTGAGCGCTCCTGATCCGAAAATAAATAGTGGGCTTCATGCCATACCGGTACTAACAGCACCTTGTCCACCGACACACCTGCTTTGATCAGATCGCGTGAGTGCAGATCGATGCAATGGGCGCAGCCGTTGATTTGAGACACCCTGAGAAACACAAGGTGAATCAACGGGGCTGGCAAATTTGTCGCGGTGGTCACGAAATGATGTAGCCCGCCAAGGGCCTTGGCTGCACCCGGCGAAGCTTCAAACCAATTGAGTCGACTCATGATTTCTTTTCCTTTCTTTGAGCAATGAAGAACGTGACATGCGGATTGCCGCTTGACGGCACACCGCCCAGCTGATGTGCAAACCTATACGCTTGAATTCGATGATGGTCTTAAAGCGGGCTGCAGACTTGATCCACGCTATGGCTATCCCTACCAAAGAACGCCTGCACCTCACCGTATCCTGTTTCCCTTCCAGTATTCAGTGACTCCACACCCTTGGCGGTACCTTCAACGGTGAAGTAGTACACGTGATTGAGACCGATGGTGGCGAGGACGGCGGACAGGTAGGGGCGCAGAAAATCGGGTTGACGGGCATGTTGGCCGCTGATGTAGCCTCCGCAAGCTATTGCGACGTAAACCGGACGATCCGTCAGCGTTCCGACTTTGCCTTTGGCGGTGCCCAGAAACGTTTTGCCCACGCGTACCACCTGGTCGACCCACATCTTGAGTGGGGCGGGCACGCTGTAGTTGTGCATCGGCGTGGCAATCAGCAGTACGTCGCATGCCTGCACTTGGTCGATCAACTCGTCGGAACGGCTCAACGTACCCTCCTGACCGCTTGCTATGACTACACGCTGATTGGCTAGCGCCTGGGCGTAAGGCGAATCAACTGGGGCCAAGGTGTTGAGGTCTAAATCGGTCAACTGGATACCCCTTCTACCGGCCTGACTGGCCAAGGCAAATAGGATCTGCTGGGACAGTTTCAGACTTTCCGAAACCTCTGCATTGGGGCTGGCGACCAGGCGAAGAATGCGCAAAGGAGCAAGTGGCTGTTGTGACGATGTCATGAGGTTCGCCTCCTTGGATGTGCGTGCGGGTTATGGCGTATCGAACTGCTTCTGAAAGCGCAGTGCACCCGTCAACAGGCCTTCACGGAAGTAGAAGCGTTGCGCGCGGGCGTTGGCCAAACCCGTGTCGAGCACCAGGCGTGCACAACCGCTGGCGCGGGCCAGTCGCTCCAAGGCTTGCAATAAGCGCGACCCCCACTGACCTCCCCGCTGAGCCTCGGCGGTTACAAGGTCATCGACATACAGGAATGCGCCGTAGACCAGGTTTTCCTGTAAGCGGTAACCAGCCAGTGCCACAAGAACGCCTGAGTCATAAGCGCCAATCAGGCGATAGCCTTCACCACGCATACGCTCGATGCGGCTGACGAAGTCGGCTTCGCTCGTCAGATGAGGGCGCAATTGCTGCATTACCGGGAATGCGCTGCACAGGTCATGGGTGCTGCCCAGGGGGCGCAGGGCAGGGTCGGCCAGGTCGAGCACGCTGGGTATGAAGTTGTGCAAAGGGGATGTCATGGGAGTTGCCCTCATGAGTAGGTGATGGCGCTATATTGGACTACCATTGACCCACTTGATTGAGCCAAGAAATGGGATATGAACTAGGCCATGATGACCTCCCCCAAGCCGCCTTTTGCTCCCTTGGAAGAGCAGTCCGCCTTGCCTCTGTATCGTCAACTGTACGACCGCGTACTGGCCGCCGTTGCCGCAGGCACGTTGTCCCCCGGTGACCGCTTGCCGTCGGCGCGCGCCATGGCCAAGGAGCTGGGGGTGGCCCGTGGCACCGTCGAATTGGCCTATTCGCTGCTGGCCAGCGAGGGTTACCTCCTGGCGCTCGGGCAGAAAGGCACCGTAATCAATCCTGAACTGCAGAAGCCCGTGTCGGCGGCCACCGCATTACCAGTCAGCAGCCAAGTGATCGAAGACGCACCTGATTCGCTCTGGCGTCCACCGCAGCTGTTGCCGTTCCAGATGGGGGTACCGGCGTTGGATGCATTTCCGCGCAAGATATGGGCGCGTCTCGGTGCTCGGTACCTACGCGGGATGCGTCAGGGAGATCTGGACTATCCGGCACCCCACGGCCTGGCAGCGTTGCGCAGCGCCATTGCTTCGTATCTGCAGGTGTCCCGAGGTATCGATTGCGGTGCCCATCAAGTGTTTATCACCAGCGGTTGGCGCAACAGCCTGTCCTTAGTCGCACATACCCTGTTGCAGCCAGGCGAGTGCGCCTGGGTGGAAGACCCGGGCTATCCCACTACGCGCCAGGTGCTTCGCCAGTTCGGCCTGGACCTGGAAGCGGTGCCGGTTGATGCCGAAGGCATGAACGTAGAACACGCCATCGCGGGTTCTCGGGCTGCTCAGGTCGTCATGGTGACACCAGGGCATCAGAGCCCGCTGTCGATGGCACTGTCGCTGCCACGCCGACAACTGCTACTCGATTGGGCTGCCCGCACCGGTGGCTGGATTGTCGAGGACGATTACGACGGCGAGTACCGCTACGTCAGCCGTCCACTTCCAGCGCTGGCCAGCTTGGATCGCCATGGGCGCGTGCTGTATGCCGGCACCTTCAGCAAGGTGCTGTTTCCCGGTATTCGCCTGGCTTATCTGGTGGTGCCGCAGGCGCAGGTGGCAGCGTTCGAGCGCGTCGGCCGGGCCTTGTTTGCTGCCGGGTCACCGTCAATTACCCAGGCTTTGGTGGCGGAGTTCGTTGCCGGGGGACACTTCGCTCGGCATATCCAACGCATGCGCCGCCTCTACAACGAGCGACGGGCATTGACCATCGAAGCATTGGAGCGGAGTTTGCCGAAGGGCATGCAGGTGCAACGCTCGCCAGGCGGCATGCACCTAGTACTGCGTTTGCCGGAGGACGTAAGCGACACCGCCCTGGCCGAGCAGGTGCTGGCGAGGGGCATGTCGGTACAAGCGTTGTCGCGCTGGGCTGCCTCATCGCAGCGTCAGTCAGGTCTGCTCCTGAGTTTTACCAACTGCGCCACGGCTGCTCCAGGCGAGCAGCTTGGCGCGTTGATCAGCAAGTTACTCAGTTGAGGTTGGCCTTGTTCAGGCCGAACAGTTCATCGGACGAGCCTGGGATCGCTTGGAAAGCCACATTGAGGCGATTCCAGCCATTGATGGCGACGATCAGGAACGACAAATCCGACAGCTCCTGCTCGGGAAACTGCTCACGCATACTCGCATATAGGCTGTTGGAGATACCATGAGGCGGCAGTTGAGTCAGGGCTTCGGTCCACTCTAGCGCCGCCCGCTCTACTGGCGAAAACAACTGCGACTCACGCCAGACGGCGACGTGGTGAAGACGCAGCTCGCGCTCGCCATGGATCTTGGCCTCTTTCACATGCATATCCACGCAGAACGCACAGCCGTTGAGCTGCGAAGCGCGCAACATGATCAGGTGGGCAAGATCGGCCAGTGGCGGCTTCTTGCTCAGTTGCAGAGTGAGCTCCACCAGTTTGTTGGACGCTTGGGGAGACAGCTTGAAGTAATCAAGACGGTTGTTCATGGGTAGTTGCTCGCAGTGGGTGGATGTTTATTGAAGCCCACTCTAGCTACGCTTGGATTAGCCCCATAGGGCCAAGATGGTAACTTCGAACTAGGCCATGTCTGTATCGAAGTGCGCCATGAATACTCATCGAGCAATATGGTCGAAGGGGCGCTATAGGCCGTTTATTGCCCTTCGCGAATGTCCGCAATGGGTCGAAAGCTGACCGTCGTGGACGAGCTCTATCGACTCATAGCGGTCAGTGGTTGTAGACCTTTTTGGTCAAATCACTTTTACCGCGCGACCAATGAACTTCACCGGCCCCATCGGCAGCCCGGTAGGCGAACCGCCGGATTTCTCCAATGTCAGTTCGAACAACTGGTTGGCCTCTAGCGGTGGCAGGCTCTGTAACGGAACACGATAGGGCTCTCCGGGCTTCACCAGGCCCAGCGAAACCGGTGCTTGCCACTGTTCGCCCTTGGTCCAGAACTGAAGGGCCATGCCTTCGGGGACCGCATCCTGGCCAAGCGGGATCAGCTCGATCATGCGGCTGTCGCTGGCCTGCACCACCCAGCCGGCGGTCTGGCTGCTCGGCGCCACCAATACCACCACGAATTGAGTGGTGGGCGGGGGCGCAGTAAGCAAGGTAAACGCCAGGACCACGCTTGCAGCCAGCCCCGCAGCACTCAGCCCTTGCCACAGGCCGAGGCGTCGCCACCATTTGACTGGCTGTTGTACGGCGGGCGCAGCCAGCTCATTCAGACTGCGCTGGATACGGCCCCACAGGCGGGCGCTCGGTGGCTGCGGTGCAGCCAGCGCGGTCAGCTCCAGCAAACGTGCCTCCCAGGCATCCACGGCGGCTCGCAAAGCCGGATCGCTGCCCAGGCGATCGGTCACTGTGGCGTGTTGCTGTGGCGACAGGGTTCCTAGCACGAACTCGCCGGCGAGTTCGTCTAGTTCCTCGGCAGTATCCGGCTTCATTCCAGGCACTCCCGCAATGCTTTGAGGCTGCGCTTGATCCAGGCTTTGACGGTGCCCAATGGCGCCCCCAGCAACCCGGCGATTTCGGCGTGGCTGCAGCCGTCCACATAGGCGTGCAGGATGCAACGCTGCGGGGCAGGCTGCAGTTTTTCGAGGCAACGGTAGATCTTCGCCGACCCTGACCAGAGGTCAATGTCATCGAGTCCCCCGTGCAGTGTCGGAGTCGTATCGATATCGGCTTCGTCCAGCACGGTTTCACGGCGGGTATCACGGATCGAATTCAGTGCCAGGTGGCGGGTGATGCTGTAGATCCAGCCGCGCGCCGAGCCACGTGTCGGGTCGAAACTGGCGGCGCGGGTCCAGATACGGATGAATGCATCGTGGACGATGTCTTCTGCGCTGGCGTCGTCACGCGCGATGCGCCGGGCAACGCCCAGCAGACGCGCGCCTTCGTGGTCGTAAAGCGCCTGCAGGGCGCGCCGGTCGCCCTGTGCGCAGGCCAGCAGGCAGCGGTGGAAGTCGAAGGGGGAGACAGGCGAGTTCAACGTGTGCAGCTTCCTTGTGTCATGCAAGGTACCCCGGCCATCCAGCCGGGGGCTTGCCAACGAGCGTAGATGAACGATTGCAAGGTGTCTGCTCAAGTGCGTCTTACTTGGCTGTCCAGAACACATAGTCGGCCTGGTACTGGACGACCTGCTTGGCACCTTTGTTCTGCGCCGTGCAGTCGCTGGCCGGCGCCACGCCGCCGCGGGTGGCCAGGCGCTGGATGTAGCTGACCCCTTGCATGGCGCCATTGCCTTCGGCCGGGTTGGCCTTGACCAGTTGATAGGGTATGGCGCCTTTGTCTGCGGGAGCCACCGCCAGCTGGGTGCCGGTGACTTTCGATCCGTCCTTGGCCTGCCAGGTGGCGGGTGGGCCGTAGTAATCGCCTACCTGTTTGCCGGCACGGTCATTGAGCACGGCCTTGGGGCCGACGAAGGTCCATTCGGTCTGGCCGGGGGTGTTGGCCTTGTCGCGGCACTCGTAGGTGATCTCGCCGACGCCTACGGTCTCGAGCAGGACGCGATGGCCATCGGGGACCTTGACCGCATCTGGCAGTGCGGATTGGGCGTGAACGGGTTGCAGCGCCAGGGCGATGCTGCAGGCGAAAAGGCAGGCGTAGGGTTTGAGGCTCATGGGGTAGTGCTCCTGACAGGTCATTTGGCTGGGCAGACAGAGGCCGCCCATAAGCAATACCCGCCAACGGGTGGACTGGATGCACCGAATTGAAAAAAACTGCGCCAGGGCCACCCGGGCAGCACTTGCAAAGCAGGCTAGAGTGGATGAATGCGCCGCAGGAGACCGCCCCCTTTGCCTATCAGACCGAACACCGAGGATCCCACCGCAGGGGAAACCGAGGCCCAGGCACAAGATGTGCTGCTGCAGGTCTGCGGCAGCGGTAACCGGCTGGCCTTCGAAACCCTGTACCGCGCCACTTCGGCCTGACTGTTCGGGATCTGCCTGTACTACCTGGGCAATCGCGCCGAGGCAGAAGAAGTGCTGCAGGAGGTCTACACCAGTATCTGGCTCAAGGCTTCCAGTTTCGACCCCGGGCTCGCCAGTGCCTACACATGGCTTGCGACCATCACTCGGCACAAGGCCATCGACCGACGCCGCGCCCGGCGTGTACACGAGCCACTCAAAGCCGCCACGCAATGGGTTGCCAAGGACACGGTCATCGACAGCGTCGAGCGCGAACGCCAGGGCAATGGGATCGATCGCTGCCTGGCAACGCTGGCGGAGGATCAGCAACGCTATATCCGCGTGGCATTCTTCGAGGGCTGCTCGTATGCCGAGCTGGCCGAACGCCACAGCATCCCGCTGGGTACCATGAAAAGCTGGATCCGTCGCGGGCTGCTGGTCTTGCGTGGGTGCCCGGGCCTATGAACGAGCAAGGCGTGCCATCCGACGAACGCGATCAGTTGATTGCCGAAAACGTGCTGGGCGTGCTCAGCGCCGAGGACCGCGCTCAGGTCGAGGCCATGGCTGCGCAGGACCCGAGTGCTCAAGCGGCAATTGCCGCGTGGCAGTCTCACTTTGCCTGCTGGCTCGATGAGCTGCCCGAGGCCAGCCCGCCAGCGCATGTCTGGCAGGCGATCGAGGCGCAGTTGTTCCCTGCTGGCAGCCAGCAGCCGAGAGAACGAGCGGCCTGGTGGGGCGGCCTCGGGTTCTGGCGTTGGACCTCGGCGGCTCTGGCGGCCGGCTTGCTGGCAAGCGTGATCACGCTGCTGCGGCCGCCCCCTCCAGCGCCGCCCGCAATGCTTGCCCGCCTGGAGCAGAGCGACGGGATCACGCTGTTTGCCGCGACGGTTCAAGCCGGTGGAGCCAGCGTGCTGTTCGTCCCCACCCAAACCGCCACCTGGCAGAATCGTAGTGCCCAGGCCTGGCTGATCGGTGGCGATGGCACAGCGCATTCGCTTGGCCTGCTGCCGGACAACGCCGCCACAGCCTTGGCCGTGCCCTCGGAACTGGCTGATGCGTTGACCGACGGCGCGGTGCTGGCGGTGTCACTTGAACCGCTGAACGGCTCGCCGACCGGGCTGCCGACCGGTCCCGTCATCGCCCAGGGAAAAATAACGTCGTTGTGATGCATCCATTCGGGCTGCTGCTCCGTATATTCCTCACCTTCATCCGAAGGCCGAAGAATCGAGGAGACGCATCATGCTTACCTTTGTTCAACGCATTGCCGCGACCTGCCTGGCCGCCCTCTGCCTGGCCGCGTCCCCCGGTTTCGCCGCCAGCCCTCCCATGCTCGGCGGCGCCCCCGGGCCCTAGACTTAGTACGTACGGGAAAACGGAATGTACCAACTGCGGGACCGAATATTTTCAAATATGCAACAGCGGCAACTCACATGAAGCGTGCTGCGCCTGGAAAAACCGCCCAAAACCTAGACCCCGGTAGCTGGACTTTGCCTTTATCCACTGACAAAGTAGGGAAATCTCACGGACGAGCCCACAATCAAGCAAGGCGATTCTATGGCAATCGATTCTCCTCTTGTCCGCAGACTTCGTATTTTCACGTCATTCAACCCACGGCTATTCCTGCGCCGGCTGAACAAGGAAGAGGTCAACCTCATCGACCACTTCCGCACCCTGCCTGAGCGCGACCGGATCGCCGTACGGTACATGTGCACGGCGATTCACAAGACTTCAATGCAAAAGCCCGAATGAATAGCCTGGCCTCAGGCAGCGCCATCCAGCCCCATCTGCCAGAAATCAGCCTCCAGCCGCGAAGCCTGGCCAAAGATCTGTGCCAGCTCTACAAACCGCTGCTCGGTCATGCTCCGCGCCGCCAGTTCATCCAGGTGCTTGCGCGCCGCTGCCGCCACGCCCTGGTAAGCCTCGCCGGCATACTCGCCAATCCACTCCCGGTACGGGTGGTCGCTCAAGTCCCCGATGCGCGCTGCCAGCGTGCGGCCGATCTCGGCGTACCCGATCACGCACGGCGCCAACGCCGCATGCAGTTCAAGCAAATCACCCGCCGCGCCGCAGTCGAGCACGTAGCGGGTGTAAGCCACGGTCGCCTGGTGTTCCGGCGCTGCCTGGATGTCGGCCTGCGACAACCCCCAGCGCGCGCACAAGCGCAGGTGCAGCTCGGTCTCGTCGAGAATTGCCGCCAGGCCCGCCTGGGCAGCGCGGATATCCGCCGGAAGGCGGCTCTTGTAGGCGGCCAGTGCCCAGGCGCGGGCGAACTGGATGAGGAACAGGTAGTCCTGGATCAGGTAAGTACGGAAAGCTTCCTCTGGCAGCGTGCCCTCACCCATCTGCCGCACGAAGTCGTGGTCGACATAGCGGCTCCACTGCCCGGCAGTAGCAGCCTTCAAGCGCTCGAAAATATCCATGCTCAAGCCTCCTCGGTGTAGACGGCGTCGAAGAAGGCCAGCTCCAGCGCCACGGTGCGGGCGTAAAAATCACTGGCCAATGCCGCCTCCTGTGGGCCTACCCGGTCCAGTTCGGCCTTCAGGAAGGCAACAAAATCACAGAATGCCGGGTTGTCGTGCAGGGTGATCCATTCGGCATAGACGAAGTTGGCAGGTAACGGCTTGGGTGCCTTGAGGGCCCAGTCCAGATAAAGGCCTTCGGCAACGTTGAGAACGGCCAGTGCGGCAGCATAGGAACGGGTAGCGGCGGCCTCGCGCATGATGGCCTTGAAGCCGGCGGTAGGTGCAGTGTCTGCGGGCTCGGTGCGTTGCGCCGGGCTGACATCCAGGGCCTCGAACGCACGCAGGAAATAGGTGTTTTCGTCGCTGGAGATCATCCCTGCGAAGCGGCCGAAGCGCAGGCGGGCTTCAAAGGTGTCGGCCGTGGCGATCGCGGCGCCGAGCAAGGTCAGGAAGCTGTCGAGAAAGCGGTGGTCCTGGACCAGGTAGCGGACCATGATCGGGTCGGCCACGCTGCCCGCGCAAAGTTCGGTGACGAAGCGGTGGCCAACGGCGGCAGACCAGGTGGGTTGGTTCTGGCGTTGAAGGGTTTCGCTGAAGCGTTCGGTCATGTTGCTGCCCCCCTTGGGCATGACAGCGAGACCGTAGCGGCTGGGCATGATGTGGCCTCGCAATGAGGCCGGCAAAAAGGCAGGTCGGTAGTCCCATCCCTTCGCCGGCATGATCCGGATCAGGTTCGAAGGGTCACCGCGCTGCAGTTGCCAGCGGTTTCTCAGCCCGTTGCCGGGCTCCCCTTGGTGGGTAACAGGTATACAGCCCCAATCACCCATTGTCACCATTCCCATCACCGGAGTTGGGCCAAGCCCTGCCCAGTTTCGGGGGCCTACACCCGCTCTTTGACACCCCATTATTTTGCGCGCCTCAGGCGCCACAAGGATTTGTATAACAAAGCATTACGGAAACATCTGTTGGCACATCCGTTGCTCAGGCCTTGAAAAACCGGCAATACGCCATTGATGGCCCGTAGCCATTTAGCCGTGAGCGAGGCACCAGGCAATGAAAAACCCTGCCGTGATCCACCCCAACAGCCACGCCTTCAAATTGTCCGCCGTAACCGCGCTGATGCTCAGCCTCGGACTGATCTCAGCCATGGCCTCCTCGCTGGATGATGTCAGCCAGCCACCGCCGACGGACCCGTCGCATTACGATGACCAGCCGGCTGACCCAGCCCCGGCGCTGCTTAACCTGTTCACCTTGCCCGAGGCCAACGAAGGCGCCCTGGAACTGCAAAACGGGGTATACGGCACTCGCACGAGCAACCGCGTCGACAACGTGCTGCCGCCTGCCTTGCAGACGTCACGCAATTACCCTACCAACGGCAAGCCGAGCCCGTTGTTCGGCGCCCAGCCGTTCACCCAGCAACTGCTGCTGTTCGAGGAATTCGGCCCGGAGAAACTCGACCCCAACCTGCCACCCCCTACCCTGACCTTCCCGGTCCCCACACTGGGCGCAGCCCCTGCGCAAGACCCGGACGTGGTGGCCCGCAGCAGCCCGAATGGCAACGCCTTGGAAGCCTTCCTCAAGCAACCGGGCCTATTCCCGTTCCCGACCCAGTACGCCAACACCCTCGACCGCAACCCGTGGAAGGCGCAGATCGAGCTGTTCCTCAACCGCAACTCGGTCGGCTCGCCAGCAGAAGGCCGGCCACCAGGAAAAGGCTGGGCACACCAGCGCTGGAACGAATTCTACCCCCAGGCGGCGTTCAAGACGGCGCAGGCCGGTGCGCGCATCAACCAGGGGCTGCGTGACCGCAAGCAGTTGCACAACTATGCCGTCGGCGAGTTCGCGCCGGGCGGCCTGTACTACCAGACCTCGGACATCCCCACCACCCTCGGCACCACCAAGGGCATCGACCCCCGCTTCCACCCGAATTTCCCGCAGCAGAACCACAAATCGCTGTGGACCTTCGACGGCACCTTCCCGCCGAAGCTGCTGATGGTCCGCTATGGCCAGCCGGTGCTGATGCGCCACTACAACGCGCTGCCCATCGACCCGGCGGCCAACGCAGGCTTTGGCCTGCACACCATTTCCACCCACGAGCACAACGGACACTCCCCGGCCGAGAGCGATGGCTTCGCCAACGCCTACTTCTTCCCTGGGCAGTACTATGACTACCGCTGGCCGATCCAGTTGGCGGGCTACGACACCATCAACACCCGTGCCGAAGACCCGCGTGCCGCCTTCCCCTGCTCGCCCGGCGAAACCCTGTTCGTCAACGACGCAAGCCCTGGGCTGAAGACCTGCGAGAACGGCAGCATCAAGATTCGTGGGGACTGGCACGAAACCATGAGTACCCACTGGTTCCACGACCACATGATGGATTTCACGGCGCAGAACGTCTACAAGGGCAACGCCGTGATGATGAACTACTACAGCGCCATCGACCGCGGCAACGAAGCGCTGCAGGACGGCGTCAACCTGCGCTTTCCGAGCGGTTCGGCCATGCCGTGGGGCAACCGCGACTACGACGTCAACCTGGTGATCGCTGACAAGGCCTGGGATCAGAACGGCCAGCTGTGGTTCAACCCGTTCAACACCGACGGCTTCCTCGGTGACCAGGTGCTGGTCAACTGGCAGTACCAGCCCAAGCTCAAGGTGCGCGCCCGCAGCTACCGCTTCCGCATCCTCAACGGCTCGGTGTCGCGCTACTTCAAGTTCGCGGTGGTCCGTGAAATTGCAGGCAACGGTGGTGAGTTCAAGGGCCCGTCCGGCTCCAACGTGTCTTACGCCCGCGTGCCGTTCCACATGATCGCCAACGACGGCAACATCATGGAACACGCCGTGCCATTCGACGGCACCATGGACCTCAACGGCGACGGCAAGACCGACGACAACAACGGCATCCTGCCACTGCAAGGCATCGCCGAGCGTTACGACATCATCATCAACTTCGCCAAGAATGGCATCAAGGTCGGCGACAAACTGTACTTCGTCAACATCATGGAGCATGAGACCGGCAAGGGCCCGAAACAACCCATCTCGCTGGCCGACGTGCTGTCCGAGAAGTACAAGGCAGTGATCAAGCAGACCAGCAACGGGCCTGAATGGGACAAAGGCGACCCGGTGGTCGGCAAGTTCCTGCAACTGGTCGTGCAGCCCTACAGCGGCACCGATGTCAGCATGGACCCGAGTGCCTATGAACCGGCCAAACCGGGCAAGGCTGAAGGCCTCAAAATGATCCCGCTGACCATCGACCGCAATGCCGTGGCCGACCAGGCCAAGATCAAGGCGGCCCGCCACCGCGAGTTCACCTTCGGCCGCTCCGACGGTACCGACACCACCCCCTGGACCATCAAGACCGACGGTGGCTTCGGCTATAGCATGGACCCACGGCGCATCTCTGCCGCCACGCAACTGGCCAGCGAAGCGACCCAAGGTGGCTTCAGTGGCGACGGCACCCTGGAAGTGTGGAAGATCAAGAACGGCGGCAGCGGCTGGAGCCACCCGGTGCATGTGCACTTCGAAGAAGGCGTGGTCCTCAGCCGTGACGGCAAGGCTCCACCGGAATGGGAAAAATGGGCGCGCAAGGACGTCTACCGCATCGGCCCGGATGCTGACTCCTCAAGCGAAGTGGAAATGGCCATCCGCTTCCGTGAGTTCGCCGGTACCTACATGGAGCACTGCCACAACACCCAGCACGAAGACAGCTCGATGCTGCTGCGCTGGGACATCGAACACCCTGGGCAATTCCAGGTGATGCCGACTCCATTGCCGGGTTGGGATGGCGTGCAATACATGGCCTCGGTGGGCCTGCCGACCTTCCGTACCGCCAGCAACAACAGCACGGACCCGGCCAACAAGCCACCGGTGGCGGTGAACGACAGCGCAGCGACCACAGCGGGCAAACCGATCGTGATCAACGTGCTGGCCAACGACACCGACCCCGAAGGCAACCTGCCGCTTACCGTCAAGGGCCTCAGCCAGCCGGACTCGGGCAAGGGCTCGGTCAGCACCGACGGCACCACCGTGACCTACACGCCGCCGGCGACGGTCGACACCCCGTTCACCGCCAGCTTCAACTACACCGCGCGTGACGCCAAGGGCGCCGATTCGCTGAACCAGGCAACGGTCAGTGTCGCGGTAGGCCCCGCGGTGGTGGCGGACCAGATCGAGGTCAGCAGTGCCGTGGTGCAGGTGCGCAGCAACAACCGCTACACCTGGGACATTTCCGGCACCACCTCGGTGGCCAGCGGCAACAGCATCACGGTGACCGCAGCCACCACCAGTGGCCCGCTGAACCTGGGTACGGCGACGCTGACGGCGGCATCCAGCGGAGCGCGCTGGCGGTTGTCGGTGAGCACCACCGGCAACGGCCCGGCGACACCGGCGACAATCACCGTGAAGTCGGCACTGGGCCAGAGCGTGACGGCACCCATCAGCATCAAGTAACAGCGGGGCCGCTCTGCGGCCCATCGCCGGCAAGCCGGCTGCCACAGGTACAGCGCAGGTTCAGAGCGATGCGCAGCGCCTGTGGTAGCGAGCTAGCCGGCGATGAGGCCGTCCATCACCACACAAGCAGAAAGAGGATCGCATCATGGCCATGTCATGGCGTGTTCTACTTGCCCTCACCCTGTTCGCCGCCGGTACTCATTACTGGCCGATCAAGCCAGCACAGTCGGCACCCTCGGTCGAGGCCAGCACACCGTGGGGCGCCAACTACTTCCCCAACACCCCGCTGGTGACCCAGGACGGCAAGAAGGTGCGGTTCTTCGACGACCTGATCAAGGACAAGGTGGTGGCGATCAACTTCATCTTCACCGGCTGCTCCGACTCCTGCCCGGTGGAAACCGCCCGCCTGCGCCAGGTACAGAAAATCCTCGGTGACCGGATCGGCAAGGACATCTTCCTCTACTCCATCAGCATCGACCCTTACAACGACACCCCCACCACCCTCAAGCGCTACGCCGAGAAGTTCGGCATCGGCCCCGGCTGGACCCTGCTCACGGGCGAACCAGGCGATATCGAACAGCTGCGCCGGCGCCTGGGCCTGTATATCGAAGGCCTGGAGAACGGCCGTTCCAAGGACCACAACCTGAGCCTGATCATCGGCAACCAGGCCACTGGCCGCTGGATGAAGGCCTCGCCCTTCGAAAGCCCGTACATCCTCGCCGACCGCCTGGGCAACAGCCTGCACAACTGGAAACAGGCCAGCGACATGGCCAACGACTACGCCAGCGCACCGGAAATCCGCCCGCCCAGCAGTGGCGAACAGATCTTCCGTACCCGCTGCTCCTCGTGCCACACCGTGGGCAACAGCGAACCCGGCCGACCCGGCATCGGCCCCGACCTGCTGGGCGTGACCCAGCAACGCGACCCCAGCTGGCTGATACGCTGGCTGAAGGAGCCTGACCAGATGCTGGCCGAGAAGGAACCGCTAGCCACCCTGCTCTACGAACAGTACAACCGCCTGGCCATGCCCAACATGCGCCTGGGCGATACCGAGGTCACTGCGCTGATCACTTACCTGCAGGAAGAAACTTCACGCATACAGGCGCCCCTGGCTGACCGGGGAAAGCCTTAGAGGCAATTAGCCATTAGTCATGAGGTTGTCATCTGTCTGTCGTATTTTTCGACCATCACCCAGGGTCGGGAATACCAGCAGTGATACGCCGCTCTCTCTCCTCCGCAGGCCTCCTGCGCCTGTTGATCCTGATGCTCTGTGCCGCCACCCTGACCTTCCTCTGGGGGCTTCACGTCACCCAGAAAGCCGCCTCGCGCCAGGATGCGCTGGCAGCCAAGGCGGCCGAGCACCTGAACCTGGCCAGCATCGTTGCCGAAAGCCTGCGCCAGCTGGTCGACCGCGCCCAGGCCGTGGGCCGGGTGACCCAGGACGACATGAAGTCGCTGCGCCAGGGCAGCCTGAGCCTGGCCAGGCTGCTGGCCGAAGACCCGGTGTTCAAGCGCATGAGCCTGTACGACCGCCAGGGCCGGCTGCTTTCCACCAGCCACAGCGATGAACCTGCAACACTGCCTAGCGACTGGCTGAAGCAATTGCAGGTGCATGTCGCCCACTACGGTTTCAAACCTTTCCTGCCCCGGGCCACCCCAGACACTTCGGCATCGACCATGCCCCACTGGCGCCTGCCATTCCTGCTGCCATTGACCGACCTGCCAGGCCGCGAGATCGACAACATTCTCGTGGTGCAGCTCGATATCGGCTACCTGGCGGTGCTGTTCCAGCACATCGACCTCGGCCACAGCGGCTTGATGCGCCTGCTCCAGGACGATGGCCAGGAGCGCCTGCGCATCGACACCAGTGGCGTGGTGGTGGCTGGCGACAGCTTCGAGCCAGACATGGCCGATGCCGACGACGCTGGGCAGTTGACCCAGTACGCTGCCGGAGTGCCTTACCAGAGCCTGTACCGGCGCGTGCCCGAGCGCGGCTTCAGCGTGGTGGTCAGCCAGCGCTATGACGAGATTCTTGCCCCTTCCGCGCTGGCCTTTTCGCGGCAGTTCTGGCTGAACCTGAGCATGACCCTGATGATCATCGTCAGCCTGGCCTGGACCCTGCGCCTGCTGCGCAAGCGCCAGGAGGCGTTCAGCGCCCTGGAGCACGCGCAGCAGGTCAACCAGCAATTGATCGGCCGCCTGGAGGACGAACACCGGCGCAGCAGCCACGCCGCCGCCACCGACCACCTCAGCGGCCTGCACAACCGCCGCCAGTTCGTCGACGTCGCCGGGCAGGCGCTCACCCGCCAGCGCGGCAAGCGCCGCCTGATGGCGATCCTGTTCATCGACATGGACCGTTTCAAGTCGATCAACGACTCGCTCGGGCACAAGATTGGCGACCTCCTGCTGCAGGCCGTGGCCGGGCGCATCCAGCGCCTGCTCGAGCCTGGCGACGAAGCCTCGCGCTTTGGCGGTGACGAATTCGTGGTGCTGCTGGCCGGCGAACGCAGCGAGGCGCAGATCAACAGCTGGGTGCGCACGCTGGTGCAGAAGCTCTCGGCCACGTATGCCCTCGACGGCCAGGAGGTCAACACCAGCCCCAGTGTCGGTGTCAGCATCTGCCCGCGAGATGGCCAGGACATCGACAGCCTGATCCGCTGCGCCGATGCCGCCATGTACTCGGCGAAACAGGCCGGCCGTGCCCAGTACCGCTTCTTCGACCCCTCGCTGAACCTTTCCGACATCCAGGCCTTCACCCTTGAACAGGCCTTCGGCACGGCCCTGACCGAGCGCCAGTTCGTGTTGCACTACCAGCCACAGATCCGCCTCGATAGCCACCGTGTACTGGGCTATGAAGCCCTGGTGCGATGGGATCACCCCGAATTCGGGCTGCTTTACCCGGACCGTTTCATCGGCCTGGCCGAACGCAGCGGTTTCATCATCGAGCTGGGCTGGGAAGTGTTGCGCCTGGCCTGCGAAGAACTGGCGCGCTGGGATGCTCAGGGCCGTGAGGCACGCCTGGCCGTCAATGTCTCGGCCATGCAGTTGCGCCAGGCCGACTTCAGCACCCGCCTGCTGGCCAAGCTGCAGCTGTACGGCATCAACCCGCAGCGCCTGGAGCTGGAGATCACCGAAACCACCATCCTCGACCCCGAAGGCACCGCCGTCGATCACCTGCATCGCCTGCGCGCAGTCGGCCTGGGCATCAGCCTGGACGACTTCGGCCGTGGCTATGCGGGCTTCGCGCACCTGCAGTCACTACCGCTGAGCAAGCTGAAGATCGACCGCTCGCTGATCGCGCCGCTGTCCAACAGCTACGACGACAGCCCGATCGTGTCCTCGACCATCATTCTGGCCAAGCGCCTGGGCCTGGAAGTGGTAGCCGAAGGCGTCGAAACCCGCGAGCAAGTGGTGTGCCTGAAGCTCGCCGGCTGCGATATCGCCCAGGGCTACCACTTCAGCCGGCCGCTGTCGCCAGCGCAGTTGCTTGAGTACCCGCCCTTCAACGGTATCGAGGAAAAGCCATGCGTGTTGTAAAGACCCTGGCTGGGCTGCTGCTGGCCAGCCTGCTGGCCAACAATGCGCTGGCCGATTGCACGCCACGCAGCCTGCGCCTGGCGGTGATCCCGATCAAGAGCAGCGAAGACATGGTCCGCGAACACCAGCCGCTGCTGCTACGCCTGAGCCAGGCCGCTGGCGTGCCGGTGGAACTGGTGATTGCCGCCTCTTACGAAGGCGTGGTCGATGCCATCGTCTCTGGCGGCGCCGATATCGCCCGGCTTGGGCCAGCGTCCTATGTGCTGGCCAACCGTCGCGACCCCGGAATCGAACCCTTCGCGACCTTCACCTTGAGTGCGGGCCCTTATACGCCAGCCGGCAGCCATTACCAGGCACTGCTACTGACCGGTGGCGACAGGTTCGCAGACATCGAGCAACTGCGTGGCAAGCGCGTGGCCCTGAGCGACCCGGCCAGCACCTCGGGCAGCCTGGTGCCGAGCGTCGAGTTCCCGGCTGAAGTCGGCTCGCCGCTGCCGCAGTTCTTCGGCGCGCTGGTGTATGCCGGGACCCACGACAAGGCACTGGAGGCGCTGCTCGATGGCCGCGTGGATGCCGCCTTCGTCGCCAGCGAGCGGGCCGATGCCTACCTGGCGCGGCATGCCCTGAGCCCCGCTGCGCTCAAGGTGCAATGGCGTTCGCAGCCGATCTACTACGACCCCTATGTGTTCAGTGCCAGCCTGTGCCCGGCATTGAGGCAACGCATTCGCGCGGCGATGCTGGATGACCCCGACGCACTGGCAGCCTTTGTCGCCTCCCAGGATGCCAGCGGGCTGGTGCCGGTGAGCAAGGCCGAATATGCACCGCTGCAGCGCATGATGGATGCCTCGTTGCCTCGCTGATCCAGTTTCTCCTGTTCCGGCCTCTTCGCGGCTAAAGCCGCTCCTACAGGGAATGCGCAGGCCTTGTAGGAGCGGCTTTAGCCGCGAAGAAGCCGGGACAGGCGAACCAATTAGCTTTATCGTGTCACTGTCTCTCGCCAACCTGCCAACCATGACCGACATCGAGCGCTACGTCCGCGCCGCCACCCGCGACAACACCCGGCGCAGTTACCAGGCCGCCATCGAACACTTCGAGGCCCATTGGGGCGGGTTCCTGCCCGCTACTGCCGACAGCATCGCCCGCTATCTGGCCGACCACGCCGAACAGCATGCCGTCAGCACCCTGCGCCAACGCCTTGCCGCACTCAGCCAATGGCACATCAGCCAGGGTTTCCCCGACCCGACCAAAGCGCCGCTGGTGCGCCAGGTGCTGCGCGGCATCCGCACCCTGCACCCGACGCCCCCGCGCCAGGCCGCCCCGCTGTTGTTGCAGCACCTGCAAGCGGCCGTCGAACGCTTCGAGGCAGAAGCCACCCAGGCCCGCGCATGCCACGACCTGCCAGCCCTGCGCCGTGCCCGGCGCGACAGCGCCTTGCTGTTGCTGGGCTTCTGGCGCGGCTTTCGCGGCGATGAACTGGCGCGCCTGCGCGTGGAGCACATCCAGGCCGAGGCCGGCGTCGGCATCACCCTGTTTCTGCCGCGCAGCAAGGGCGACCGCGAAGCATTGGGCGTGCAGCACCGCACCCCGGCGCTGAAAACACTGTGCCCGGTCAATGCGTATCTGCAGTGGCTCGAAGTGGCTGGCATCGCCCACGGGCCGGTGTTTCGCAAGCTCGACCGCTGGGGCAACCTCAGTGACAGGCCGCTCAACAGCAACAGCCTGGTCGGCCTGCTGCGGCGCATGCTGGAACGTGCCGGCGTGCCCGCCGCGCTGTACACCGGCCATTCCCTGCGCCGCGGCTTTGCCACCTGGGCAACCGCCAATGGCTGGGAGCTGAAGGCACTAATGAGCTACGTAGGCTGGAAAGACGCCAAATCGGCATTGCGCTACATCGATGCTGCGCAACGCTTTGGCGAACTGGCGGTGTTACCGGCCAGCCAGGGACAGGCGCTCATTCCTTGAAGACATAGCGGGCGATGCCGCCCACCTCGGGGCGGATCGCATAAAGGTCGCCGGCATCGGGGTAATGCCGCAACTGCGCCGGCGCCATGCCGACGCGTGCGGTGGTGATGTACAAGGTATCGAGGTTCTCGCCACCAAAGCAGCAACTGGTCGGGCGTGGCACCGGCATCACCACCTGATCGACCAGGTGGCCGTTGCGGTCGTAATGCAGCAGGCAGCTGCCATTGAACTGGCACACCCACAGCCCGCCTTCGCGGTCCAGCGCGATACCGTCTGGCCGGCCCAGCTCGGCAGGGGTCTCGGCGAACAGGCTGACCTGCTCAAGTCGCCCTTCTGCCAGGTACTCGGCGCGGTAGATCTTGCACTCGACAGAGTCGACGAAGAACAGCGTCTGGCCATCGGCCGACCAGGCCAGACCATTGGGCAATGCCAGGCCGCAATGGATCACCTCGTCAATGAGCTCGCCATCGAAGCGGAACAGCGCCCCGGTCTTGCCGCTCGGGGCTTCGTCCATCAGGCCGGTGACAAAGCGCCCCTGTGGGTCGCAGGCGCCATCGTTGAAGCGATAGGTCGAGCGCGGATGCACGGGTACCGAGTACTGGCGAATGCGCCCGCAAGCAAGGTCGAGCAGCACGGCACTGGCGTCTTCGGTGAAGATCAGGTTGCCGCGATCAGTCAGTGCCAAGGCGCCAATGCGTGCGGCCGACTCATACAGCAGCTCCACCTCGCCATCGGGCAGCAGCCGGTTGATACGCCCGCCAGTGATATCAACGAAGTACAACGCCCCTGTTTGCGCGTCCCAGACCGGGCTCTCACCGAGGTCGGCGCGGGTATTGGCAACCTTCACCGGTACGTAGTGGCATTCCTTGATGCGGCTCCAGCGTGCGGCCACCTCGGCCAGGCTCGAAGCCTGGACCCGTGCCAGGTCACGCGGGTAACTGACCCCGCTGTTTTCGTTGAAACGTGTGGCAGTGAACTGGCCGTTGCTGGCCCGCAGGATGTAGCCGGTGTCGTGGCACAGGCCACTGGCAAGGTACAGCACCCCTGGCGTGACCCACTCGGGCTTGAGTTCTTCCGGTGCCTGGCTGATCCCCCACATGCGGGTCTTGGCCACGGGCGAGATGGCGTTGACCAGAATGCCGTACTCCTGCCCTTCCATGCTCAGCGCATTCATGATGCCGACCTGGGCCATCTTGCCCGCCGCATAGGCGACAAGCCCCGGTTGCGCATAACGCTGGTACAGAGCCCGGTCGGAAGTGGTCAGGACGATGCGTGGTGCCGCTGAGCGTTTCAGGTGCTTCCAGGCATGCTTGGCCAGCCACACCGGCGCTTGCACGCTGATGCCCAGCGCACGGTCAAGAAATGCCTGCTGCTGAGTCTCGATGCCCTGGTAGTCCACCCAGCCGGCGTTATGGATCAGGATGTCCAGTGCGCCGAAGTGTTCGATGGCCAGCGCCACCAGCTGCCGACAGGCATCTTCATTTTCCAGCTGGCCGGTATGGGCGACCACGTCGAAGCCGCTGGCGCGCAAGGTGTCGAGCGCCGCGTTGACGGCTGTGGGGTCCTGCCCTTCACCTGACCGATCGGTGCCCAGGTCACTGATGACGACCCGGGCCCCGCGGGCTGCCAGTGCCGTGGCGTAGTCCAGGCCAAGGCCCTGGGCCGCGCCTGTGACGATGGCGACTTTGCCCTTGAATGGGTCTGTAATTGGCATTGTAGAGCCCTTCCGATTCTCCTTTTTACGATAACAACAAAAAAATCAATGACTTAATATTAAAAGCATGCAACTTTGATATCCCTGAGATATCACTGCCCATTGGCACCGGTCAGACTCGACCTCGACGAAGGAACATGGAAGGAACATGCAATGATCGAGACACGCTTGCTCAGGCAGTTCATTGCCGTCGCCGAGGAGCTGCATTTTCACAAGGCCGCCTTGCGCCTGCACATGGCGCAGCCGCCCCTGAGCCAGGCGATCAGCCGGCTGGAAGAGAAGCTGGGCTTCAGCTTGTTCCTGCGCAACAAGCGGGCGGTCAAGCTCACCGCCGCAGGTGCGGCGTTTCTGGAAACGGCCTACCGCACGCTCAAGGAACTGGAGCAAGGCATCGAGTACGCGCGCAACGTGTCCCAAGGTATCAGCGGCAAGCTGACCATCACCGCCATTTCCATCGCCTATTACGAGTCGCTGCTCAGCACCCTGAAGAAGTTTCGCGAGGTCTACCCGAACGTGCGCCTGACCATTCGCGAAATGCCCTCGGCCTCCCAGGCCAAGGCATTGATGGCGGGCGAAGCGGATGTCGGTTTCATGCGCAAACTGCCCGTATCGTCAGACACCCTCGAATCCCGCCTGATACTCAGCGAACAGATCGTCATGGCCTTGCCGGCCAATCACCCCTGCGCGCGGCAGCCAGCGGTCGACCTGCGCGATTTTGCCGATGCGGATTTCGTCTTCACCCCACAGGCGCTGGGCAGCGGCTATCACGGCCAACTGATCGCCTTGTGCGAGTCGGCCGGCTTCCACCCCCGGATCGTCCAGGAGGCCGCGCAGATCCACACCCTGGTAGGGCTGGTGGCCTGCGGCTTCGGCGTTGCCCTGGTACCGGAATCGATTGCCTACTCGACGCTGCGCGACCGCGTGCAGTTCCGCCCGATCCGCCCGATCAAGGGCCAGCCCACGCCGACCATGGGCCTGTACATGAACTGGAATACCGAGAATACCTCGCCGGCCTTGGGCAGCTTCATTGCCATGCTCGAGCAGGGTGCGCCGCGGCACTTTGCCGACACCCTGCAAAGCCCGGTAATGCTGGAGGGTTGCAACGTATCACCGCTGCTGCCTCGCGCATTGCCAGACACGGGCGATATCGCTGGCACGGTCCTGCAATAGCTGCGCAGCGTTCGCGCACGCCTGCTCCAGGGTCATCGGCCCGTTGGCCAGGGCAAAGGCCGCGTCGATACCGTGGGCATACAGCTGTTGGTAGCCTTCGCCCAAGGTCCCCGCCAGCACCACCACCGGCACCCCGTGCCGCTTTGCCACCCGCGCGACCCCCATTGGGGTCTTGCCGCGCAAGGTCTGGGCGTCGAAGCGCCCTTCACCGGTAATCACCAGGTCAGCGCCTTGCACCAGCGCGTCCAAGCCGGCCAACTCGGCGACCACTTCCACGCCTGGGCGAAAGCGCGCCCCCATGAAGGCCTTGGCGGCAAAGCCCATGCCCCCGGCGGCTCCGCACCCCGGAAAGTCGCGTACGTCTTCACCCAGCAACTGCGCACAGTGGTCGGCAAAATGGCCGAGGGCCTGGTCCAGCGCCTGCACTTGCTCGGGGTTGGCGCCTTTCTGTGGGCCGAATATCGCCGAAGCGCCATTGGCGCCACACAGCGGGTTGTCGACATCGGCCGCCACTTCGACCTGCACTTCGGCCAAGCGCGGGTCCAGGCCACTGGCATCGATACGGGCCAGCCGGGCCAGGGCCAGGCCACCCTCCTCCAGCGCTTGCCCGTCGGCATCCAGCAAGCGCAGGCCAAGGGCGCGCAGCATACCGCTGCCGCCGTCGTTGGTGGCACTGCCGCCAATGGCCAAAACGATACGTTGCGCCCCGGCTGCCAGCGCGGCGGCCATCAGTTCGCCCGTGCCCCAGGTGCTGCTGCGGCAGGCATCGCGCTGGCCGCTGGGAACCAGCTGGATACCACTGGCCTGGGCCATCTCGATCACCGCGGTGCGGCTTTCTGCAAGCCAGCCCCAGCCCGCTTCCACGCGTTGCCCCAGCGGCCCACGCACGGTCTGGCGGCGCAGTTCGCCATGGCTGGCAGCTACGATCGCCTCCATGGTGCCTTCGCCACCATCAGCCATCGGGCATTCGACCAGTTCGACAGCGGGCAACGCCTCGGCCAGGCCAAGGGCGATGGCACGGGCGACACCGGCAGCGTCGAGGCTGTCCTTGAACGAGTCGGGGGCGATGACGATTTTCATGGGGATTCTCCTGTCCTGATGACTGGCATGCTGACAGTTGTCTGGCGCGGCGGCCTCGGTCGGATGCACAAAAGGCCGGCAGCGTTGTTTGGGCAAATGCCTTTGCTGGCGGTCAATCAACCGGCAGCAGTTGCAGCCCCAGGTACAAGCTCAGCATGCCTTCCAGGCGCAGCGGGTCTACTTCGCCCAGTTCAGCGATGCGCTCCAGGCGGTAGCGCAAGCTGTTACGGTGGATTCCCAGGGCATCGGCACAGGCCTGGCTCTGGCCATCGTGCGCGCACCAGGCGCGCAGCGTGGCCAGCAGTTGGCCGCTGGCATCCCGGGCGCGGATGCGCTGCAGCGGCTCCAGCAGTTCATCCAGGGCGTCTTCGTTGCGATGGCGCCAGAGCAAGGCTGGCAAGCGATAGCGGCTGAGGCTCAGCAGCTGCACGTTGGGCAGCACCTCACGGCCATAAGCCAACAAGTCACGCACCCTTCGATAACCCCGGCGCAATTGCTCCAGGCTCTGCGCCGCACTGCCCAGCGCCAGGCGTTCGACCTCCCAGCCGTGGCGCTGCAGGCGTTCGATCAGGCGTGCCTCATCCAGCACCAGCCCCGCCGGCCGGCACCACAGCAGCGACTCGCGCGAAGGGCTCACGCACCAGCTTTCCGGATAGCGGCTCATCAACCAAGCCGACAGTGTTTCGGCAGGCGGCCCGGAGTGCAGCTCGAACAAGCACGGCACCCGCGGCAACTGGGGTTTCAGGCCCAACTGCTGGGCCTCGTCCAGCAGCCGCGGCGAATCACCCGTGCCGCCGAGCAGCAACGCCAGCAAGTCGTCGCAGCGCTGGCGCCGCCACTGTTGCTCGACTTGCAGGTGGCGTTGCGCCAGGAGCATCTCGGCGGTCATCCGCACCAGTTCGCCGTAGGTACGCAGTTGCTGCGGGTCGCCGGTCAGGCCGAGCACGCCGATCAGGCGCCCGTCGAGCATCAACGGCAGGTTCACCCCAGGCTGCACGCCCTTGAGGCATTTGGCCGCGTCGACGTCCAGTTCGACCACCCGGCCATTGGCCAGGACCAGTTGCGCGCCTTCATGCCGGGTGTTGATGCGCTCCGGCTCGCCACTGCCGAGGATCAGCCCCTGGCTGTCCATGACGTTGACGTTGCATGGCAGAATGGCCATCGCCCGATCGACGATATCCTGCGCCAGGTCATGGTCCAGTTCGAACATTCAGCGATCCTTAATCGTGTCAGCTTTTGTACGGCGGCACAGCGCCATGCACGATACGCTGTGCAAAAGCACAAAGACAGGCGCGTCGCACTCCCCGAGACTCGTCAGGGCGAGCGCCGGCACAGGCGACGCGGCGACAATCATAACAACAGAGATCCCGATCATGGCACACAGCCCCGCCCCTGACCAAGGCACCGATAGCACCCGCAACGCGCTGTACCGGCGCATCACCCTGCGGCTGATCCCGTTCATTTTCATCTGCTACCTGTTCAACTACCTGGACCGCGTCAATGTCGGCTTCGCCAAGCTGCAGATGCTCGATGCATTGAAGTTCAGCGAAACCGTGTACGGCCTTGGCGCCGGCATCTTCTTCATCGGCTACGTGCTCTGCGGCCTGCCGAGCAACCTGGCGCTCAACCGCTTCGGCCCGCGGCGCTGGATTGCGGCGATGATGATCGCCTGGGGCAGCCTGTCGACCTGCCTGCTGTTCGTCACCACCCCAACCGAGTTCTACACCCTGCGCCTGCTGACCGGTGCCGCCGAGGCGGGCTTCTTCCCCGGCGTGGTGCTGTACCTCTCGCGCTGGTTCCCGGCTGACCGCCGTGGCCGCATCATGGCGCTGTTCATGTCGGCGATCCCGGTGTCAGGCCTGCTCGGTGGGCCGTTCTCCGGCTGGATCCTCGAACACTTCGCCACCGGCCAGCATGGCCTGGCCGGCTGGCAGTGGATGTTCCTGATCCAGGGCCTGCCAACCGTGGCCCTCGGCGTGCTGGCCATCAAGCTGCTCAGCGACGGTTACCAGAAAGCCGCCTGGCTGAGCCCGGCCGAACGCCAGCTGATCGCCGCCGACCTCGAAGCGGACGCCGCCAGCAAGCCGAACACCACCGGCGACAGCGTGCTGGCCGTGTTGACCAACCCGCTGATCTGGACCTTTGGTTTTGTCTACTTCTGCATCCAGAGCGGCGTGTACGCGATCAACTTCTGGCTGCCGTCGATCATCAAGAGCATGGGCTTCGACAACCCGCTGCTGATCGGCTGGCTGAGCGCCATTCCGTACCTGCTGGCCGGCGTGTTCATGATCCTCTGCGGCCGCTCGGCGGACCTGCGCAACGAGCGCCGCTGGCATCTTGTGGTACCGATGCTGATGGGTGCCGTCGGCCTGCTGATCGCGGTCAACTTCGCCGGCAACCCGACCATCGCCATCCTCGGCCTGTCGATCGCCACCATGGGCGCCCTCACCGGCTTGCCGATGTTCTGGCCGATGCCGACCGCGCTGCTCAGCGCCAGTGCCGCAGTGGCTGGCCTGGCGATCATCAACTCGGTGGGCCAGATGGCCGGCTTCCTCAGCCCGTACCTGGTCGGCTTCATCAAGGACCAGACCGGTTCGACCGATGCGGCGCTGTATTCGCTGGCCGCGTTGATCGTGCTGGGTAGCCTGGTGGCCTTGCGGGTTACCCGGGCCGGCGCGCTGAGTGCTGTCCGCACCCATTGAGTTTTTGGGTGAGTTCGCCGGGAGGTTTGCAGCGCCCATGAGATCGAGCGCCGCCCGCGCGGCGCATCGCGGATGAATCCGCTCCTACATCTGTTGCAACGTGCCGAACCTGTAACGCCATGGTCGCCTGCCTTGGCGCATGACGTGAGCCTGACAAACAAGGCTGACAACCATGGCCTCACAGGCATGGCCACGTTGCAATAAATGTAGGAGCGGATTCATCCGCGATGCGCCGCGCGGGCGGCGCTCGATCTCTCAGGCGCTACAAGTCCCAAGGCGAACACAAGGACACCGATCGTCAGATCAACGAATACCCCTCCCACCCCAGGCGTCAAATGGTTCCAAAGGCCCCCCTTTGGAGAAGCCCCATGACCCAGCACGCCGTGGCCCGCCTCGATCAGCTCGACCCTAAACGCCCCTTGCGCGTCCAGGCCGGCAACGAAGAAATGATCCTCATCCGCCAAGGCGATCAGGTACATGCCTACCAAGGCAACTGTCCGCATGAAGGCGCCCCGTTGGAAGAAGGCGTTATCTGCGGCGGCCTGCTGGTTTGCCCCTGGCACAAGGCCGCGTTTGCCGTCGATGAGGGGGCGGTGTGTGAACCACCCGCGCTGACTGGCCTGCGCAGGTACAGGGCGTGGCTCAAGGACGGTGAGGTGTGGGTCGATGATCAGCCGATGCCGAAAAGCGAGCCTCCTCGGCACAGCGACGCGCGTACTTTCGTGGTGATCGGTGCCGGTGCGGCCGGCTCGGCGGCAGTCGCCACGCTGCTCGACCACGGTTTTGGCGGGCACCTGATCTGGCTCGATCAAGAGCGACAACCGGCCTACGACCGCACCGCCTTGAGCAAATTCGTCATCGCTGGGGAGATGGCGCCCGACGAGGTGTCAGCCTTGCTCGAGCCCGACCAGCTGCGCAGAGGCCAGCTGGACCGGCGCTTCGGGAAGGTGCTTGCACTGGATGCGAAAAAGCGCCAGATCACCCTCACCGACGGGCACCACATCGATTACGACGCCGCCCTCCTGGCCACTGGCGGCAAGCCACTGCGCCCGGCCCTGCCAGGTGTAGACCTGCCCGGCATCATGACCCTGCGCTCGCGCGAGGATGCCTCACGCCTGCTCGATGCTGCCGAACCCGGGCAGCCCGTGGTGATCGTCGGTGACGGCTTCATTGGCCTGGAAGCTGCCGCGGCCCTGCGCAAATATGGCGCCGAGGTGCATGTGGTCACCCGCCACGAAGTGCCTTTGGCCAAACAGCTGGGCGAGCGCATCGGGCGCTCCATTCGCCAGTTGCATGAACGCAAGGGCGTGGTGTTCCATGGCCCGACCGAAGTCGAGCGTTTCCTGGGCGAAGACAAGGTCGAGGCCGTGCAACTGGCCAATGGCGAAAAGCTGCTCGCGCCCCTGGTGCTGCTGGGTACCGGTGTAAAGCCGGCCACTGCTTTCGTGCAAGGCGTGCAACTGGCCAAGGACCAGTCATTGCAAGTGGATGCCGAACTGCATGCCGCGGATGGTCTGTGGGCTGCGGGCGATATCGCCACCTTCCCCCACGCCGGGCACCCGGTGCGCATCGAGCACTGGCGCCTGGCCCAGCAACACGGGGTGATCGCGGCGGCCAACATGCTGGGCGAGCAGCGTCGCTACAACGATGTACCGTTCTTCTGGACCTTCCAACACGGGCGCACCTACGAGGTGCTGGGGCATGCGCGTGACTGGGACCGCATCGCGTTTGTTGGCGAACCGGAGAAAGGCGACTTCGTTGCCTTGCAGTGCATTGGCGATCAGGTCGAGGCGGTAATTGCCAGGGGTTACTCGGATGCCATGGCGACACTCTCGCAACGGCTGAAGCGGCCATTGAGCCTGGATGACGCCCTTGAACTGATTGGTTGATTTCAGCGACCCTGCCGGAACCCCCGACTTAGCGGGCGATGCTCCCTGTCATCGGGCGGCAGCGACGACGCTGCTGCCCGACCGATTGCCCCTGCGTCTCAGCCTTTCAAACCCCGCCGGTTCTGTGTAAAACAACCCGATCACTCCCCGCGAAGGACACTCGGCATGATCTACCGTCCCCTTGGCCATTCCGGCCTGCAAGTCTCCGCCCTGACCTTGGGCAGCATGATGTTCGGCGAGCAGACCAGCACCGAGGATGCGCTGCGGATCATCGACAAGGCCTGGGACCAAGGCATCAACTTCATCGACACCGCCGACGTCTACAATGCCGGCCGCTCCGAAGAGATCGTCGGCGAAGCGGTGGCGCGCCATCGCCAGGACTGGGTCGTTGCCTCCAAGGTCGGCATGGGGCCGACCGACGGCCTGCCCAACCGCAGCGGGTTGTCGCGCAAGCACATCTTCAATGGCATCGATGCCACGCTGACGCGCATGCACCTGGACTACCTGGACATCTACTACCTGCACCGCGAAGACCACAAGGTGCCGCTGGAAGAGACCGTGCGCGCCATCGGCGACCTGCTGCAGCAAGGCAAGATCCGCTACTGGGGGGTGTCCAATTACCGCGGCTGGCGCATTGCCGAGCTCTGCAACATTGCCGAGCGCCTGGGGGTGGCCAAGCCGGTGGTGAGCCAGCCGCTGTACAACATCGTCAACCGCCAGGCCGAACCTGAGCAGATGACCGCCGCCGCGTATCACGGCCTGGGCGTGGTGCCGTTCAGCCCGCTGGCTCGCGGGGTACTCAGCGGCAAGTATGCACCGGGGGCCGAGCCCGAAGCCGGCAGCCGGGCGGCGCGCCAGGACAAACGCATCATGGAGGTGGAATGGCGCCAGGAGTCGCTGGCCATTGCCCGGCAACTGCAGGATTACGCGCAGGCCAAGGGCGTGGGGCTGGTCGAGTTCGCCATTGCCTGGGTGCTGAACAACCAGCTGGTGAGTTCGGCCATCGTCGGGCCGCGCACCGAGGCGCAGTGGGATACCTACGGCGGGGCGCTGGCGGTGCAGATCACGGCAGAAGACGAGGCATTCATTGATTCGCTGGTGACACCGGGGCATGCGTCGACGCCAGGGTTCAATGATGTCGCGCATTTTGTCAGTGGGCGGTTGGCTCGTCGCTGAGCGTTCTCCTGCATTGGCCTCTTCGTGGGCACGCCCGCTCCCACAGGGTCACTACCCTCTTCAAGGCAGTGATACCCCGGTGGGCGCGGGCGTGCCCGCGAAGAGGCCAGTGCAGGCAAAAGCCATTGGGGAGCTCTGCGCCGGGGTCTCGGTCCCCCCTTTCCCCAATCATCCCGGTATCGTTCGCGCCATTGGTTTTTCACCTTTGGAGCAGCAATGAAACTCTTGCAACCTCTGCAGATTGGCCCCCTTACCCTGCCCAACCGCGTATTCATGGCCCCGCTCACCCGCCTGCGTAGCCTCGAACCTGGCGATGTACCCACGCCGATGATGGCCGAGTACTACCGCCAGCGCGCCAGCGCCGGCCTGATCATCACCGAAGCCACGCAGATCTCCTTCCAGGCCAAGGGTTACTCCGGCTCGCCAGGTATTCACAGCGCCGAGCAGATCGCCGCCTGGCAAGTGGTCAACCAAGGCATCCACGCCGAAGGCGGCCACAGCGCCGTGCAGGTCTGGCACACGGGCCGCGTTTCGCACACCTCCCTGCAACCCGACGGTGAAGCGCCGGTTGCGCCGTCGGCCCTGCCGGCCAACGCCCGCACCACCCTGCGCGACGAACAAGGCAACCTGATGCGGGTGGAAACCTCCGCACCCCGTGCACTGAGTGAAGACGAGATTGCCGCGATCGTTGCCGACTTCGGCCAGGCTGCCGCCAACGCCCGTAAGGCCGGTTTCGACTTCATCGAACTGCATGCCGCCCACGGCTACTTGCTGCACCAGTTCCTTACCCCAAGCGCCAACCAGCGCGAAGACCGTTACGGCGGCAGCATTGAGAACCGTGCGCGTATCGTGCTCGAAGCCGTGGACGCGGCGATCGCCAGCTGGAGCGCTGATCGCATTGGTATCCGTGTGTTCCCGCTGGGTGGCTTCAATGGCGTGGACAACGGCGAAGACCAGGAGGCTGCCGGCTTGTACCTGATCAAGGAACTGGCCAAGCGCAACCTCGCCTACCTGCACCTGTCCGAGCCAGACTGGGCGGGTGGCAAGCCGCTGCGTGATTCATTCCGTGAGCAGATTCGTGCCGCGTACCCCGGCGTGATCATCGCTGCGGGTGCGTATACCGCCGAGAAAGGCGAAGACCTGATCGGCCGTGGCCTGATCGATGCCGTGGCGTTCGGGCGCAGCTACATCGCCAACCCGGACCTGGTGGAGCGGCTGCGGCTGCAAGCGCCGTTGAACGAGCATCGTGCGCAGTTCGACTATGCCAATGGGCCTGAGGGGTATACGGACTACCCGTTCCTGAAGCAGGCCTGATACTGTCAAGGGAGCCGCTGGGCTCCCTTCTTTTTGCCTGTTCTGGCCTCTTCGCGGGTAAACCCGCTCCCACAGTCACTGCACACTGCTTGAAGTCTGTGCAATCCCTGTGGGAGCGGGTTTACCCGCGAAGAGGCCAGTGAGGGTTAACTGAGTTCGGCCAATGCTCGCGCCGCATAGGCATGCGAGCGCAACCGCGCCAGCGGGTCATGGATCCGGCAGTCGATCATCAGCTCATCCGCGCCGGTCTGCTCGATCAGCGACCGCAGCCCCTCACGCACCCGCTCTGGCCCACCGGCAATGCTGCAGGCCATTACCTGCTCCAGTACCGCCCGCTCATGCCCGGGCAGGCTCTGCACATACCCTTCCTGCGGCTTGGGCAACAAGCCAAAACGCCCGACGTGCAAGTCCAGCATCCACTTGCGGTGCGAGCTGGCCTGGTAATCCGCTTCGGCATCGCTGTCGGCGGCGAACAGGTTCACGCCCACCATCACATAAGGCTTGGCCAGTTGCGCCGAAGGCTGGAAGTTCGCTCGATAATGGGCAATCGCTTGCAGCAGGTAACGCGGCGCAAAGTGCGAAGCGAAGGCATACGGCAACCCCAGCTTCGCTGCAAGGTCGGCGCCGAACAGGCTGGAGCCGAGGATCCACACCGGTACCTCGTGCGCCCCCGGTACGCCGCGGACCTGGCGCTTGCCATTGTCGGCCAGGTAGTCGCGCAGCTCGGCAATGTCCTGGCTGAAGTCGCGCTCCGGCGCGGCGCCACGCAAGGCCCGCACGGTCGGCCCGGAGGTGCCGGGCGCGCGCCCCAGGCCGAGGTCGATACGGCCCGGGTGCAGGGTGTCGAGGGTGCCGAACTGCTCGGCAATTACCAGCGGTGCGTGGTTGGGCAGCATGATGCCGCCGGCACCGACGCGAATGTGCTGGGTGGCATTGGCGATTTCGTTGATCACCAGCGCGGTGGCAGCCGAACCGATGCCGGGCATGTCGTGGTGCTCGGCGATCCAGTAGCGGTGGTAGTCCTGCTGCTCGACATGGCGAGCGAGCTGGCGGGATTCTTCGATCGCGTCAGCGAAGGTCTTGCCTTCGCCAATCATGACCAGATCCAGTACGGACAGGGCAGTCATGGAGTCTCCAGATGGATTATCAGTGACGCCAGTGTCTGCGCTGCTACATCAGGGATAAACCCGAACTCAGGCCCCATATACGGGCCCGGCAGTCCCCAATCAGTCCTCCCAGGGCACACCCTGCTCCCAGCTCGCTACCAGAAGGTCGATGAACCCGCGGACCCGTGGCGACAGGTGCCGCTTGCTCGGGTAAACCACGCGGATTGGATCTGCCGGGGGCCGGTAGGCGTGCAACACCTCCACCAACGTGCCTGCGCGCAGGTCGTTGCCGGTGATGTAGGTCGGCAGGTGAATCAGGCCGAAACCGGCCCGTGCGCCGTCGAGCATTGCCTCGGAGCTGTCGATGTTCAACCGCCCGGGCTCCTCGCACAGGTGCAGCCCTTCGGCGGTATGGAAGCGCCAGGGCATCGACTTCTCGCCAGCCAGGAAGGTGATCTTGTCATGCCCGTAAAGGTCCGCTGGTACTTGCGGCACGCCGTGCTGGCCGAGGTATTCGGGCGAGGCGCAGGTGACGAACTGCTGCCAGGCGACCGTGCGGGTCAACAGCTGCGAATCTTCCTTGGGCGCGCCGATGCGCACGGCAACGTCGACGCCCTCCTCGACCAGGTCGACGAAACGGTCAGTGAAACGAATGTCTGCCCGCAGGTCTGGCCACTGCTTGAGGTAGGCATCGAGAATCGGCAGTACATGACGCTGGCCGAGCGACAGCGGTGCGGTGAGGCGCAAGGTGCCGGTGGGTTTGCCGCGGCGCTGCGCCATGGTGCTTTCCACCTCGTCCAGGTCGTCGAGAATCTGCCGCCAGCGCTCGAAAGCCACCAGGCCCTCATCGGTCAGGCTCAGCTTGCGCGTGGTGCGGTTGAGCAGGCGCACCGCCATGCGCGCTTCCAGGCGGGCGATGCTCTTGCCAACCGCCGAGCGGGTCAGGCCCAGGCTGGCCGCCGCGGCGGTGAAACTGCCGGCCTTCACGGCACTGACGAAGGCAGCGATGTCGCCGAAGCGGTTGGGTTCCATGGCGGGTTCCTGGGCATACTGAAGGCCGGCTTAAATGGGTGCGAATCGCAGTATTGCAAGGGCATGCGCTCAACGCTCGCTCCAGGCGGCCAACGGCAACGGCGGTTGCTGGTCGAGGATGCGCCGCCAGATCAACGCCAGGTCACCGTTGTGCAGCATCGCTCCGATACCAGAGCCGGCCCCACGGCTTGGCGTGTCGGCAACCCACTGCCCCTGGCTATCGCGATGGGCCATGTTGAAACGGAAGGTGTAGTTGCCGGGGATGCCCATGCGCAGGTCGGTGACCACAAGCTGGTCGCCGACCACGTCATAACGCAGCCAGCCTCCGGTAAACCAGCGCAGGCGTTCGAGCAAAGGCGCATCCTGCAGGGCATTGCCCGCCTCCAGGTTCAGTGGCAGGCGCTGCATTTCCGGTGGCTCGCGATCAAACGTGCTGCTGATACCTTCGTAATAAAAACCATCCGGGGTCTTGGCCAGCACCCGCCAGACCAGGCTGTTGAACGCAATTGGCACGGCGCGTACTTCGCTTGCCTGGATGCCTTGCTGCTCGAGCGCCAGTTGAAAACGCTGCTCGGCGGCGATGCGCCCGGCCAGACCAAACCCTAGGTAGGCTGTGCTGAACACCAACGCCAGGCTCAACACCTGCACGGCTCTCGCCTTCAACCCTTTGAAGGCGGCGTACAGGACAGCCAGCAACAGCGGCACGGTATACACAGGGTCGATGATGAACACTGCCGCCCAACTCAGCGGGGTGAACTGCAGCGGCCAGAACAGCTGGGTGCCGTAGACCGTGAAGGCATCGAGGATGGGGTGGGTTACCAGCACCAGCCAGAACGCCAGGAACAGCCGCGCCAGGGTATAGCCCTTGTCGGGCCACCGCGTTCGGGCAAGCCGGTTGACCAACACGGCCAGCAACAAGGCCAGCCCGGTGAGGACGAAGATCGAATGGGAGAAGCCGCGATGGTAGGTCATCTGCGACACCGGGTCGGCGTAGCGAATGACCACGTCGAGGTCCGGCACGGTGCCCAGTGCAGCGCCATAGATGAGCGATCGACGGCCCTGGATGCGGCCGAGCACCGTGCCTTGCAGCGCAGCACCGAGCACGGCTTGGGTGATGGAGTCCACGTCAGGTTTCCTCAATGACAATTGAGGAAACCTAACCCCCGATACCTAGGTGACGCAATCGTTGCTGTGTGACAACAAATGGCCGGTAATGCCTTAGAACAGCTGCCAGGTGTACACCAGGGTCAACCGGTTCTCGTCGATGTCAGTGCGATAGTTGGACCGCGCCATGGCATTCCTCACCCTGACACCCAACCCCTTGAGCACGCCACTCTGCACGGCATAGCCAAGGTCCAGGTCGCGCTCGCGGTCCTTGCCCTCGTACCCCTGGCCCGTGTCGACGTTGTTGCCGGTGATGTAGCGCACCGTTGCCGTCAACCCTGGCACGCCCATCGCCGCGAAGTTGTAGTCATAACGCACCTGGTACGAGCGCTCGTCGGTATAGGCGAACTCATAGGTCGGCACTTCATTGCCCAACGGCGAGATGTTGGCGAACACCCGTGGGAACGGGCTATCGCCATAGATGCCCTGGTAGCCGGCGTGGAAGCTGTGGCCGCCATGCCGGGCGCTGAACATCGAGAAGAACGCCTGGTTGTCGATCCTCCCCAGCCGCGCATCGCCATCCTCGCGAGCGGTGAAATAGCCGAGGTTGGCGCTCAGCACCCAGTCCCCCACTGGTTTGCTGTGCTTCAGGCCAACGAACCCCTGGTGGTAGATGTTCTCAAGCTGCCCGTACCAGAGGCTGACGCTGCTCTGGTTGGCATTGAACGCATAGTCGCCACCTACATAGTTGAAGGCATCGCTCTCGGCCTGGCGCTGGGGTACATGGCCAAGCATGGCGTTCATCTTGCCGTCGCCGCCCTCGTTGCGCAGGTGCGTGCTGGTCAGGTGCCCGGCCTGCACCGTCAGCCCGTCGATTTCCGCCGAGCTGATGCTGGCGCCCTGATAGCTCGGCGGCAGCAGGCGGATATCGCTGAAGGTCAGCACCGGCAGGTTGGGTTGCAATTCGCCCACGCGCAGTTCGGTCTTCGACAGCCTGGCCTTGAAGGTGGGTGCGATGCGGCTGTACTCGTCGGCTGCGCGGCCATCACCGTGCACCGGCAACAAACCGGTGTTGACCCGGTCCGGGCTGCTGTCGAGCTTGATGCCGAGCAGCCCCAGGGCATCGACACCAAAGCCAACCGGGCCCGGCGTGTAGCCGGACTTGAAGTCGAGGATGAAGCCTTGCGCCCACTCCTCGGCCTTGGACTGTTGGTTGGCACCGACGATATCGGAAAAGTCACGGCTGAAGTAGTAATTGCGGGCGCTGAGGCTGGCTTTGGCATCCTCGAAGAAACCGCCTTCGGCGGCGAGCAAGGAGGGGCTGAGCAAAGTCAGCCCGATGGCAACGCAAGGGGTGTGATTCATTCCGAAGCTCTCTTGATCTTGTTGTTATGGATTAAGCGCGGGGGAACACGGGTTTTCAGGGCGTGCGGCGCAGCACTTCCCTGGGTGGCGGGCGTCGCAAGCGCAGCAGCGCATGGGCCAGCAGGCCGAACAGCAGCCCCCAGAACGCCGCCGACAGGCCAAGGAAAGACACCCCCGAAGCGGTGACCAGGAAGGTGAACAACCCGGCATCGCGTTCGCTGGGTTCGGCCAGGCTGCGCGCCAAGGCCTCGCTGATTGCGCCGTACAGGGCAAGGCCAGCCAGGGCGGCAATCAATGCCGCCGGGAACGCGGCAAACAACGACATCAACGTTGCCCCGGCAATCCCCAGCAGCAGGTACAACGCGCTGCCAGCGACGGCCGCAACGTAGCGACGGCGCGGGCTTTCATGGGCCTCTGGGCCGGTGCACAGGCTGGCGGTGACGGCTGCGAGGTTCAGGCCATGGCAGCCGAACGGTGCAAGCAGCGCACCCGCCAACGCGCTGGCACTGATCAACGGGCTGGCCGGCGTGCCATAACCGGCGTTGCGCAGCACGGCCATGCCCGGCATGAACTGCCCCGTCAGCGCGACCAGCACCATGGGCAGCGCCAGGCTGAAGGTTGCCGCCAGGCTGAATTGCGGGGTGATCCACTGTGGCGAAGCCAGCTCCAGCACCAGCGCCTCGCTGCGAAAGGCGCCGCTGGCCAAGGTCACCACGGCGCCTGTGCACAGCACTGCGGCCACGGCGTACCGCGGTTGCAGCCTGCGCATCAGCACGTAGGTGGTGAACATTGCCAGGACCAGCACGGGCTGCACCGGAAGTGCCCGGAAAACCTCGATACCGAAGCTGAACAGAATGCCGGCCTGCATGCCGGCCGCGATGGCGCCTGGCAGGTGCGCAATGATGCGGTCAAAGGCCCCGCTGATGCCAATCAGCAGCAGGACCAGGTTGGCCACCAGGTACGCACCCACCGCCTGCTCCAGGCCCAGATGCGGCAAGGCGGTGACCAGCAGCGCCGAACCCGGGATGGACCAGGCGATCACCACTGGCACCCGATAACGCAGGCTGAGCAAGGCGCCAAGCACGGCACTGCCCATGGACACGGCCCAGACCCAGGACGACAGCATGCCGTGGGACAGGCCGGCCGCTTCGGCGGCATGGAAGATGATCACCAGCGGGCCGGCGTAGGAAATCAGGGTCGCGATGCAGCCGGCGACCAGGGCTGACAGGGAGCAGTCCTTGAGCAGGGTTTTCATGGGAATTCTCGCAAGGCTCAGGCCGGCCTTGGTGGCAGGCTCTTGTTCTGTGTTGCTTCCTTCGCGGGTGAATCGGGGCGCCGAACCGCCGCTCCCACAGGGATGGCGCACATCCATAGGTTTGTGGTGATCCTGTGGGAGCGGGCTTGCCCGCGAAGAAGCCAGCGCGGTGTATCAGGCTTCCTGAAGTGCCCGAGGACGCCCGCTGCGGTGCTCATCCTCGGTTGCAAGGGCTTTCTGCAATTGGAAGTCGAACTTCAACTCGGCATGGCGGCCTTCAGCCCCTTCATGGAACACCACCTCACCCACCAGCCCGTCACGCGTGGCGTAGGCGAAGTCATCCCACAGGTACTTGTCCCCGGCCAGGTTGATCTGCGTGGTCAGGTGGCGGTGGCCGGGTGCCGAAATGAAGAAGTGCACGTGGGCCGGGCGCTGGCCATGGCGGCCGAGCAGGTCCAGGCACTCCTGGGTCGGGCCCTGCGGGTCGCAGCCGTAGCCCGACGGCACGATGGAGCGGGCGCGGTAGCGGCCTTCGGCATCGGTGACGATGCGGCGGCGCAGGTTATACGCCGACTGGCTTTGATCGAAGAACGAGTAAGTGCCACGCGTGTTGGCATGCCACAGGTCGACGATGGCCCCGGCCAGCGGCTGGCCCTGAGGGTCGAGCACCTGGCCTTCGAGGAACATGACGGTAGCCACGCCCTCCTCGCTGCCGTCGTCCATGCGCACTTCACCCTGGGCGAGCGGCGCGCCGGCCACATACAGCGGGCCTTCGATGGTGCGCGGGGTGCCGCCGCTCAAGCCGGCCTCGGCGTCCTTGGCATCCTGCAGCAGGTCGATGAAGTGCTCGATGCCAAGGCCTGCCACCAGCAGCCCGGCTTCACCGCGTCCGCCAAGGCGGTTCAGGTAGTCGACGGCGTGCCAGAACTCGTCTTCGGTGATTTCCAGGTCTTCGATCAGGCGTGCGGTGTCCTGCAGCACGCGCTGAATGATGCGCTTCAGCCGCGGGCTGCCCTCGGCATTGCCAAAGCCGGCGGCTTCTTCGAAGAACTTCTGGATGTCGGCAGTGTTGGAAATCTTCACGGTCATGATGGTTACCTCATCTTGTTCTTGTGCAAAAGGTTGGAATCAGCGGTCGTCGCTGTGGATCGACGAGGGGTGGCGGCACAGGCCGTCGACCTCGATGTCCATGTACGGGAACAGCGGCAGCTGCATCAGCGTGTCGTGCAGCGCCTCGACGCTGGGCACGTCGAATACGCTGTAGTTGGCGTAGTGCCCGGCGATGCGCCACAAGTGGCGCCAAGTGCCTTCGCGCTGCAGGCGCTGGGCCAGTTCCTTCTCGTCGGCCTTCAGTTGCGCGGCCTTGGCCGGGTCCATGTCGACCGGCAGTTTCACGGTCATCTTCACGTGGAACAGCATGCTGCTTTCTCCTGTCTTGCAAATGTCCAAAGGCTTACGCGGCCCCTGTGGAAGCGGGTTTACCCGCGAA